>CABUUJ010000037.1 GCA_902494715.1 uncultured Collinsella sp.
AGATATACCGCGCATTCGGGAGCGAGGTGCTGCTGCGCATGGACGGAAAGCAGGGCAGGTACACATACGAGCAGAAGGTCGCCGCCGCCTCCGCCGTCGTCGACGGCGGCATGACGAAGACCGAGGCGATGGCGGCGTTCGGCATAATGTCGATGTCGTCGCTCAAGAAGTGGTGCGCGCTATACCGCCGGGGCGGCGCGGAGGCCCTGCGCCCGAGGCCCAAGGGCCGGCCGAGGGGTTCCAAGGCGAGGCCGCGGACTCGCGAGGAGGAGCTCGAGGAGCGGTGCCGTAGGCTCGAGGCCGAGGTGGCCTACCTAAAAAAATTGCGTGCCCTGGTCGAGAGGGACGGGCTCTGACCAGGGCGAAGGTCGAGGCCGTGAGGGTCCTGCGCGAAGAGGGGCACGGGCTGGGGCGCCTGCTGGAGTGTGCCGGCCTGGCGAGGTCGAGCTACTACTACGCGCTGTCGCACCCGAAGGCTCCCACCAGGCCCGAGCTCTGGGAGGCCGCCGCCGAGATATTCTCGCGCACCGCCAACGGGTGCGGCCACAGGCAGATCGCCATGTGCCTGCGCGCCGAGCAGGGCGTGCGCATAGCCTACAAGACGACGCTGAAGATGATGCGCGAGATGGGCATCAGCTGCGGGATCCGCCGCGAGACCGACTACCACAGGTACAACTCGTACAGGGGCAAGGTCGGAAAGACCTTCGAGAACGTCATCGGGCGCGACTTCGCCGCCGACGGGCCGTGGGAGAAGATGGGCACCGACGTCACCGAGTTCAAGCAGCCCTGGGGCAAGGCCTACTTCGCGCCGGTCTACGACTTCGGCAGCAAGGAGATAGTCGCGTGGTCGACGTCGACCAGCCCGGACATGGCGCAGCAGGCCGAGCTGCTCGACCGGCTGCTGGCGAAGATGCCCGAGGGCGCGACGCCGGTGCTCCACAGCGACATGGGCTGGCAGTACCAGCACGCCGCATGGTGCGGGAGGCTGAAGGACGCCGGGATCGTCCAGAGCATGTCCAGAAAGGGCAACTGCATCGACAACGGCGCCACCGAGCAGGTCTTCGGCCACATCAAGGACGAGTTCTTCCGTGGAAGGACGTGGCCGGACTTCGAGTCCTTCAAGGCGGACCTCGACGACTTCGTGGTCCATTGGAACACGAGGAGGCGCCAGGTTAAACTGAAGGGACTGACCCCGGAGGAGTTCCGGAGCCAGTCCCTTGCGGCGTAGTTCTTATTTAAGCCGTCCAAGTTTTGGGGTGCAGTTCATGTGTGATGCGCGGGCCATTTTGTTTAGACCGCACCCGTCCTCCTGTTCATCTCAATCTGTAACATCTAGCCGAGTTTTTCGGTCCTAGCTGTTACAGATCGAGATGAACGCACAGGCCAAGCCGAAAATCTCAATCTGTAACATGTAGACCGCTTTTGACCGCTTAGATGTTACAGATCGAGACAAACAGATGGGTCAATCCAATCAATCTAGATCTGTAACATCTGGCTGGTCATTTCACCCCTAACTGTTACAGATCGAGACAAACGGAATAAGCCGGGCCGAATTGTCTAAATCTGTAACATCTAGCCGAGTTTTCGGGTCCCACCTGTTACAGATTTAGACGAGCAGGCCGAGCACGTCTACGCCCGCAGATCCCTTACGCTGGAACGCTCGACCAACACGCCCGAGACGAGCGTACGGCTTCTGGAGCTCGGGGCTTCCAGACCTGCGACGACCTCGTTAAGCGCACGGATGCCCAGCTCGCGGTGGCGAAACTTCACCGACGTCAGAATCGAGTTGGGAATCGTCTTGTAGAGCTCATCGTCGAAGCCGATCACGGACACGTCGTCGGGCACACTGAGCCCTTTGTCACGTAGAGCCATCATCACGCCGTTTGCCATGTAGTCGTTAGCAGCGAGGACCGCCGTGCAATCGGGCTTATCGGCAAGCACAAGGCCCGCGGCATAGCCACTATCCGCATTCCAATCGCCTTGCAGAGGCTCGGGCGGCTCAATGCCACGCGCCTCGAGTGCCGCACGCCAACCTTTCATACGGCACTGGCTCGACAGCGACTCTTTCTTACCCGAAACGAAATACACGTTCTTGTGACCATGATCCAAGAAGTACTCGCACGCCATGCGCGCGCCGCCCTCTTGGTCGTCACTGACGGTGGAGCAGGTAGGATGTTCCATCGGTGTGATAATCACCGTCTTGAGGTCCTTCGGTGCCTCAAAGGTATCAAAGTCATCGACCATCTGACGCAGGTTGAAGATCATGCCATCAACAGGCAGCTGCGACATCCTGCGCGCCGCATCGGCAAGGGTCATCTTCTCCCCTGCGCGCTTCTTAATCATCGTGAGCGCAAAGCCGCGTTCTTCGGCGGCATCGGCGATACCGTCAATCATGTCCACGGCACCGCCCGACAAGTGGAACAGCACGACGCCGATGCACCCGTAACGGCCCAACTTGAGCGAACGCGCGGCAAAGTTGGCTCGAAACCCGAGCGCCTCCATGGCCGAATGAACCTTATCGCGTGTCGACTCTCGCACGCTATCGGGCTCGTTGATCACACGCGAAACCGTCTTGAGAGAAACACCCGCGGCAATCGCCACATCGTTCATCGAGACGTTTTTCTTGTCCATCGTTGCCACTGCTTCTCCAGTCGGTTTTGCATCGCTTGCTTTTTGCGTTCTAGCATACACTACCTGCCTGACTGATAAATCAACCGTTTACCGGACAATATCGACCACTCACCCCTAAATCCTTGTTGCTCTTCCAAAAATGTCTTACGTTGTCATTAACGAAATGACAACGTTGTCATTTCGCAATGCCTTCCTTAAACAGGAAGGTTTCCGGGCAGTCCTGACCATCCATCGACGACCAGTTCCATCCACGTGCATCGCGCATCAAGCAGCAAAGGAGCTCTATGGACGCCATCGTAAAGATGCTCGAAAAGCATCAACCGTTCTTTGAGAAGATCTCAAGGAATATCTACCTCCAGGCCATCAAGGACGGATTCCTTGGGTGCATGCCCATTGTCCTCACCTCTTCGATCTTTCTGCTCATTGCCACCCTTCCCGGCGTAGTCGGCATCACGCTGCCCCAGCCGCTCATCGACTGGTGCAACAAGCTCTACAACTTCACCATGGGCGTCATGGGCATCATGGTTGCCGGCACCACTGCCAAGAACTTCACGGCATCCATGAACCGTCGTATGCCCGCCGGCAAAGTGCTCAACGACGGTTCCACCATGGTGGCCGCCCAGTGCAGCATGCTGCTGCTCGCGGTCACGCAGTTCACCACCAAGTTCAACGGCTCCGAACTTTCGGTCTTCGATTGCACCAGCATGGGCACGCGCGGTCTGTTCTCGGCCTATATCGCCGCGTTCATCACCGTGTGGGTCTACAAATTCTGCGTCTCGCGCGATCTGACCATTAAGCTGCCCAAGGAGGTCCCGGGCGCCATCGCTCAGAACTTCCGCGACATCATCCCCTTTGGCGGTGCTGTCATCATCTGCGGCATCATCGATGTCGTCGTGCGCAACCTCATGGGCGTTCCGTTCTCCGAGCTGCTTATCAAACTGCTCTCCCCGCTCTTCACCGCTGCAGAAACCTATCCTGGCCTTATCCTTATCCAGGCAGCCACCGCGTTCTTCTGGTTTATCGGCGTCCACGGCCCCTCGATCGTCCAGCCGGGCATCGACCCCATCCGTCTTGCCAACCAGGCCGAGAACCTGCAGGTTCTGCTGGCAGGCGGCCACCCCGCCCACTCCCTCACCTTTAACATGTCGCTCGTGGGTGAGTTCGGCGGCACCGGCGCCACGTTCATCGTGCCGCTTCTGCTGATTCTCTTTATGAAGTCCAAGCAGCTCAAAGCCGTCGGCAAGGCCTCGATCGTTCCTGTTGCCTTCGCCGTCAACGAACCGCTGCTCTTTGGCGCGCCGATGATCCTTAACCCCTACATGCTCATCCCCTTTGTTGCCGCCGGCTGCGTCAACGTGAGTGTTGCCAAGTTCTTTATCGATAACGTGGGCATGAACGGCTTCTCCTTCGTGGTGCCTTGGGCCACCCCCGCCCCCATCGGCATTTTCATCACCACGAACTTCCAGCTTATCGCCCTGGTGTTTGTCGCGATCATCATCTTGCTGGACGCCATCATCTACCTGCCGTTCTTGAAGGCATACGATAAGCTGCTCTGCGACCAGGAAGCCGAGCGCGCCGCTGAGCTGGGTCTCGAGTCCGATGGTGCTGCTTCCATCGCCGCCAACGCCTCTGCGCCCGCTGTCGAGCAGACTACCGCTTCCGTCGAGCCGACCGCCGCTGCCGTCAACAGCGAGCCTGTCGCCGATCAGCCCGAGCCCGCCGCCGGCGCATCCGCCAAGAAGGATGTCGACGGTCTGAAGGTCCTCGTCCTGTGCGCTGGCGCCGGCACCTCCGCCATGCTTGCCAACGCCATCAAGGAAGGTGCCGCGCAGACCGGAGAGAACATCGCTTCCTCCGCAGGTGCCTATGGCCAGCACACTGCCATCATGGATCAGTACGACGTTATCGTGCTTGCCCCGCAGGTCCGTAGCTACTACAACGACATGAAGGCCGACACCGATCGCCTGGGCATTAAGCTGCTCGCCCCGCGCGGCAAGGAATATATCGACCTTACCCGCGACCCCGCTGGCGCCATCAAGTGGCTCCGCGAGAACCTCGACTAGCTCCTCCCTCTGTTGGTGCCCGGATCCCCAGTTCGGGCACCTCCCCCTATTCGTATCCCACAGAAAGGATGACTCATGACCAACCCCATGCAGTTCCCCGACGGCTTTGTGTTTGGCGGCGCCACCGCCGCTTACCAGGTTGAGGGCGAGACCCGTACACACGGCAAGGGCAAAGTGCCCTGGGACGATTTCCTGGCTGCTCAGGGTCGCTTCTCCCCCGACCCCGCAAGCGATTTCTACAACAAGTATCCGGTCGATATCGACCTGTGCCAGCGCTTCGGCATCAACGGTATCCGTGTCTCCATCGCTTGGAGCCGTATCTTCCCCAAAGGCACCGGCGAGATTAACCCCGAGGGTGTTGCCTTCTATCACGAGCTCTTTGCCACCTGCAATAAAGCCGGCGTTATCCCCTATGTCACGCTCGACCACTTTGACACGCCCGAGGCCTTCTACCAGGACGGTGGCGAGGGCTTCCTGACGCGCACGACCATCGATGCCTTTGTCGAGTACGCCAAATTCTGCTTTGCCGAGTTCACCGAGGTCAAGCACTGGTTCACGTTTAACGAGATTCCCGCAACCGCCGAGGGCAGCTTTATCGTCGGCAACTGGCCGCACGGCGAGAAGTATCGCCTGGACAAGGCCTTCCAGCTCATGCACAACATGATGGTGGCCCACGCCAAGGCCGTCGTCGCCTTCCATGAGGGCGGCTTTGAGGGTGAGATCGGCATTGTCCAGAACCTGGAGCCCAAGTATCCCCTCGATCCCAACAACGCCGCCGACTGCGAGGCAGCTCGCATGGCCGACGTCATCAACAACCGCTGGGTACTCGACGCCACCTTCCGCGGCCACTATGCAGCCGACACCATGGAGGCTGCGACCAAGCTGGCCCATATCGCCGGCGGCGAGCTCGACGTCCGCGACGAGGACATCGCCGCGCTGACCGCCGCGCTCCCCTACAACGATTGCCTGGGCGTCAACACCTACAAGTGCCAGTTCCTGCGTGCCGCCGAGGGCGAAAACGACATCAACCACAATGGCACCGGCGACAAGGGCTCCTCGCGCTGGTTCCTCAAGGGCGTGGGCGAGTCATGCGTGCGCGAAGGCGTACCCACCACCGATTGGGACTGGATTATCTATCCCGAGGGTCTCTACGACCTGCTGCTCCGCATTAAGAACGATTACCCCAACTACAAGAAGATCTACATCACCGAGAACGGCATGGGCTATAAGGACGACTTTGAGGACGGCTTTATCGACGACACCCCTCGCATCGACTACATGCGTCAGCATCTCGCATGGATTCTCAAGGCAATCGACGGCGGCGTAAACGTCGACGGCTACTTTGTGTGGTCGCTGCAGGACCAGTTCTCCTGGACCAACGGCTATAACAAACGTTACGGCCTGTTCTACATCGACTTCGAGACCCAGAAGCGCTATCCCAAGGCGAGCGCGTACTGGTACAAGAACGTCGCAGAGACCGGCCTGCTCATGGCCTAGTTTTCGCCGCATACCCCTTGTCGGCCGCATGCGAATCCCTCCACGGGATCGCATGCGGGCTTTTTGTTTTGGTGAGCCCGAGCGGATCATTCGTCTCGATCTGTAACATCTAGCCGAGTATTTCGGCCCTAGTTGTTACAAATCAAGACAAACAGAACGCCCGAGCAGAAATATCTAAATCTGTAACACGCAGCCCACTTTCGACCGTCTACCTGTTACAGATCAAGACAATAAGATAGTCAAATCCAAACTTTCCAAGCAGTTATGAAGCATGGTTTCTAGTTTTCGGTATCACGAACATACTTTCGGTATCATTTGATACCGATACGATACCGAAAACATATCCGGTCCCGCTGGAGGACTTCGTACGCTACCCAACCAAGTTGCAGGTTCACGAACTCCGTCGATCTTCCGAGCGCCCACGAATTCCTATTTGCGCGTAAAATCGCGTCACGTTGACACGTAAAATGACGCGCAAAATGGCGTTTATACATTTACGTGTCATTTTGCGCGTCATTGTGAAGCGGTAACCCCGCGCTGGCAAGGGCAAAAGTCCTCCTGCAGCGCTTGTTAGCAGATGACCCGCGTATGCTCCTCGATGGCGGCACGATCTTCGGCGGCGATGCCCGGCTCGCACACCACGGCGTCCAAGCTTTCCAGGCGGCAGAAGGTGTAGAAGTCGCGCTTGCCGATCTTGCTGGAGTCGGCGATCAGATAGCGCGAATCCGCCTTGCTAAAGGCGAGCTGCTGGATGCGGCCCTCGTCCATGTTGGACGTGGACACGTCGCCGTCCAGAATGCCGTTGGCGCCGATAAACGCCGCGTCGATTCCCAGCGCGCGCAGGGTATCCTCGGCCGTGGGGCCCACAAAAGCGGCGGTGCGGCGGCGGTACATGCCGCCCACCAGGCACAGTTCGCAATCCTCACGCGCCTCGAGCAGGTTAAACACCGAAAGCGAATTGGTCACAATGCGCAGGCGAAACGCCGGCAGCATCGAGGCCATCTGCTCAACCGTGGTGCCCGTACCCAAAAAGATGGTCGAGCCCTCCTCGATAAGCTCCACGGCACGGCGTGCGATCTGCAGCTTTTCCTCGGCATGCTTGGAACGCTTTTCGCTGTGCGAATACTCGTGGCGCAACATAGTGTGGGGACGGCCCTGCGCGCTACGGGCTCCGCCGTGTACGCGCTCGATCTCGCCCAGGCTCGCAAGTTCCTCAAGGTCACGGCGGATCGTCATATCCGAGACGCCCAGCGCATCCGAAATCTCCTTGACCGAGACCGTGCCCTGCTCCTCGAGCAGCTGACGAACCTTATCCTGTCGCTCTGCCTTAATCACGATGAATCCTCGCCGTTCTTTGCGCGCATATCATTCAAACAGTAACGAACAAATTATATCAGACTCGCACGCCTCAAAAATGAACGCCCGCACAGCTCCAATCATCACTTTTTTGAGAAAAATACCCCCTGCTTTAGTGGGGTGTAGTGATAATCTCGCTTGTTCGCGCTACAGTTTGTCGGAAATACCTCGATGTTAGGAACCAAATGATCACTTCCGAGCTTTTCGGCACCGCGCCGTGCGGTACCCCCGTTCATCGTTACACCCTCAACGGGCCCGAGATCTGCGTTCGCATTATGGACTATGGCGCCACCGTGCTGGGTATCGATGTGCCCGACATTCCCGGCAACGTGCGCGATGTGGTGCTGGGCTTCGATAAGCTCGAGGATTACTTTGACAACCCCGCTTGCTTTGGTGCGACCATCGGACCTGTGGCCAACCGCACTGCAGGTGCCACGATCACCATCGCCGGCACGGACTGGCATATGCCGGCCAACGAAGGCGCCAACAACCTGCACAGCGATCTTGAGCACGGCCTGCACAAGCGCGTGTGGGATGTTGAGCTCGACGAGGTCCACAATGCCGTGCGCATGACCACCTCGCTTAAGGATGGCGAGCTGGGCCTGCCCGGCAACCGCACGTTTACGGCCGTGTTTACCGTTACACGCACCGGCGTCTTTCGCATCGAGTATGGCTGCGAAAGCGACCGCGCCACCTACGTGTCTATGACCAACCACACATATTTCAACCTTGCCGGTCATAACGCCGGCATGGACTGTGAGCACTTCTTTGTTGCTAACGCTGCTCACTACCTGCCCATTAACGAGCAGAACATCCCCACCGGCGAGATTGCTCCGGTCGAGGGAACACCGTTTGACTTCCGCGAACTGCGTCCTGTCGCGCCCGGCATGGAGGCCGACGATCCGCAGATCAAGCAGGCACGCGGCTACGACCACTGTCTGTGCATCGATGGCTATCAGTACGGCCGCAACCTGCGTCGCGCCCTGCATGTCGAGGAGATGTGGACCGGCCGCGAGCTGGACTACTACACCACCGCCCCGGGCGTGCAGCTCTACACCGGCAACTGGCTGGGCGACGAGCACGCCAAGGACGACGCCAACTATGGTTGGGGCGCCGGCTTTGCCCTCGAAGCCGAGATGTACCCCGACACGCCGCACCAGCCGCTGTTCCCGCAGGGCATTGTGGGCCCGGGTCACCCCTACAGCAATGTGATCGAGTACCACTTTATGAGGCACTAAGCCCGCAACGCGACATATCGCACAGCAGCGCCCGCCGGCACCACCGACGGGCGTTTTTCATCTTTTGGGCTCATTTTCGCTGTGACTGTATGAGTGACATATCAAAACTATGCCCATTTACTACGTTTAGTCCGGGATGCTCGACCATGCACCGGTTTTTGTTAAATTCGCGAGCCGTCTACCTGCGGTTTTATTTTTCTCAAATTCGACATGCTCGGCGATAGCCGATCAAACGTAGTAAACGGACATAGTTTTTGACGGGTGGCATCGCGCGCGTCCCTCGCAAGGGCAAAATGATCCGTTTTCCTCCGTCCCCAAGGGATCAGTTGAACAGATTGCCGATGGGGTCGGGATTGGAGCTGGGGAGGTGGCGAATTTCTAGTTCTATGCCGAGTTCTTGCAGCTCTTTGAAGGTGGCGGCGTCTGCCCCGTCTACGGCAACGGCGGGCGTTACAGGGCGCTTGCCCTCCCCTGCCTGCATATGGCCAATGCTGATCTTGGCGATCGGCACTCCACCCTTAACCAGCGCGAGTGCATCGGCAGGTGAGGCCACCATGACCAGAATCCATTGGCGCGGCGTTGCGGTATGAATGATGTCGATGGCCCTTTGCACCGAGAAAAACCGCGTCCAAACGCCTTCTGGCGCCGCCACCCTCATGGGTGCCCATTGGCGCGAATCCGCCGCAATCTCATCGTTGACGATTAGGACGAGGTTGGAACCAACCGCCTCATTCCACAGCTCAACGTCTTGCCCGTAAATAAACCGATCATCGATGCGTGTGAGAAGAATCTTGGGTTGAGCCATCACTGCCCCATTCTGCTTGAGACCCATACGAGCGGGACGTCGGCCACCAACTCAACAGCAGGTCAAACGCCAAATGGGTGCCACAGTCATCACGCTTCTAATATTAGTGCATTTAAAGTAAGAAAAGCCGTCAGAACACTTGCGCAGATGTGCGATGTCTCGTATCATAGACAGCCGTTGACGCTTCAGTTGCGTCACCACATGGTCGCCAGCGTAGCTCAGTTGGTAGAGCACCGCTCTCGTAAAGCGGGGGTCACCGGTTCGAGCCCGGTCGCTGGCTCCATTGCACAAGATAGCCGCCTTCGGGCGGCTTTTTTGTTGCCGATTTGAGTGCGTGTGCGCCAACCCAAGCATCGCCACGTCAACAGCGGCCCACTCGGTGGACTTCGGGTTTAATGCTTAGGGGCGGGGATTTACCAAAGTGAAATTTTAATGAAAAGAAACCCAGCTGCAACAATTGCCATGGTGAGGGCTCGAATTGGTCATATAGATCTAAAATAGTCACGATCCCTTCTCTTTTGCTGGAACGTTATATCTATACAAGGTTGTGAGCGGAAAACAAAAATACGTCGATTGCTATCCGACAAACGGGTCTGGAATTGCATTCACCGGCATTTCGGGGCAGATTGATACACATGTACGAAAGGGAACCTATGTGGTGCGTTGGGTTGGAGCTGCTGCAGGCCCGATATGGATTGCGGTCTTGCGCCCCGATGTCCAAATAGGTTTCTCTCTCTAGACGGGAAGTTGCTCATGGACGCCATATATGACGGAGATGACTGGGTCGATCATTATACTTGGCGCCTGGTCGGCTCGAACGACAATGGGGATGTGTTGTTTGATGGACTATGTCCAAAGCATCTCCATCCTTTTGTCTCGTCGTTAATTGAGAGTTCCGCTCGTGTTGCCCCCTACAGCTCGGCATCGCTTCATGATACGGACGTTTTAAAGACCATAAGGGAGTCAATTGACGAGGGCACGATGAGCGGCCCGCTGTTTTCTCGACTTGTGGGGCTAGATGAGATTGGCTCGAAACGACTGCTTGCGGGCGAAAAAGTGGAACTCACTTATCGGTCGATGATTTCAATCCTGCGGCTAGCCGATGTTCTTCGCAAATAAATGAGGCTTCCCTATTCAAAAACAGAAAACCCCGCTAAACGTGATTCCCCTAGGGAAACACGTTTAGCGGGGTCCTAGCGTGATTTCCCTAGGGGATCACGCCATCAGACAAATAGCTCTGCCAGGCAGTTCGCTACTCCTCCCAGTAAGCGTCGGCAAGCAGCTTAAAGCAAATCTTCTTGACCGGCTGCGCGCCATCGCCCGGGAACTCGAGCGTGGGCATGTGAGGCTCGCCGGCAACGAACAGCGCAAACTTATCGTCAGCAAGATCGCCGGCAATCGAGGCGTCGGAATCGACCAGATCGTAGTCGTCCTTCTCGTCAAACTCCTGGACCAGCGTCAGGCTGCCCGTGGCAACCTTAAAGGCCTCGCGACCCTCAATGTCGATCTGCAGGTCGTGATAGCGCTGATGCGTCTCGTAGTGAGCCTCGGCCTCGGGACGAGTCGTGGGAGCCATGACGTTCGCAAAGACCTTGTCGCCCAGAATCGGATGGCTGCCGACCTCGAGCTCCGCCGGATCGTTCTCCTCGAGCCAATCAATCAGCACGTCGAGGCCCTTGAGCATTCCGCGGTACTCCTCGATATCGCCCAGTGCACCGTAAATCATCTAAATCCCCTCTCGGATCGTTCCTTTGGCGGCTACTCGATAAACGCGTTACCGACGCTGTTGCCACCCACATACGTCTCGACCAGGGTAAGGTCGGGATTGAACACGACAAAGTCGGCGTCGCGCCCCGGCATAATGCTACCGCACTTGTCGTCAACATGAGCTAGCAAGCGATGCCGGAGCCGTCGCCCAAACTCTTACAGCTCAGTCACAACAACGCCGTTGTAGACCTCGCCCCAACGGTCCATGACCAGATGGCCGGTCATGGGATCCATGGCGTTGAGCTTGCCGCAGGTGTTGGCGGTACGCAGCACCGTCTCGTCGTCTGCGCCAGCAGCAATGGCATGCGCGAAGCCTGCGATAGTGGAGTCACCAGAGCCCGTAGCGTTAACGGCGGGGATATCGGGCGTCTTTGCGCGGAACGCACGGCCATTGTGGAAGCCAACGGAGCCGGCAGCGCCCATGGATACGACGACCCAGGGGATATCGGAGAAACGGGCGTCAGAGGCGAGCGCGGCACGGAGCTCGTCCACATCGTCGGTGGTAAAGTTCGTGCCCAGAAGGCCGTTGATCTCGGTCAGGTTAGGCTTGACCAGCTCGGGCTTAATTTCGGACTTAAGGGCGGCCTCGAGCGAAGCACCCGAGGTATCGAGCAGCACCTTGGCGCCGGCGTTCTCGGCAATGCCCGTAATCTTGGCATAGTAGTCTGCTTCGACACCGCGGGGCAGCGAACCCGAGATGGTGACAACGTCGGCCTTGCCCGCAAGCTCGGTAAACTTGGCGGTAAAGGCATCGAGCTCCTCGGGGGCAATTGTCGGGCCGCTCTCGAGCAGCTCGGTCTGGTTGCCGGCGTGGAGAATGTTAAGGCAAATGCGAGTCTCGCCCTTGATGGGCACAAAGTCGTTGTTAATACCGTTGGCGTCCATGAGCTCAGCCATGTAGGCGCCCATGTGGCCGCCGAGCAGACCGGTTGCCACAACGTCGTCGCCCAGCTGACCCAGCACACGGGCCACGTTGAGGCCCTTGCCGCCGGCGGTCTTTTCGGGCGTCACACGGTTGACGTCGTCGATAATGAGCTCATCGAGCTGATAGCGCGTATCGACAGACGGGTTCATCGTAACGGTGAGGATCATTTTTAGCTCCTTATCTCGCAGGCTCCTTATGCCTCGCGATACGAGTCGACAAAACGGAATTACAGAATCTCAATCGTGAACGAGCGGACGATGGTCTCCTTGGGCTTGGCGACAAGGCAGCCGCGCTTATGCTCAAGTACGTCGTCCTCATCGGAGCAGGTCGAGAGGCCGCCCCAAGGCTCAACTGCCACAAAATCGCCCTCGGGCTTACTCCACACAATGAGATACGGGAAGCCCTCAAAGCTCAGGCGGACGCCCTTGTCCTCGCCCTTCTTGGAAAGCGTGACCTGGCGACTCTCGAGCACGTCAAAGATGGTCTCCGCAAAATCGAAGAGCTCGTGCGACAGGGGCAGCGTCTTTCCCACCATTGGGTTCTTGGAACGGTTTGCCACGTCAATCAATCCGGTCGAGGGCACGGCGGTGCAAAGCTCCGCAGCCTCGTCTTTCTCAAAGCGCAGCTCGTAGTCCGTATAGGCCTCGCCCTCATCGAGCGGACACCTAAAGCCGGGATGACCGCCGATAAAGAACGGCATGTCCTCGGTTCCCTCGTTGGTCACCTCATAGGAGACGCGCACGGCGGTATCCTCGAGCGCATAACGAGCGACAAGCTTAAACGGGTAGGGATAATCGCTCAGCAGCGCCGCGTTATCCTCCGAAGCCAGGCACATCGCCAGCTCGTTCTCGCCTTGGCTCAGCAGCTTCCACTCCTGCTTGCGCGCAAACCCGTGGCGAGCGAGCTTTACATGATGCCCGGCAAACGTCATGGCGCTGTTGTCACGCAAGCCTCCACAAATCGGGAAGCAAATCGGCGCCTGGCCGGACCACACGGCGGGATCGCCCTGCCACAGATACTCGCGACCTCCGGCCTCAATCGAGGTAAACGAACCACCAGCCGTGGACACCTTAATAGAAATCGAATCGTTGGAGAGAGCGTATTCCATTGCCCATCCTTTCGAACAACTGCTTTTTTTGCTCGCAAGAACCCGTCTCGGCCCTGACCAAAGGACAAACCCACACGTTCATCGATACGTCCGGTATCCCAGCCATGCAACGGGGTACCATACAGACATTGATGCAATTACAGCTGAAAGGCCTTCTTATGCGAACCATCATCCTCTACGCCTCGCGCCATCACGGCAATACGAAAAAGCTCGTGGACGCCATCGTCGAGGCACACCCCGAGATCGATACCCTCGACGTCAAGGCGCTCGGCAAAAACGAGTACCCCAACCTGCACGAATATCATCTGATCGGCGTCGCCACGGGCATTTATTACTCCGAGATCGACAAAGATATGGCACGCGTGCTCACCAATGTGCTGCAGCCGCAAGACAAGGTGTTTGGCCTCATGACCTACGGTGGCAAAAACAAGTGGTACGGCAAGGATATCGATGGCATCTGCCGCATGAGGCAGGCCATCTTTATGGGTGTCTACGGCTGCCCCGGCTTTGATACGTGGGGGCCGTTCAAGCTCGCCGGCGGTGTCCAAAAGGGACACCCGACCGCCGAGGAAATTAAGGGCGCCGTCGACTTCTTCGACAAGATCGAAGACGAGTATGGCGACATCATCGTCGAAGAGTACGCCAAGCGTGAGAAGCGTCTAGCCTACGAAAAGGAGCATCCTGCGGGAGGTCTTGTGGCCGGCGTCAAGCGCACGGCAAAGAAGATCGCTAACAAGCTGTAACTGTGAAGGTGCTTTTGAGCGTTTAACCCATACGGCGGGTCCGAGCAGATTCGGGCCCGCCGTCTTTTTCTATCGTTACTCGGCAAAGGCGTTGCCGACGCTCTGGCCGCCAACATACGTCTCGACGAGGGTGAGCTCATGGTCGAACACGACAAAGTCGGCGTCGCGACCCGGCATGATGCTGCCGCACTTATCCTCGATGTGCGCGGAGCGTGCCGGCACCTCGGTTGCCATGCGAATGGCGATATCGGCGCTGGCGATGCCCCAGTCGACGATGTTCTTGACGCCCTGGGCAAGCGTGAGCACCGAGCCGGCAATGCTCTTGCCGTCAGCGAGCCAGCACAGGTTGTCCTTCATGATGACGTCCATGCCACCACTGGTGTAGCTGCCCTCGGGCATGCCGCCGCAACCCAGGCAGTCGGTGATGAGCACCGTGTGCTGCCAGCCCTTTGCCTGCAGCAGTGCCTTGATGGCGGCAGGGTTTACGTGCTTGCCGTCACAGATGATCTCGGCGTAGGTCTCGGGCGTGGACATGGCAGCGCCCACGACACCGGGCTCACGGTGATGCAGGCCGCGCTGACCGTTATAGGTATGCGTAAAGCAGCTGGCACCGGCGTTGATGGCGGCGATGCACTCATCGTAGGTGGCGTCGGAGTGACCGATGCTGGTCACCACACCCTTGGCGTTCAGAGCAGCCGCATAAGCAGCGGCACCGTCGCGCTCGGCCGCCATGGCGCTCTTAACGATGCGACCACCCGCAGCCTCCTGCCACTGATCGAAGACCTCCTCGGAGGGATCGATAAGATAAGCGGGGTTCTGCGCGCCCACGTGCTTCATGGTAAAGAAGGGGCCCTCCAGGTAGATGCCCTGAATGCGAGCACCGCAGAAGTCGGGGCCGCGGCCCTCGTCCGCCTTGGCGATAGCGGCGCAGGCGTCCTTGATCTGCTCGACGCCATCGGTGAACGTCGTGGGCAGCCAGCTGGTGGTACCGCGACGGGCGAGCTCGGTTGAGCTGATATCGATGCCCTCGGGATCGTTATCGGTAGTTGAGTGGTTGTAGAAGCCATGGATGTGAGTATCGACCATACCCGGTGCGATCCACGATCCCGTGTAGTCCTTAATCTCGCAAGAGGGCTCGTCGGCCTGCCAGGCGCCAAAGACGCCGTCCTCGACCATAAGATAGCCGCCCAGTTGCGGGCCTGCCGGCAAGAAGAACTTGTCAGCCTTAATTGCGTATGTGCTCATATGCACTCCTTGCTTCTTGAAGCAGTTGACCGTGGTGATACTTATACCCGGTCCATGTAAAAACAAAAAGCGCCCGCCCGCCGTTATGAGCGGACGGGCGCCCTTACAGGGGGACGCGATTAAGCGGTGAAGGGGTGAATCGTCACGCCCTTAACCACGCGGTTGACCGTGCCGGTGGGGCTCGGCGTATCGGGCGTGTTGCCCACGCGCACGGAGTTGAGCAGGCTGATAGCCTGAGCAAACATCACGAACGGCAGAGCAAGGTAGCCCTCGGGAAGTGCCTCGTAGCCCTTAAAGGTGAAGGACTCACCCTCATAGACGGTAGCACCTTCCTGCTGAACGGCGATGGTGTGCTGAGCGATCTCGTCGCCACCGATCTCGTTGAGGATGTCGATGTCGTACTGACGGGTGTAGGCGTCGTTGTTGACGAACACGAAGACGAGCGTCTTATCGTCGACGAAGGACTTAGGTCCGTGACGATAGCCCATGGAGGTGTCGTAGGAGGTAGCGACCAGACCGTGAGCGAGCTCGAGGATCTTGAGCTGGCTCTCCTGGGCAAGGCCACCGAAGGAGCCAGAACCCAAGTAGGTCACGCGGTTGAAGTCGCCAGCCAGGTAATCAGCGATCTCGGGCTCACGGGAGATGACCTCCTCACCCATCTTGGCGATGGTCTCGACCCACTCGACCTTCTGCTCGTCAGAGGCAGTGTCGAAAATAAGGGTGGAGAGCAGGGTCATGCAGGAATAAGAACCGGTCATGGCGAAGCCCTTGTCGTTGGCGCGCGGGATGAGCAGCGTCAGCGCATTGGGATCATCGGCAGACTCGACGGCGAGCTTGCCCTCGGGAGCGCAGGTGATGTTGAGGAACTTGACGTTGTGGACGAGCTCCTTGGCAACGGCAACGGCGGCAAGGCTCTCGGGGCTGTTGCCAGAGCGGGCAAAGGAAACCACGAGCGTGGGATCCTCGGCGCGCAGAAAGTCGCGCGGGGCGCTCACGATGTCGGTCGTGGCGATGGGCTTAAAGTCGTAGAGATCAGTGTTGCCAGCGTGACGCAGGTACGGGGCGCAGGTATCGCCAACGTAGTCGGATGTACCGGCACCGGTAAAGACAACAGACAGACGGCCCTCGCCCATAGCGCGAGCCTCGGCCAGGAAGGCCTCGATGGCCTCCTTGTTCTCGCGATAGATGTTGAGCGTATCACGCCAAAGCTCGGGCTGCTGAGCAATCTCGGCCGTGGTGATCTGGGCGCCGAGCTCGGTGAGCTCCTCGACACTCTTCTCGAACATTTCTAATACCTCTCTCTAGAAGTAATCCTCTGACGTGCAATTATACACTTCAGTTGGTTATCTGGTAGTAACCAGTTAAATGCAAAGAATCATCATATGGATATGATGCGAACACTAGTCGCTACGCTGGTGGTAAACCTTGTATTTAAACTGATCGGCACGAGCAACCGAGAGTGTATACTCCACAACCTCGTTTGACTCGTTATACGTAGTCCTGACCAAATCGAGCACAGGCGAGCCCTCGACAATTCCCAAAAGGTGAGCGTCGGTGGGACGGGCTATGCTCGCATAGAACTCCTCTTCGGCCACGCGTATCTTTTGCTGAAAGTCTTGCTCAATCACATCATAAAGCGGCTTACGCTCCAGTAGCGGTCGCTTTAGGGACAGAAATTGACGAACCGGTAGATAGCTGCGTTCGACCATCATGGGCATGTTGTCGGCAGAACGAAGGCGCTTGAGCTTAAAAATGCCATCGCCGATACGCAATCCCATATGCTCGGCCAGATTCTTATCGGCCTCCATCTCGCAAAACTCGAGAATCGTGGTCTCGGGGTCGCGACCCATCGCGCGCATCTGCTCGGTAAAGCTGTAGGACTGCATAAGATTGGTTGCCTTTGCCGAACGGTCGGTCACAAAGGTACCGCGACCGTGCTGCCGAACCACCAATCCTAAACGCTCCAGTTCCTGCAGAGCCAGGCGTACCGTAGTGCGCGAGAGACCATAGCGCTCCGATAGTTCGCGCTCGGAAGGAATCATGTCACCGGCGCGATATTCATGGTCGATCTTTTCGGTCAGAATATCGACCAGCTGATCGTACAGCGGTTGCTTACGCGCTCCGATCGCCATCCTATCCTCCCATTTTCTCAAACTCGGCTACTACCTTGGGTGTTTAGCATTATCTGTCTGCCACACCCGAATCAACAAGAAAACAAAAACCGCGCGCTCTTTCGAGCACGCGGCTTTTAACATACACATGGCTTAAGGGGTCGGGGTGTGAGCCGCGTAGGGACACACCCCTCAAGCTAGAGCCTTACCAGATGCTCGGCCAGAGACCAAGCGGGCCAGCGCCCAGGATGCCGAGGACGAAGAGCAGCAGAATGCCCTTGGTCGGGGTCCAGCTGTGCTTAGCGAACATGTAGTAAAGCAGCAGCGTAAGCATAAGCGGGACGAGCTTCGGGACGATGGTGTTGAGGGTGTCGGCAACAGAGAAGTTGACCGGATCCTCGGTGACGGTAGCGTAGGTCACGGACTCCATGCCGTTGCCCAGATCGGCGACGCCGCACTTGACCTCGTTGCCGTCGGCATCGACGGCGGTGAGGGCGTTGCCGTCCTCATCGGTCATGGCGATGGTACCGGCCTCAGCGGTCTCGGTATCGATGCCCTCCATACCGGTGAAGTTCTCGGCCTCCTTCTCGGAGACGATCACGGTAGTAGGGGCAAGGCCACGGGTGGTGCCGTTGGGGATCTGGAGGTTAATCTGGGTGCCACCCATGGTGACGACCAGGCAACCGACGACGAAGACGCCCATGATGGAAGCGGCACGCGTGAAGGCCTGCATGTTGGCGGTCAGAGCGTCAATAGCGCTGGTGCCAAGCTTGTAGGACCAGTTCATGAGCCAGAAGCGCAGAGCGAACTGGACGGCGTTGAAGATCACCAGGAAGATGATCGGCGCAGCGGCGTTGCCGTTGATGGCCATGTTGGAGGTGATGCCGGCCGTGATAGGCACGAGCGTCAGCCAGAACAGGGCGTCACCGATACCACCGAGCGGGCCCATTGCGGCGACGCGGACGGCGCGGATCGTGGGGATGTCAACCTTGTTCTGCTCGAGCGAAAGCACGATGCCCATAACAAAGGTGACGAGGAACGGGTGGGTGTTGAAGAACTCCAGGTTGTGGCTCATGGAAGCCGCGAGGTCGTTCTTGTTGGTGTGGATCTTCTCCAGACCGGGGATGATGGAGTAGAGCCAGCCAGCGGCCTGCATACGCTCGTAGTTGAACGAGGCCTGCAGGAAGCAGGAGCGCCAAGCCATCTTGTTGAGGGTCTTCTGGTCGAGCTGCGGAGCAGGAGTGAGATCCTCGTAGTGCTCCGGGATCACATACTCATTAGATGCCATCTTCGAAGTCACCTCCGTCAGAAACAGCTGCACCCTTCAGCTCGGTCTGCTGCTGGAAGTCCCAGAAAGCGATGCCGAAGCCGATGAGAGCGAGGATGAGCAGAGCAGGGGTTGCCAGCGAATCGTTGGCAACGGTGATGAGCGCGAGGCCAAAGCCCATGAGGAAGAAGCCCCACATATCGCGGTTCATCATAACCTTGAGCAGGACGGCGAAGCCGACGAAGCGCATCATGCCGCCTGCAGCGGAGAGACCGGTCTGCAGCCAAGTCGGGATGGCGGAAGCGATGGTCTGACCGATGGTAGCGCCAGCGATGAAGAACAGGGTGACGACGACAGCGAAGATCAGGCCGAGCAGAGCCATGGCGAAGTAGTTCAGACGCTCGATACCCTTGGTGTCAGCGTTGTGAGCCATGTTGTCCGCGGAGGACATGAGCGGCGACATAAGCGTGAAGACCAGGGTAACGCCGAGCTGACCAAGCAGAGCGAACGGAATGGCAAGGCCGACTGCCGCGTTGGGCTCGAGGCCCGTAGCGATAGCGAGAATGGCTGCCATGATGCCGCCGATGACGGCGTTAGGCGGCTGAGCGCCTCCGATCGGCATGTTGCCGATCGTCATGAGCTGATAAGTACCACCCACGAGAAGACCGGTGTTGAGGTCGCCAAGGATAAGACCGATGACGGCGCCGGTGACGATGGGCTGATAGAGAGACTCGAGGAAGTTGAACTGGTCGATTGCCGCGACGAACGTGACGATGAAGACCAGAGCGACCTGGATGATCGAGTATTCCATCTTGCTCCTCCTTTCAAAATGTATGTACGCACTTTGGATTTCACGTACAGAATGTCAGGTTTTTCATTCCTGACAACGTGGATCATGAGGATTACGAGAAGAGCTTGCTCGTGTCCTCAACAGGCGTGCTCGGAACGCGCCTGATCTCCAACTCCACCCCCAATTCCTGCAGCTCTTTAAACGCAGCGACATCCTCGTCGTTAACTGCGACGGAGGTGGCGACTTGGCGCTTTCCTTCCGACATGTGCATGTTGCCGATGTTTACCTTCTTTATAGGCACACCGCCCTTGACGAGCGTAAGCACGTCTTCCGGTGTTTCGGCCACGATGAAGATCTTCTGGCGCGGGCTCGCCTTGCCAATGACGTCGATGGTCTTCTGCAGAGAGAAGAAACGCGTAGCGACGCCGGCGGGAGCGGCCATCTTCATGAGGTTCTGGCGCATGGTGTTGGTCGCCACGTCGTCGTTGGCGACGAGGATGAGGTTGGAGCCCAGAGTGGAGTTCCACTGGGTGGCAACCTGACCATGAACCAGTCGGTTATCGATGCGGGTAAGAAGAATGTTGGGTTCTGCCATGTTGATCAGCTTCCTTTCGTTATTTGCTGACGACAGTTACTTGATCTCCTGAATCGCGTAACGCGAAACGTCTACGACGGCTCCGGATCGGACTTTGATCTGGACCTTTTCGCCTTCGATGCCTTTTACGGTTCCGTAGATACCGCCGGCGAAAAGAACCTCCTGACCCGGCTTGAGCTCGGTGTGCAGCTCCTTGAAGTACTTCTGCTTCTTCTTCATGTTGATTTGCGACCAGATGGTGTAAATCAAGCCCATGATGACAAGCAGGCCTAAAAGGGCGACCGAGGAGCTCAAGACGCTGGCTCCGAAATCGGCCATTAGATGCCGTCCTCGTCGCCGAAGATATCCTCTTCCTCGGAGCCGGCAACAGAAGCGACCGTCTGGGCGGTGATGCCCGTCTGGCCAACGGTCACTGCCTGCTCGCCAAGCTCGGCGAGCGTGGCATTGCCGCGGAGGAACAGAAGCTCAATAACCATGGGAAGGTTGGTGCCAGTCAGAACCTCGACGTTGTCGACATCCTGGGCAATCATCATCGACTGGTTGAACGGGGTGCCGCCAAGCAGGTCGGTAAAGACGAGCACGCCATCGCACTCCTCGCGCATGGCAGTAATAGCGGCGCGGAGATCCTCACCGTAGGATGCGGCCTGGTCGCCCTCAAAAGGAACGACGGTAAAAGCAGGCTGGTCGCCGGCAACCATAGCGATAGCGCTTGCAAGGCCGGGTGCGAACTGTCCATGACCGGTAAGAATAAAGCCAACCATTCAAATTTCCCTTCCGAAGGTGTGTACGATCTGAGTCCGATGATTTTCGAAAGCCAGCGGGCGCTCGCCCTTAAAGCTTCTTGGAAAGCGTTCTTTGAAGACCAGTGGTTTCTAAACTGGTAGTAACCACGTGACGTGTTGTTGTCACTATATCACCCCAGAAGAGGCCGCTTTCGTTGATTCATACGGTAAAACGTTTTTGCACCGCTCACGGTGATATTTCGACCGTTTACCGCTCGTTAACACTTCTACCTGCGGTTTTGAAACCGTTTCGAAATGCTTTGGCAAAAGATCGGATCTTTTCCCGTGTCTAAATAACGCAGGGCGGCAAAAAATAGCGTGTAGAAAAATTGCAGGTCATTGTGAAGATATGTGAATTGGTCTTTTTGACTTAATACCAGTTAGAACCAGTTTTGAGATTATCGGTGAACGGTAGTTTTCGACCGTTCACCGGTTACTTGCAATCGTTTACAGTTGTTTTCCCAGATGAATTAGGGGAACCCGATGGAGCGCTCGTGCGGGCGCGAGGCCTACCCCAGTGGTTTCGGTAACAAAAAAAGCCCGCTAGAACGTTGTGAACTGCGTCCCATTTCTTGGACGCCCTTAATAGCGACTAGGCCGCGAGGGCCTGATTCCGGAACTCCTCCGGGGTCAGGCCCTTCAATCTTACCTGCCTCCGCCGCGTGTTCCAG
>CABUUJ010000038.1 GCA_902494715.1 uncultured Collinsella sp.
AAATCGACGGGATCATGTTGATCTCGGCCATCTGCTCGTACTGATCGCGGCGGGCAGTCTGGCAGTGGATCATGACCGGGTGCAGGCTCGCTTTATCGGGATTAGGCGAATCCTCCAGCGCGCGCTTGTACACGCGCAGGTACTGATCGGCAGCCGCATCGCCATTGGTATGGGCGAGCAGCTGATGATTGCCGTCGATGGCCTTGCGCATAAAGTCATAAGCGGCCTTGTCAGTCATGGTGCCATAACCGCAGTAACCCTCGCCCTCATCGCCGGGAGTGTAGGGCTCGGTCATCCACGCCGTACGACCCTGGGGAGAACCGTCAAAGAACATCTTGAGCCCGCCGATACGGAAGTGACCGGTGTAGTCCTGCGAGACAAAAGGCTCGTGGTCGGCCAAGATTTTGTCGACATCCTCGCCGTACATGGGATAGCTCACGACGTCCATCTTGAGCAGGCCCTTGTTCGCAAGGCCGCAGAACAGCGCTGCGAAGTCGGCGGTGGTAGCACCCTCCTGGCAGGTGGTGATGCCGTTTTCCAGGTAGATGTCCTGCATCTCGCCGATCATGACGTCCATATCCATCTTCTGACGCGGCTGAATCACGGCAAAGACCGGCCACATAGCGCCCGGCTCCTCGCAGTAACCGTCCGGCGTGCCGTCGGCCTCGCGACCGTAGCGAGCGCCCTCGGGATCGGGAGTCTCGGCGGCAATGCCGGCAAGCTCCAACAGCTTGGTGTTGGCAACAACCATGTGGCTCGAAGCGTGGACGGCGATAACCGGAATGGTCTCGCTCACGCGGTCGAGCACGTGACGGTTAGGGTGCTCATGCTCGGCCAGGGAATTCTGGTCGTAGGAAACACCCATGATCACGCCGTCCTCGCCAATGCCGCGCTGCTCGGCAAAGGCAGCCAGACGCTCGACGATCTCATCGAAATCCGCCGCGCCGTTAAGGTCGGCAGCCACGATGTACTGCGTGCAGCCAGAGATGTGGCTGTGGGGGTCAATCAGACCGGGCATAAGGCAGGCGCCGTTGAGGTCAATCTCCTCGGCATCCTCTGCCTGAGCGCGAGCCTCCTCGAGCGAGCCGGTAAACGCGATGGTGCCGTCGTCTGCAACCAGCAGGGCCCCAAAAGTCTCGTCCTCGCCGGTCATGGGAACAAAGTCGCCGTTAAAGTACAGCTTCTTCATGACCTACTCCTCCTCTTTGGAGAACTTCTTGATAGCAGGGGTGGTGGCCAGGCCAAGCACGATGATGGCAGCGCCCACGTAGTAAGCGAAACGCGTGGAGTTGAAGCGGGACTGGGCATTGATCTCGACCAGGGCGTCGCGCTCCTCATCGCTCATATCGATGTCCTCAATAGAAGCGCGGAAGTTCTCATCGGAGACGAGGTCGATATTGCGCTCGGAAATAGCGGCGACGGTGGACTCGGAAATGCGGGAATCGTTAGCGGCTGCATCCTTCACGGAGTTGGTGATACCAAAGAGCAGCACGGCACCCAGCAGGGCAATGCCGATGGCCTGGCCAACGTTACGCATGGTGGTCTGAATGCCGCCGGACTGGGAAGCGTCGCGCTCGTTCACGGCAAGGGCGACAACGTTGTTGGCCTGGGCGGAAACGATACCGGCGCCCGAGCCGGCAACAACGCAGCCAATGAGAATGCCCGGCATGGAAGCAGCGTCGAGCGTAACGGAGAACGCCATGATGATCAGGGCGGCGGCAAGGGTGAGGTAGCCGACCTGGATGACGCGACGCGGGTTAGCCTTCGGCATGAACTTGGGGATACCGATGGAGAAGGCGAAGGTCGGAACGCCAACGACGATGGAGAGCACGCCAACGATAGCCGGAGACCAGCCAGCAACGAGCTGCAGGTAGGGGGCCATCAGAATGGACTGAACACCCATGAAGAAGAACGTGATGGCGGAGGCGGCGAGACCGGCGAGGACCTGCGGGGTCTTAAGGAAGGACTGGGGCAGCAGGGCAAAGCCGTTCTTCTCCTCGACCTTCTTCTCGACGTTGATCATAACGATGAGGATGATCACGCCCAGGACAGCCATGGGCAGGCAGGGGGAGATACCGGCGATGGTGAAGGGGCATGCCGGGAAGGGCTCGACGAGGCCCCAAGCGGAGATGCGGGACACGCCGACCAGGAACAGGAACAGGCCGGTTGCGGCAAGGGCAACGCCAACGCCATCGAACTTGAGCTTCTCATCGGACTGCTCGATCTCGGGCAGCTTGAAGGACAGCAGGAACACGAGTACAAAGTAGGCGGCGAGGACGAAGAACGTCACGCGCATGCCGGCGGCCATGAGCACGATCGAAAGCAGCAGCGGCAGCAGGGCGGAAAGGCCAGAAGCGGCGCCGATACAGCCAAATGCAAGTACGCGGTTCTTACCGTGATAGATCTTGGGGACGAGGCCCAGGACCGAGGGGATCATGAACGAGGCACCGAAGCCCACGAGGGTGCGACCGCCCCAAATGAAGATGGCCATATTGGGGGACATAGCGAGCACGACCTCGCCGGCGGCGCACAGCAGAGCGCCCATGCGGAAGTTCTTCTTCCAGCCGATGATGGTGCCCATCATGCCACCGGCGATCATAAAGGCGCCGGCCATGAGGGAGTAGACCATGTTGGCGAGCTGGATGTCGGCGGTGGTGGCGCCGAGGTCCTGCGTCAGGGCGGTTGCGGCGAGCGAAAGGGCGCCGTTATCGCCCGAAGTGCCCATCTGGGCCAGGATCAGAACGAGAACGGGGAGAAGCATGAACTTCTCGGCACCCTTCTCCTCTGCCACAGCTTTAGCTTTAGCCATGTGTTGGTTCCTTTCTTTTCCGTTTCACGCGGGCATTGAACCCCTTTGAGCCCGCGCGTCTTGTCGAGGCAAATATAGGCTGGAGCGCAATACGGACGGCATCAGAGCCATTGCCGTAGATACGGCAATTCTGACGGCGGGCCTAAAGGGCATCTGCTTTTTCTCGTGTCAAGCAAAACGGCCGACCCCTTTGCTCGGGCTGACCGTTTTGAAGAGACAGTTTGATTGTTGGAAAATCCTAGGCAGTCGCGGCGACTTCCCCAGCGTCGACACCCGCGGTGGTGGCACCGATGACGGCGTAGCCGCTCACACAGCCGGCAACAGCGCACATAACGCCCTTAAAGATCATCATGCCCGTGCGCGAAAGCGGCAGCGGGAGCACAAAAGTGCAAAGCCATGCAAGGGGCGTGGCAACTACGAGAGCGATGATGCCGACGACGATCGACAGGGGAATCGACTTTTTGGGCAGCTTTGCCAGCCAACCATAGCCTTCGGAATTACCAAGGTAAACACCCTTGTTGAAGTCCATCTTGGTCAGCGGCACCACGCACCAAGTCAAGATGAGACCGAGCAGGGCACCCGTCAGCGCAATCTCCTCGACAACCTTACCGGCGGCAAAGGTAATATCGGCGTCCCCCGCGTGCATGCCCATAAAGATAAGTGCGTTGACGACGCCGTTGACGATGCCGTAACCGACGATGCACTTGTTCTTAAGATAGCTCTGGTAGTCCTTTGCGGCGGCCATATGCCCTCCCCATTTTCGCAGTGTCATTTGAGTGGGGCACAGTGTATCCTCGCGCGCATTCCGCGCTGACCAGAAGGATTGCCGTATTAACGGCAACAGGCGCACCCCACCGCCACGAAGGGGACAGGCACCTTTGTGGCGGTTTTCAACATGGTGGACTTTGACACCCCAGGGGCAGGCGATGCTACAATCTGCCTTGTACTTGAAACGCATCAAAGGGGCCGCTATGGCAAAGGTAAAAATCAGCGACGTCGCGCGCGAGGCTGGGGTTTCGTTGGGCACGGTTTCCAACGCGCTCAACCATCCCGAAAAGTTGCGCCCCGAGACCCTCAAGCTCATCAACGAGACCATCAATCGCCTTGGCTATCTGCCCAACCAAAGCGCTCGTCAGCTCGCGGGCGGCGCCACCAAGTCCTTTGGCCTGGTGCTCCCCCGGCTCGATCACGGCTTTTCGCTCCAAATCGCCAGCGGCGCCCACAACGAGGCCCGCAAGCACGGCTACGATCTGCTCATCGCCAACGCCGATAACGACGATATTCTCGAGGACCATTACCTGCGCTACTTTATGGGCACCCAGATGTCCGGCGTCATGGTTCAGCCCATGGCGTCCCCCGACTGGCACCCGGCCATGACTAAAATGCCCGTTCCGATCGTCCATCTGGACATCCACTGTTCCGAGCCCGGCTACTATGTAGCGGCCGACAACGAGGCCCAGGGTCGCATCATTGCCGAACTCGCCATCGCCCGCGGCGCACACCATATTGTCGTCGTCGGCCGAGCAGCATTTATGCAACTCACCCTGCGCGTCCTTGGCATTCATAAAGCGCTCGCTCTACACCCCGATATCAAGATCGAAGTCATCGACGCCGGCGAATGGAATACCGCCGCCGACGGCTACGGCATCGGCGCCCAAATCGCCGCGCGCCCCGCCGACAAACGCCCCGATTTTGTCGTCGGCCTGACCGACGTGCTGGCCTCGGGCGTCATCTCGGCGCTGGTCGACAAAGGCATCGCCGTCCCCGGGCAAGTACGCGTGGCCGGATGCGACGGCAACCCACTCGCTTGGAGCGGATCGGTCCCGCTCACTACGGTAGCGCCCCCGGGCTACGAGATTGGCCGCAAGGGCGTTCAATTGCTCATGGAGCAAATTGAGAACAAGGCCCCGGCAAAGACCAAGCACGTCCACATCGGCTCTGCCGCGCGCACCGTCACCGCGGTCACGGCCATCGAGGACATCAACCGCCAAGAACTCGTGCGGCCGTTCCTGCTGGAACGCGCCAGCACCCAGGCAAGCAGCCAGACCGACGCCACGGCCATCAACCTCGGTGCGTATCTATAGCACGCCCGCAAGTATGCTAAGTCGCCGCTCAAGCAAAAGGGGCCCGACCATTGCCGGGCCCCTTTTGCTTGAGCGCAAACGTGGGCAATTGCTCGTTTCAACACCGCAATTGTCTAGCGCACGGCCTTGACCGCCGCCGCCAGATCGAACAGCGTATCGAGCACGGCCTCGCAGCCATCCACCACGTCCTGCGGCAGCGGCACGATATCGGGGACGGCGAAGACATGGCATCCGGCCGTGATGCCCGAGACGCAGCCGTTGCGCGAATCCTCGACCACGGCACATTCCTCGGGAGCAAAGCCCGCGCACTCGCAGGCGAGCAGATACATCTCGGGGTCGGGCTTGCCGTGCACGACGTCCTCGCCACACGTTACCGTTTCAAACTTGTCAAAAAGACCGACCATCTTAAGGTTGCGCTCGGCCGTAACGAGGCGCGACGACGTCGCTAGGCCCACGTGATAGCCCGCAGCCAGCAGCTCGTCTAGGCACTCGGCGGCGCCGGCCTTAAGTTCCAGTTCGGTCTTGACCATCTCGTCGCGAATCTCCTTGTGGCGGACATAGACCGCCTCGGTGGTTTCGTGGCTGCCGTAATGCTTATCGAGGATGTCCATGACATCGGGCAGCGTGCGACCGATAAACTGACGGATCAGCGCATCATCAATCGCGAGCCCCAGCTCAGCGGCGCCTGCCTTCCAGGCCTTAATCCCCAAACGCTCGGTGTCGACCAGCGTTCCGTCCATGTCAAAAATAACAGCCTTGATCATATCGGCCCCCTCACCGGATTGTGTTACTACCACTCTACCGCACTTACAAACTTGTATATAACGTATATAGCATATTGCACTTTCGTTACATAGATAGAAGACTTATGGCAAGTAACGCATTAGGATTATAGTTTTCGACCGAGTACTCAATGGTAAGGATCGTTTCATGATTTTAGACACCACGGCACCCGCAGAGGAGCTTCAAGACAAGCTATCGGCGCTCGAACAGCTGCTTTTGGCATACGGGCGCGTGGCTATCGGGTTTTCCGGTGGCGTCGACAGCAGCTTTTTGGCCGCCGTATGCGCCCGCATCATGCCTACCAATACCCTCCTCGTCCATCTCACCACGCCGCTCATCGGCACGCCCGAACAGGCCTCGTTTGAGCGGTCCGTTGATGGACAAGCCAATGAAGGGGCGCATTTTAAGCTCCCCGTGCTCAATCTTTCGGTCGATCAGCTGCAGCTCCCCCAAGTAGCCTGCAACGATGCCAATCGCTGCTACCACTGCAAGCACGCTGGCTTTACCGCCATCGTCAACCACGCCAAGTCGCTCGGCTTTCCCACCGTCATCGATGGCAGCAATGCAAGCGATCGCGGTGACTACCGCCCCGGCATGCGTGCGGCAGAAGAGCTCGGCGTACGCTCACCCCTTATGGAGGTCGGCTTTACCAAGGACGAAGAGCGCGAGCTGCTGCGCGCATGGGGCTATCCCGTTTGGAACCTGCCGGCGGGAGCCTGCCTTGCCACGCGCGTCCCCACGGGCGAGGAGCTTACGCGCGAGAAGGTCTCCCTGATTCGCGCCTGCGAGGATTACCTGCACGATCTTGATCTGGCACAGGTACGCGCGCGCTTGGTCGGCGGCTGCATGCATATCGAGGCCGCACCCGCAGATGTCGCCAAGATTGCTGCCCTCGGCGGTGCCGCCGTCGACGACAAGGGCAAGACCCCGCTGCCCGCCGTTATCGAGACCGCGCTGCGCGAGCTGGGCTGCGGCCATATCTCCCCCGAGGTCACCCCCTACATCCACGGCAACATGAACCTTTAGGTTACGCCGTTTTACAAACGGCGTAACTGCTCGGCGCTGCGCAGGCCCCGGGCACGGCAATCTGACGTTCAACTTCACGGGCGCGACCAAAAGGTCAGCGCCCGCTTGTTTCACGTCACCTTGCCGCACCCGGAGCCTGCTCGCTCGCATATGCTCGACCTGGACTGCGTTAACTGACCTACCAAAAAGGGACAGGTTTATTTTGGCAGGTTTTATCTTGGGAAAATATCGCGAGGCAGTCGCCCCTCTAGCACCCATCAAACTTCGAGAGACGATAGAGGGGCAATTCGGCTGCATCTACTTCTTCCGATAGCGGCGGTTGCGGCTCGTCGACGAACCCATTACTTCGATGAGTCCTTTATCCTCCATTTTTGGCAGATGGTAGCGGACGGACGAATTTTGGCATTCCGTCTCTCTAAAACAATAGATTTATCTCTCTCTAACGTTTCGTATATCTCTCTAACTTTAGAGAGATAAGCGCCTTGTTTTAGAGAGACATTTAGAGAGATATATCGAATTCGCTGCTAGATTGCCTAATGCTATCTCTCTAACCAACCTTCTCTTTAGAGAGACATTTAGAGAGACGAGCGCGACCTCTCTAATCATGGGCTCCACTCTTTAAGGTGCACACTTCCTAACCGTGCCCTAAGTTGCGGTGAAATAGTCCCCGATTAACCCGCCAAAAAGGGACAGGTTTATTTTGGCAGGTTTTATCTGGGGAAACGCGAACAGGGCCGCGACACCTATATGGCGTCGTGGCCCTTTTCCTTGGAGAAGGATCGATTGATTGAACGGGATGACCGTTCTAGTCTTCGAGTCCGCTATTGATGAGCTCCGCAATTTCAACGGGATCGGTGCTTTCGCGCACCTTGTCACGGAAACCGGCATCCATCAACATCACGGCAGCCTTGGAAAGCAGACGCAGATGTGTGGTTCCAGCCTCGCCCGCGGGAACATACAGCGCGAGCGCCACATCGACGGGCACGCCATCAAAGCTCGGCCACTCAACAGGCTCGGACAGCTTGAGCACGGCCACACCCGGCGTATGGATCGCATCGCTCTTAGCATGCGGAACGGCAAAACCGGCGACAAGGCCGGTCTCGGCCTCGTTCTCGCGAGCAATAAAGGCAGCCTCTACGGCAGATGCGTCATCGGCAAAACCGAGCTCGATTGCCTGCTCGGACAAATAATGCAGGGCGTCCTCGCGCGAGGCGGCGGTATACCCGATCGTCACTTGGTTGGCAGATACAAATCCCATGGAAACCTTCTTTACAACACGGACCTGACCGCAGCTTCGATGCCGTCGGCGTCCAAACCGTACTTATGCAGCAAATCGACCGCAGGGCCGGACTCGCCGTACACATCGTGCACGCCGACGCGACGCATCGGCACTGGATGCTGCTCCGCGAGCACCGAGGCAACGGCCTCGCCAAGACCGCCGATAATCGAATGCTCCTCGGCAGTGACCACGCGACCGGTCTTCCTGGCGCTGGCAACCACCAGGCGCTCATCGAGCGGCTTGATCGTGTGCATGTTGATGACCTCGGCATCGATGCCATCGGCAGCGAGCGTCTCGGCAGCCTCAAGCGCCTCGGCGACCATAAGGCCACAAGCGATGATGGTCACATCGGACCCCTCGCGCACGACCACGCCGCGACCAATCTTGAACTCATAGTCCTCGTGATCGTTGATGACCGGTGTTGCCAGGCGGCCGAAGCGCATGTAAACCGGGCCCTCAAACTCATAGGCGGCGCGCACACAGGCGCGAGCCTCGACGTCGTCGGCGGGAACGACCACCGTCATACCCGGAATCGTGCGCATGAGTGCGATATCCTCGCAGCACTGGTGCGTGGCGCCGTCTTCACCGACCGAAATGCCGGCATGGGTAGCGCCAATCTTGACGTTGAGGTGCGGGTAGCCAATGGAATTGCGGACCTGCTCGTAGGCGCGACCGGCGGCAAACATCGCAAAGGTGCTCGCAAAGGCGACGTGGCCCGTGGTTGCAATGCCGGCGGCAAGCCCCATCAAGTTGCTCTCGGCAATGCCGGCATCGTAGAAGCGCTCAGGGTGCGCAGCCTTAAACTTACCGGTCTGCGTGGCGGCGGCCAGGTCGGCATCGAGAACCACAAAGTCATCATGCTCGTTGCCCAGCTCGACAAGTGCCTCGCCATAGCTGACGCGCGTGGCGACCTTCTTGACGTCTGCCATTAGAGCTCCTCCCCTGCTGCTGCGAGCTCGGCCATGGCCTGCTCAAACTGTTCATCGTTGGGTGCCTTGCCGTGCCAGCCCACCTGGTTTTCCATAAAGGAGACGCCTTTGCCCTTCACCGTCTCGGCGATAATGGCCACAGGCGAGGCACTCACTTTGCGAACCTCGGCAAAGGCCGCGGCAATCTGCGCCATGTCGTTACCGTCGGCGAGCTCGATCACGTGCCACTTAAAGGCGCGGAACTTGTCGGCAAGTGGCATAGCCGAGTTAACTTCGTCGATACTGCCGTCAATTTGCAGTCCATTGTGATCGACGATAGCGACGAGGTTATCCAAGTCGTGGTTGCCGGCGAACATGGCCGCCTCCCACACCTGGCCTTCCTCGCACTCACCGTCGCCCAGCAACGTGTAGACGCGATAGCTGTCACCCCAGTGCTTTGCGGCGAGCGCCATTCCAACCGCGGCGGAGATGCCCTGACCGAGCGATCCGGTGGACATATCGATGCCCGGGGCGTCGTTCATGTTGGGATGGCCCTGCAGCCGGCTGCCGATATGACGGAGCGTCTCGAGCTCTTCGACGGGAAAATAGCCGCGATTTGCCAACACCGAATACAGGCCCGGCGCCGCGTGACCCTTGGAGAGCACAAAGCGATCGCGATCGGCCTTGTGAGGGTCGGCAGGATCGATATTCATTTCCTCAAAGTACAGATACGTCATGATGTCGGCAGCACCGAGCGATCCACCCGGATGTCCCGACTTGGCCGCGTGAACCGCAGTCACGACACCCTTCCTGACCTCATTGGCGACCTTCGCCAGCTCCTGGTTGGTCATACGAATTCCTCTCTTGAGAACAACCCCGGCACCGGATGACGCGATGCCGGGGCAATCCACTCGTTAAGCCTGAGCGACGACCTTCTGCCAGTCAGCCTCGAACGAGGCAAGGCCCTGGTCGGTCAGCGGGTGATGCAGGCACTTCTTGAGAGCGGCCATGGGCACGGTCGCGATGTCGGCGCCAAGAAGAGCCGCCTGGGTCACATGGTTGGGCGTGCGGACCGAAGCGGTGATGATCTCAACGGTGTCGTCGACGTTCTTGCCGGTCCAGTCATAGTTCTTGATGCAAGTCACAACATTGTCGAGCTGCGAGATGCCGTCCTCGGCGATGTCGTCAAAGCGGCCGACAAACGGGCTGATGTAGCGGGCACCGGCGTTGGCGGCCATAAGGGCCTGCGTCGGCGAGAAGACGAGCGTCATGTTGACGCGCACGCCTGCATCGGCCAGCGCGCGGCAGGCGGCGAGGCCGGCCTCGCAGACGGGGAGCTTGACCACGATGTTGGGGGCGAGGGCAGCAAGGCGCTTGCCCTCCTCGATCATGCCCTCGGCCGTGGTGGCGGTAGACTCGGCAGACACGGGCAGACCCTCGCAGAGCTCGGCAATCTTGAGCATATGGGGCTCAAAGTCGGCGAGCTTACCGCCGGTCTTGGCGTACAGGGACGGATTGGTGGTAACACCGGCCAGGCAGCCCCAGCTCTTGGCCTCAGCAATCTCGTCAAGGTTGGCGGTATCGATAAAGAACTTCATGGTGCAAACTCCTTCGGAGGAATCCAAAACTCAAAAGAAAGGACAAAGGGGATGCCCCTTTGTCCTATGTGCCGGGCCTGCAGCTGGGACATGCCCCAGGCCCGGCGTCGTGTAGGAAAAACTACTTAGTCCTCGAGAGCCTTCTCGATGCGGCTCGTGACGCCCTTGAGGTTAAGACCGACGACGTACTGCTTGATCGGGCGCTTGATGTGCTCGATCACAAAGCGCTTGCCGTCGATGTCTTGGGCAGCGAGGTTGCGATAGAGCTTCTCGACCTGCTCCTTGACCTCGGGATCGTTGAACGCGTAGTGGCCGGAGACATCCAGAATCTTCAGGCTGAGCTCGTCGTCGGCCAGAATGTCGTCAACCTGCAGGTTGACATCGTCGCCAGTCATCCACTTGCGCCAGCGCTCGGTCTTGATGGCCTTGACCAGCAGCGTGTGATACAGGTCGGAGGGATCGTCGCACAGGCCGTTGTCGACCAGAATCTGCTCGGTAGCGCAGAGTTTGAGGTAAGCGCGGGTCTCCTCGGTGCCATACTGCGGAGCAACGTTGGAGGCGGTCACGTGTGCCGGGATATGCTCGAGCAGCGTCGCGTCATCCAGGTAGTCGGCGTTGTGCTCCTTCAGACCCACGCCGTAGCGCTTGGCCATATCGGCAAGCTCGCGAGCGTTCTTGAAGTTGTAGTGACCGACCTGCTCGGTCCAACGGGTAAGCGTGCCGGTCTGGCCGACGATAAAGGTGGGCATGGGGCAGCCGCGCTTCTCGAGCTCGGGCTGCAGCTGAGAAATGAACTCCTCGTACTTATCGGTAGAGGTCAAGCCGCCATTGGTCTCCTCGGTACCGACCTCATAGGCAACCTCGGGCAGGTTATGCTCGCGACGGTATTGCTCAAGGTAGTCGATAAGATCAATCGTACGGCGAAGCACCACGTCGAGCGGAATAACCTTGCCGATCTGATAGGGGTCCTTGGTAGGGTCGACCATCAGCAGGTCAAAGCCCGCCTCCATGTCGGCGACAAAGGACTTGCGGGCGAGCTCCATGGCCTCGTCCTCGGGCAGGTGGGCGTTACGCTCCTCGTCGCGCTGCCACGGACCGCCGTGATCGCGGCACAGGTAGTACGGACCGGTGTAACCCACCTCGTCGGCAACCTTCTTGATGTCGGCGGCAAAGCGCGTCTGGTCCCAACCGTTGACGTAGCCGGCGCCCATCTCGTCCATATCGACCTGGTTGCGGCTAGCGATAAACATGGGCGGGAAATCCTCGTCCTTGGCAAGCTCAAACACGGCCTGAATCAGGTTGGGGCTCATGGGGCCAATGCCGACCATGGTTGCGTGATCGCCGCTATCCTGCAGCTTGAGCATGCCCTGAACGGCCTGGCGGATGGTGAGGTTGGACATTTTGTTCTCCTTCTCCAGAGGATTTTTGACAAAAGTTCCCTGGGACCCAGATGCGGGCCCTATCAGTACGGATGGATTTTGTTGTGTAGGGGCGGTTGTGCGGAGTCAAATCCATCCCTCCGCACAACCGGAGTCCTTAAAGGTTTACTTGGCCTGCTTATCGAGCGTGGGCTTCATGGCAATCAGGATTGCAGCGGCGACCACGGAACCAATCACGATGTCCAGGCAGAACAGCGCGACGTTGTTGGTGGCAAGGGCGACGATAAAGCCACCGTGCGGGACGTAGCAGTCGATACCCTGGAAGGCGGCGAGCGCCGCACCCACGGCAGAGCCGATGCAGATGCCGGGCAGGGTGTGGCCAAGGTCCTTGACCGCGAAGGGGATAGCGCCCTCGGTAATGCCGATGCAGCCCATGAACAGTGCGGAGATACCCATCTGACGATCGGCGTCATCGAACTTATTCTTGGCGATGAGCGCAGCGAGGCCACAGGCGATCGGGGGAATGGCGACGGCGACGCGGAACATACCGTTAGGGCCGTAGATGCCGGAGGCCATGATGGCCATAGTAAAGGTCGAAGCGGTCTTGTTGATGGGGCCACCCATATCGAAGGCGGTCATAACACCAATGACCAGGCCCAGGACGACGGCGGAGCCGCCCTGCAGGCTACCGAGCACGCTGGTGAGCCAATCCATCACAAAGCCAAGCGGCGTGGCCAGGATGTAGATGTAGGCCATGCCCAGGACGAGCGAGGTCAGAATCGGGATGATCAGGATCGGCATGATGGTCTGGATGGTGTTGTTGACCTTCCAGGTCTTCATCCAGCGGACAAAGTAACCGCAGATGACAGCCATGATCATGGCGCCCAAGAAGCCGGTCGAAACGCTGTTGCCACTCGGGGTGACGACGGCGTTGTTGACCAAGTAGCCCAGGACGAAGCCAGGGGCAAGCGCGGGCTTGCCGGCCATCGAGTAGGCGATGTATGCCGCAAGCACCGGAATCATCATAGAGATTCCGGCCATGCCGATGGTGTTAAGGCTCACCATCAACGGGTTGGTGACCTCCATACCGCTAGCACCGGCAGTACCGGATGCCAACGAGAAGGCGAGGAACACGCCACCGATAACGACAATGGGGATAAAATAGGAAACGCCGGTATTGAATGCATTGAGCAGCGTCTTGCCAGGATCGGCAAAGATAGACTGCTTGGACGCCGGTGTCGGGGCCTGCGGGGCAGCGGAGACGGCCTTCTTCTCTGCCTTGGCCTCGGCCTTGGGCGCGTCAACGGCGCCACCCGTCGCCTTGATAATCTCAACAGCCTGGTCGATGATCTTGACCGGATCGGCGATTACATCGGAAGTACCGACCTTGAGGAACTTGCCCTCGGCCATCTTCTGCTCAAAACGGTCCTCGTTCTCGACACCCACGTCGACGGACTCCAGGACCAGGTCGGCGGAGTCCACGTCTTCCTGCGTGAGCTCATTCTCGATACCCAGGCCACCCTGAGCCTCGACCTTGCACTCGATGCCACGGGCGGCGCATTCATCCTGAATCGCCTTCTGGGCCATATACGTGTGGGCGATACCCACGGTACAGGCGGCAACGCCTACGATCTTCATTGCTTCCCTCTTTTCATAGAGTTGCGTGCGCAAGACACCGTTTGCGGAGGCCTCCGGAGCATCCCCTGCCGTTTGGACTTGCTGTCTTTTCGACAAGACCAATATAGGTGCTCAATTTTCTTAATGCCAGCTTATTTCGGTAAACGCGCAGGTCAGAGCGTTGGTTACGCTATTTAGTTATGCGTTTAACCAAAAATGAATCCTGCGATTTTACCCTCGATTTCAAAAGTCAAGAAGTATTTGATTTTCTCGGTAGACGGCAGATACGCATGCCGGTCACAAATTTCGACCCCACCCGTATACCGCATTTGTTGCATACTCATATGAAAGGAAAAGGTCGCTCACCGAAGCGCATCCCTCACCAAGACTCAAAGTCATCATGTTGGAAAATGCTCATCTGTCGGAAGGAGTCGCTGTGGCAAAACAGCGCGTTACGATTGCAGACGTCGCTCGAGAGGCGGGAACCTCGACGGCAAGCGTCTCGTATTACCTCAACGACAAACGAGAAAAGCTTAGCGAGAAGACGCAGACAAAGATTGCGCGCGTCATCAAGGAACTCGGATACGTTCCCAACGCCCAAGCGCAAACGCTCACCGGCAAGCAGACCCACGTCATCGCCATCATCATTTTGGATAACACCAACAAGTGGGCGGGCCTCGTCCTCAACGGCATGGAACAGGTCATGCTCCCCGCGGGTTATCAAACGGTCGTTTGCACGAGCAACTTTAACCCCGAGACCGAGCTCATGTACGTCGACAAGATGCTCTCGCTGGGCGTCGATGGTTTTATCATCCAGCCCACGGCAAACTTCAAAGCCGTGCACGACCGCATTAGGCGCGCCGGCAAGCCCGTCGTCTTTTTTGACGCGGCCATCTACAGCCCAGGCACCAGCTGGATCAAAACCAACCTCTACGACGGCGTGTACAACGCCACGCAGGCGCTTCTCGATGCCGGCTACGAGGACTTTTTCTCCATTGCCGCCAATATGACCGAAATGCGCACCCGCATGGAACGTTTTCAGGGATATGCCGAGGCGTTAGCCGCGAATGGACAGCTCTACAAAGCCATCCCCATCGATCACAACAAGCCGTCAATCAACGAGCTCACCGAATACTTTAAATACAAGTTCAACCCCGCCAAGCGCACACTCATCTTCGTACAAAACCAATGGGCACTTCCCCGTGTCTACAAGGCCCTCCAACCCATGGCCCATCTACTTCCGCAGCAAATAGGTCTTTTGGGACTCAACTGCGAAGACTGGACCAACCTCACCACGCCGACCGTCTCCACGATCATCGAGCCCGTCGACCAGGAAGGCAGGGAAGCGGCCGAGATGCTGCTCGCCTTGCTTGATGGCAGCAGCCAACCCGGCGAGCAGCGCATTCTCGAGTGCAAGCTCAACTGGCTCGACTCCACCTCGATCTAGACCGCGAGACAAATTAATCAGTAGTGTTTGTCCCAAATCTTAAGTATTTGTTCGATAGAACGGCCCCTGCCGGCTCCTGCTAGACTGGTAGATTCCCAACCGTCCATCCAGGAGCCCCTATGTCGCGCAAGTCCGCTTACAAGCAAGTACTTTCCATCGGCACCGCCGTGGTGCTGGGGTTTGCGCTGTTTACGGGATCGCTCGACGGAGCTCCCAAGCTGCTGTCGCCGCAAAGCGATGAACAGGCGACGGCTCTGGCCGAAAAACAAAACGAGAGCCCCAGCCGCACCGACGACGAGGCGGACCTGGTCGCCCGGCTCGAATCGGGAACAGCGAGTTCCTCGGACTCTCAAAATAGCCAAGACTCTGGCGATGGCTCCGATTCCGCCGCAACCGGTACCGGTGATGACGCTTCCGCTGACAGCGCCGCCACCCCCATCGACGAGGTCGAAAACCCCGATCTCGACCGCGCCCGCGGCGTATACCTCAGCAGCATTCCCGACTACGCGGGCAACCCCTATGTTGCCCTGCGCGCCGACAGCACGCACCCGCTCGGCACGCCGTCATTCACGCTCGATGAATACGAGCGCGCTACAGAAGAGGGTTGCTTTAAGAAGTTCTCCAAGCTCGACAGCCTGGGCCGCACCCGCAAAGCGCTCGCCTGCGTGGGCCCCGAATCACTCGGTCAAGGCGAGCGCGGCGATATCTCGCGTATCCATCCCGCTGGATGGCGCCAGCAGCGCTACGACTTTATTCCGGGCCAGAGCCTCTACAACCGCTGCCATCTCATCGCCTGGTCGCTCTGCGGCGAAAACGCCAACCGCAAGAATCTCCTCACCGGCACGCGTTATCTCAACGAGACAGGCATGCTGCCGTTTGAGGAGCAGATTCTCGGCTACATCCGCGAGACGGGCAACCACGTGCTCTATCGCGTCACACCCATGTATAACGAAGAGGAACTTGTCTGCCGCGGCGTGCGCCTTGAGGCGCAATCGGTCGAGGACCACGGCAAGACCCTCTGCTTCCACGTGTACTGCTACAACCTGCAGCCGCACGTGCAGATCGACTACGCCACCGGCCGCAACCAGGCATCCGGAGACTAGTGCCGACCGCACCGCCCGTAACCCAAAAATGATTCGTTTTCCTCCGTCCCCATGGGATCAAAAAGGCCGCCCTGGATTACCCAGGGCGGCCTTTTCGTCAGCGTCCACATTGCAGGCAAAGCCACACGCTACTTGGCGCGACCCTCCTCATAGCGCTCGACCAGCTTGGCCTGAACGTCATACGGCACCTGCTCGTAGCCGGCGGGCTTCATGGTAAAGTCGCCCGTGCCGCGCGTGATAGAGCGCAGGCGCGTCGAATAATCCGTCAGCTCGGCCAGCGGCGCCTGGGCGATGACCACGGTGTCGCCGCGCTCATCGGTCTCCATGCCCGTCACGCGACCGCGCGATGCCGAGATGTCACCCATCACGGCGCCGGCGTAGCTCTCGGGGATAGTCACCGTGATTTCCTCGATGGGCTCCAGCACCACTGGGTCGGCATCGGCGCATGCCTTGCGCAGGCCGATGCGAGCCGCTGCGCGGAACGCCATCTCATTGGAGTCGACGCTGTGATACGAGCCGTCGTACACAGCCACGCGAATGCCCGTGAGCGGGTAGCCGGCAATGATGCCGTCCTTCATGGTCTCCTGGACACCCTTGTCCACGGCGGGGATCAGCGAGCGCGGAATACGGCCACCTACGACCTCGTCCACAAACTCATAGCCATCGCTCGTGCCGTCGGGCCCAATGAGCGGCTCAACGCGCAGCCAGCAGTCGCCATACTGACCGGCTCCACCGGTCTGCTTCTTGTGGCGGCCCTGAGCGCTCGCCGTGCGGCGGATGGTCTCGCGATACGGGATGCGGATCGGCACGCTCTTGGCAGCGACCTTGGTGCGGTCCTCCAGACGGTTGAGCAGCACCGAAACCTGCGCCTCACCAACGGCGGAGATAATGGTCTGGCCGGTCTCCTCGTCGCGGTCGATGCTCATGGTCGGATCGGCCTTGCAGGCCTTCTCGATAAACGTGTAGAGCTTCTCTTCGTCGCCGCGATTCTCGGCCTCGATGGCAATGCGGTACTGCGAGTTGGGGAACTTAAACGCCGCAGCCTCGACCTTGCCGGTAATCGAGAGCGTATCGCCCGTCTCGGCCGCCAGCTTGGGTGCCACGATAATGTCGCCGGCATAGGCGTGACCGACCTCGGTCATGTCGCGGCCGCACATCACATACAGGTGAGCCAGACGGTCGCCCTTGCGCGTGCGGGCGTTGACCAGCTCAAGGCCCGGCTCAAGCGTGCCCGTCAGCACCTTGATAAAGCTGATGCGACCCTGCTGCGGATCGGCCAGGGTCTTAAACACAAACGCCACCGGACGGTCATCGTCGCTCGAAATCTTAAGCGAATCACCGTCGATGAGCGGCATCTCGCCGTAGTCCGTCGGCGCCGGAAAGTACGTGGCGATGTCGTCCATCAGCGAGTTGACGCCCTGCTCCTTAATGCAATCACCCGCAAAGACCGGCACAAAGATGCGCTCGGCGATCGCCTTCGACAGCAGGCCCTCAAGCTCCTCCTGCGTCAGCGTCTCCTCGCCTTCCAGATACTTCATCATCAGTTCGTCGTCAGCCTCGGCCACCAGCTCGCACAGATGGTCATGGGCCTCCTCGGCCTGGGCACGATACTCCTCGGGAATCTCCGACTCAACGGCTTCGGCGCCGTTGCAATGGCGCGCCTTCATGCGCACCAGGTCGATGATGCCATCAAAGTCCTCGCCCTCGCCCCAGGGAAGGGTCACGGCGCCCAGTCGCGTGCCAAAGCGCTCCTGCAGCAGGTCCATCGTGGTCGCAAAGCTGGCCTCGGAGCGCGACAGGCGGTTTACGAACACCGCACGCGCCAAGCGCAGGTCCTCGGCGGCATACCAGAGCTTAACCGTCGTAGGCTGCGGGCCGGCCTCGGCGTCGACCACAAACAGAGCCGTCTCGCAGACGCTCATCGCGGCAAAGGCGTCGCCGATAAAATCGGGGTAGCACGGGGCATCGAGCACATTGATGCGCGCGCCCTTCCAGTCGATAGGCGCAATGGTCGTCGAGATGGAAAATGCACGCTTGACCTCTTCGGGGTCATAGTCGAGCGTGGGCTTGGTGCCGTCGTGGCCGCCCAGGCGGGCGGTCTTGCCGGAAAGGTGGAGCATGGCCTCGGCGAGTGAAGTCTTGCCCACCCCGCCTTGGCCTACGAGCACCACGTTCCTTACGTTACCGGTCTTGGGAGCACCCATGATGACCTCCTTGCAGGGCCGCGCGCATTGCGCGACGCCAACGGGGAGAGTTCGCGGTCGGTGCCATCCCGGGAGCAGCATGGTCGGCAGCCGAGCCGACTCACCCTCCAAATGTCCTATGCCACCACCCTACCCTCACGGGCGGCTGTCCATGCATACCTTTCGGCGCACGTATGAATACAGGCGGCGAGAGGAAGAGACAAGCTTGTGAGGCGATTATTGAACCCCGTCGATGCAAACAAAAAGCCGCCACAGACCGTAAGACCTGCGGCGGCTTCGCCTCAATTAATAGCTGAGTAAATACCTGGGCCTATCCCTCGATACGGCTCAAGAACTCACGGGTACGTTGCTCACGCGGATGGTCGATGACCTGCTCGGCAGGCCCCTCCTCGACAATACGACCGCCATCCATAAAGACCACGCGGTCGGCAACATCGCGCGCAAACTGCATTGCGTGGGTCACGATCACCATCGTCATATTCTGCGCGGCAAGGTCTTTAATGACACGCAGCACCTCGGCCGTCAGCTCGGGATCGAGCGCCGAGGTCGGCTCGTCAAAGAATAAGATTTCCGGATCGAGCGCTAGGGCGCGGGCAATACTCACGCGCTGCTGCTGACCGCCCGAAAGCTCACACGGCACCTTGTTCTCGTTGTCCGTCAGCCCCATTTGCGCAATCAGCTCGTGAGCGCGGGCTTCCGCCTGCTCGCGCGGACGCTTAAGCACGCGAATCGGCGCATCGATGATGTTTTTCATCACGGTATAGTGCGGGAACAGGTTGTAATTTTGGAACACCAGGCCGAATCGCGAGCGCGCCTGCTTGGGCACATCGCCCTTCGCATAGACTGCGCCCGAACCCGCATCCGTCGCAACGGCAAGGTCACCAAACGAGAGCGAGCCTCCGTCGAGCGTCTCGAGCAGCGTGGCACACCGCAGCAGCGTGGACTTGCCGCCACCCGAAGGCCCGATAATCGCCACGACCTCGCCACGCTTCACCTCAAGCGAGATATCCTTGAGCACCTCATTGCCGCCAAACGCCTTACGCGCGCTTTCGATTTTCATCACTGAGTTAGTCATGGTAATAGTCCAGCTTCTTTTCGGCGGCTCCCAGCAGCATCTCGACCACAAAGTTAAAGACCCAGTAGATCAACGCCGCAATCGCAAACGGCACCATGCTCACTTGCGAGGCGACCAGCGCCTTGGCCGTCGAGAACATCTCGCCCACACCAATGGCAAACGCCAGCGACGTGTCCTTGACCAGCGTGATGATCTCGTTGCCCATCGCAGGCAGAATACGCTTGGCGACCTGCGGCATTACGATATACAGAAACGTCTGCATGCGCGAATAGCCCAGCACCTCGGCTGCCTCGTATTGACCGCGCGGAATGGACTGCAGGCCCGAGCGATAGATCTCGGCAAAGTAACCGGCGTAGTTGATGATGAACGCCACGACGCACGCCGTCCACTTGGAATCGGGCGTGAGCGAAATGCCAAACACGTAGTACGGGGCAAAGTAGATGGCAAACATCTGCAGCATGAGCGGCGTACCGCGCATGACCGAAATGTAGATGCGCGCAATCCAGCGAAGCGGCGCGATTTTGCTCATGCGCATAAACGCAACGGGGATTCCCAGCGGAATCGACCCCAGCAGTGTCAGCACAAACAACTGCAAGCTGACCAAGAATCCCTGGCCAAGCATCTGCATCATGACCTGAATAGACATTACTTGAGCACCCAATTATCGAAAGACAAACCATAGCTTGAATATTTATCACAGAGGTCCTTGACCGTGCCATCCTCGTAGAGTGCCTTGAGCGACTCGGTCACAGCATCGGCCGACTTGGTGTCGCCCTTCTTAAAGCCAACGGCGTAGTGCTCGCTGGACAGCGGCTTGTCGAGCTGCGTATAGGCATCGGGCTTGGCGGCAAGCTGATACTGAGCAATCGAAAGGTCGCAGGCCACGGCATCGACTGCGCCGCTCTCGAGCTGCATAAAGGCCGTGTTGTACTCGCCGATGGTGTCGAGCGTGGCAAACGTCGCCGCCAGATCCTTCTGGTCGCCCTCGAGCACGTCCTGCGCAGCGGAATCGGTCTGGGTAATCACAGTCTTGCCGGCAAGATCGTCCCAGCTCTTGATGCCCGCGTCCTTCTTGACCACGAGCACCTGCTCGTTGAGCATGTACGGCTCGGAGAATGTGTAGTCGTCCTCACGGCCCTCCATGGTAAAGCCGTTCCAGATGCAGTTGATGGCACCCGAGTTGAGCAGCGTATCCTTGGCATCCCAGTCGATGGCCTCGTATTTGACCTCCCAGCCCTGCTTATCGGCAACAGCCTTGGCAAGATCGAGATCAAAGCCGGTGTACTCGCCGTCGTCGCCCACAAAGCCGTACGGAGGATAGGACTTATCAAAGCCCACCACGAGCCTCTTGGACTCCGCAGCGCCCTTCACATCCTTGGCCGCGGCAGAGCCAGCAGCGGAGCCCTTGCCGGCACCACCACCGCAGCCTACCAGGCCAAGGCCCAGAACCGTAGCGAGCGAACCGGCTAGACCAACAAACTGACGACGAGACATATCGGTATTCATGGTATTCCCCCTTGATGGCACTTTAGTTAGGTAAAGTGAGTCATGTAACGTTCAGAATCATACACTTTAGTGAGATGGAGTACAAGGGAGGGCTTGCCCGCCGCGTGAGGGGTGTGGGGGTTAAGTTTCCTGCTCTACAGTCCTGCTCACGACGGAGGCCACATTAAGTGGCCTCCTGTTCGTGCGGAACTCGCGATAAACTTAACCCCCACACC
>CABUUJ010000039.1 GCA_902494715.1 uncultured Collinsella sp.
CTGCTCGACGACCTGGCAGACCTCACCGACTCGTTCTACTTCATCGAGGCCGGCACGCTCGTGGAAAAGACCGAGTCGTCCTCGCAGACGCTCAAGCAGGAATACCTCGATACATACGAGGGAGGTGAATGACATGATAGGCAAGAGCTATGCAAAGATAGCGATTGTTGGCTTTGTACTTTGTCTTGCAATGGTGCTATGTGCATCATTTGCGAGGTATAGGTCCGAGCAGTCGTTCATCGATGGCGCTGAAAATGGGTTTGGCATAGACGGGATGTATGTCAACGATGGCGCGACCAGGCCGTCTATGGCGATTCTTGCAGGCGAAGACATGGAATGGCAAATCTGTAATGACGATGGCTCTTGTATGAGTGGTCGTTTGGCCGCAACGAGCGATCCGAATTCGTTTGATCTTCTCGACAATGATGGATCGGATTGCGGTTCAGTTCACCTGTCGTATGCATCACGAGACGGGATGGACGGCATTCTCTACGTCTCCCACGAGACTGGCGATTTCAAGATGCGCAGGACTAACCGAGTGCCGGCTTTTATCGAGGAGTGAGAATTCCCGGCGGTCTGCCGATCAGGCCGCCGGGGTATCGAATCCCGCATTCATCCGTACACACACGGATGAATGCGGGAAGTGTCCGGATGAAGTTGATAATCAAGGAAACAATGCCGTTCTGCCTGGGACGGCTTTGGTCTGGACTTTAACTACAACATCGCAATCGACACTTATCAACTCGCGCGACGCGCATGGCCAAATCTCGGACGCTGGTGCATGGAGGACCTTCGAGATTTACTGTACATCCAAAACGACGACGCACACCGCGTGCTCGCCGACTGCGAAGACGAGATGGCTGTCTACAATGCGATCTGAAACGGCGTGAAGTCCGGAGATCTTTCTGTGGAACCGCCGCGCCGTCGCGCGAGCCGACCGGGCAACCCGGCAATCTGGTCCCGGCTCTCCCGGTCGTATTCCTACGATATCGCCCCTAGATCACCAATGTGTCAGATAAAGAATGAGGCAATGGCTATGATCACGCCTACGGCAGATGCAACGACTGCGCCTTTTTTCCTCTCCTTTAGTCCGTCGAATAGGGTTGCCGTAAAGTAAAGGGCGGAAATGCAGGCTATGGCAAGCGAAACGAGTTCCTTGGGCGGTTTCAGCAAAAGGTCGCTAGCAAAGAGTAATGCAAGCAGGGCAAAGCCGATTGTGTTCAAGTATCTCGATTGATTTTGCGACAACATGGCAACTTCCTTTCAGAACATGCAAGTGAAAAGTTGGTACGATGTCATTGCGGTTGCAAAAAAGCCGCCGCTAGGACCGGTTGTCGCGAGACCGGCGATAACTTCAGCGGTGCCAGCAAGGTAGGGATCGCGCAGGCAAGCCTCCTCCTTCGCGTTCAGCTTGACCTTGTGAGGGACGGGGCGGTTATTTGCAGATCCGTGAGAATCGCACCACGCCTTGGAATATGAATCCGCGCAGCGCCCGCGCTCAAAAAAGGGATATATCGTAATTTTCGTCGTAATTGACTCCGACGTGGATATCGCTGCTCTCGGCGGGAGATCCCTCGTCGGCATGGGCTGCCGCAACGGGTACAAATGGTGTCATGACAAGGGAGGGGCAAAGAGTTGCTGAGACGATGGAGGGTAGGCATTTCTTCATGGCTGGCTCCTTAATCTGGCCTTTGATAGTTACTCGATGTCGCCTCCTTCCGCTTTATATCCGTTGTATTCGGCGTATTTCTTTAATAAGACAAGAGGTTCTTCCTCTCCTTCGGATAAGCCGATGATGTTTCCTTGATCATCCAGTATGAATACGGACGGAATATGCTCAAGTTCATATTGGTCATACACAGCCTTATCTTAATCTATGTATATGGGAGAGTCTCCTTCATGGACCGAGGCTTCTTCAATTGTGCTGTCCTCGGAAACAGTGAAAAGGTTCTTCCTTAAGGCTGCGAAATTATCAAGTTGTTGCATATCTTCTATGAGAGATTCGCAGTGCTGACACCACGATGCCCAGATACCGCATCATCGGTATCAACCATGACGACCTCGCCGACGGTAGCGGCAAGGCGGGGCTGACGTTTGAGACGACCAACGATGCCCTATACAAACACATCTGGAACGACACAAAGACCAATGTCGGCGGTTGGAGGTCCTCTAAGCTCCGCGCCCGCCTGAACTCCGGTGACCTCTGGGCGCTCCTGCCGGCCGAGCTCCAGTCCAAGGCGAAGGCCGTCACGAAGATGACGGACAACGAGGGCGGCGGTAGCGCCGGCACTCCGACGGCAACGAATGACAAGGTCTTCATCCTCTCGACGACCGAGATTTACGGAGACCTCCAGTCTGACGGCGCCCAGTACGAGTACTATGCGACGTCGAGGTATTCTGGACCTGAGATTGTGTGCTATTTCAGCACTCGTTCCGTGTCTCCGAGTGACTCAACGGACTTTATCTATGTTGACCCTTTCGGTCGCTGGAGCAGCGGTAGTGCCAACAGTGCCGGCAACGTGTTTCCCGCTTGGTGCTTCTAGATTTTCTAGTGCAAGGCCCGCGCGACTCCGCGCGGGCCTATCTTTTGGCAAGTGTACGAACGGTTTAGGTTCGCGGCACAGGTATTCGGGTTGAGGAGAAATAGGGTCATACAGCGGCTCTCAGAGCGCCAGCCGCACTCCTCCGCCATTACCTCTGCGGCGTCCTCGTATAGAGCCCGTCCTGCTTGGCGTTTCGTTGCAACAGCCCACTTGTCCACCAATCAAGTGGACTACTGGAATAAATACAGCGACACGCTTGTTCGATACAGTCGCTATATCTGTGTAAATCGCCGCGATAAATACAGCCTGTACTCGGCTGTATACCAGCTACGCGTATGTAGATTCGTATCGCGTCAATAAATCGGCTCAAGCGTGTGCAAAACGCGCAAGTAACCGCAAAAAGCGAATATCGCGCAGGTAGATTTTGGCGTGCTGTTGCTTAATCAAAATTAAGCAATTGCTTAAAACAAAAAAGGTCAGGCACTAGGTGCCTGACCTGCAAACTTCTGGTCGGGACGACTGGATTCGAACCAGCGACCCCTTGACCCCCAGTCAAGTGCGCTACCAAGCTGCGCCACGTCCCGAAGCTTTTGTTTGTTGCTCTGCTCTCGCTCGCAACAGGGAGTATATTAACCCGAAACTTTGCCCTTGTGCAAGAACTTTTTTACAAATTTTGAAGCAAGTCCAAAATTGTATCCGCGAGCTGGGGCTTTGTTAGTACGGGAAGTTCTTGCGTACCCGCTGTGCTCATGATCCAAGCCTTGTTGGTGTCGGTTCCAAAGCCCGAATCGGCGCGCGATACATCGTTGGCGATAATTACATCGCAACCCTTGCGGGCGAGCTTTCGCTGAGCGTACTCCACGACGTTATCGGTCTCGGCCGCAAATCCGATCACGCATCGCTCGCCCTTCTGGCGCGAAAGCTCAGCCAAGATATCGACCGTCTCGACCAGTTCGATACAATCCAAGCGTTCGTTGGCCTTTTTGAGCTTGTGGTCCGCAGGGGCTTCGGGGGTGTAGTCGGCGACGGCTGCCGCGCAAATGGCCGCATCGGCCGTCTGAAAGGCGCCCAGCGCCGCCTGCAGCATCTCTGCGGCGGTCTGCACGCGCACGCACCCCACGCCGCGGGGAACATCGAGCGATGTCGGCCCCAGCACAAGCGTAACCGCAGCACCGCGGCGAGCGGCCTCCCCCGCCAGGGCGATGCCCATCTTGCCCGACGAACGGTTGCCAATAAAGCGCACGGGGTCGATCGGCTCGTGCGTAGGACCGGCAGTGATCACGATGCACTTGCCTGCCAGGTCTTGCGGGACGGGGTTCAGCACCTCGCAGACGGCCTCGACGATGTCCTCGGGCTCACTCATGCGTCCCGTGTCCACGTCGCCGCAGGCAAGGTAGCCGCTGCCGGGTCCTACCACATGGATGCCACGGTCACGCAGCATGACCATATTGGCCTGCGTGGCCGGCGCCTTCCACATGCCGTTGTTCATGGCCGGGGCGATCACGATGGGTCGCGGCGTGGCAAGCAGCGTAGTGGAGATGAGGTCATCGGCGATACCGTTTGCCATCTTGGCGATGATATTGGCCGTCGCGGGCGCCACGACCACCAGATCGGGCTCCTGGGCCAGCGAAATGTGGTGGATGGGGTCGGAGGGATCGTCGAACAGGCCCACCGCGACCGGCTCGTTGGTGAGTGCACGGAAGGTAAGCGGCCCGACAAACTCGGTGGCATGCTCGCTCATGACGACCTTGACGCGGGCGCCTCGCTTTTGCAGCAGGCGCACGATATTGCACGACTTATAGGCGGCGATCCCGCCGGTAATGCCCAGCAGGATCGTTTTTCCCTCAAGTTGCATTGAATTGTTGGGTGCCGCCGTCATCGTTAGGCTTCCTTGCTGGGGAGCACGAGCAGGCGGTGGCAGTATGGGCAGTGCGTAATCTCGCTACCGTCGTGGTTGAGGTCGCTCATGGACGACGCCTGCAGCGCGGTGTGGCAGACCGTGGGGATGTTGCCCTTGATGGTCTCGACGGCCAGGCCACGGAACTGCTTGAGCAGACGCTCGTAATCGGTGAGCACGTCGGTCGGCAGCGTGGCAGCCAGCGCAGTGCGCTCCTTAGTGGCGGCGTCAATCTGAGCCTGGAGATCGGCGGCCTTGGCGCGGGCGGCCTTGGTATCGGCCTTCACGCCCTCCTCGAACTTGGCGATGATGGCCTGCGCGCGAGCCTCGCGGTCGAGCGCCTCCTTGTGGGCGACGACGACGTCCTTGCGGGTGTGCTCGATCTTGTCCAGACGCTTGGCCAGGGTGGCGAGCTCGTTCTCCAGGTCCTGAACCTCGCGGTAGTCAGAGCCGTCAACGTGGCGCTTTTTGGCGGCCTCGATGGCGTTATTGGTCTGAATCTCGGTGGTGTTGAGATCGTCGAGCTCAATATCCAGGTCCTTGCGCTGGGCGTAGAGCTTGGTCATCTCGGACTTGAGCTTAACGTAGGTCTTGCGCTTGGAAGCGAGTTCCTTGAGCTCCGGCATATTGGCAAGTTCGCTCTTGTTGCGGGCGAGCTCCAAATCGATCTGTTGCAGCTTGAGTAGCGTAGCGCCGGCGCTCATAAGTTCTCTCCTTTTGTCACAGTCCACCATTGGCAAGGGTTCAGTATTTTAATCGCATGACGGGGGTCAACCCCGGCGTCAACCGCAGAGTTCATCAAGATATCAACGAACGGCTCCTCGGAGCGGTCATGGCCGAGCAGGATCACCGGCAGTCCGCGCAAGGCAAGGTCTTGCGCCACATGGTAGCCCGCCTCGCCCGTCACGACAAGGTCCGCGCCCGCGGCGATGGCAAGCTCGCCAAAGTCGCCGAGGGAGCCGCCCAGAATGGCGACGGTGCGGCACGGGTGATCGGTCTCACCCCACACGCGCGGGTCGCTGCCAAACGCCGTGGCGGCGCGCGCGGCAAGGTCGCGTAGGCTGCAGGGGTCGCTGAGTGTCGCAAGGGCTCCCAGGCCGCAGACCTCGGGGTCGTCCACGTGTTCCAGCGAGCTTTCGGGCACGGCGTCCAACAGCGTACTTAGGCATACGCGCGCCTCGTGTGAGCGGTCCAGGTTGGTGTGGAGCGAGATGATGCTCACCCCACAACGGGCCGCCTCGTAGAGCGCCGCACTGCACTGGGGACGCGTCGCGCTGGGCGGGCAAAATGCCTCGGGTGCCTTAATATAGACGGGATGATGCGTGAGCAACACATTGGCTCCGGCTTCCAAGGCACGCTGCACGTTGTCCCTGGTAGCGTCGAGCGCACAGGCCACGCCACGGATCTCGTCATCGGGGTCGCCAACGGATAAGCCTACGTGGTCCCAGGGTTCGGCGTCCGTCTTAGGATAGCGTGCAAGCAGGGCGCGCTCGAGTTGGGCGACGATCATGCGGCACCTACGATCGAGAGCAGCGTCTGGGCAAAGTCGTCCAGATCGCCCGGATTCACACGGTCATCGAAGGAGATACGCAGTGCGCCCAATGCCTGCTCGCGGCCAATGCCCATCGCGCTCAAAACGTGGCTGGGGTCCATGCTGCCGCTCGAGCATGCCGAGCCTGCCGATACCTCAAAGCCGGCGGCATCGAGCTTGATGATGAGCTCCTCGGAGTCCATGCCGTCAATGTAGATCGATACCATGCCGGGCAGACGGTCGGCATGTGCGTAGTCACCCATGGTGGCGTGAATGCGCGGATGGGCCGTAAGCGTGGCGTAGAGCTTGTCGGAAAGGGCTTGCAGCGTCGCACGCTCCTGGGCCACATGGGGCGCCAGCGTGCGGGCGGCAGCGGCAAAGGCGAGCTGCGTGCGCAGGTCCTGCGTGCCGGCGCGACGTCCGGCTTCCTGTCCGCCGCCAAAGATGCGGGGGCGCAGCGGCGTGCGGGTTTTAACGTAGAGCGCGCCGGATGCCACAGGGCCGCCGATCTTATGCGCGGCAACGGTCATAGCATCGACGCCCAGCTCGGCGGCATCGAGCGGAATATGCAGATAGCCCTGGATGGCATCGGTATGGAACAGAGCGCCCACGGTATGCGCAGCTGCGGCTAGATCGCGGATGGGCTGCACCACACCGGTCTCGTTGTTGGCGGCCATGATGCTCACGAGCGCGACGTCGTCGCCGAGCAGCTCGATGAGCGCGGCAGGCTCAATATAGCCCGCACGGCAGGGCTGCACCAGGTCGACGGTAAAGCCGGCGGCACGCAGCAGCGGCAGGTTGTCCAGGATCGAATCGTGCTCGATAGCAGATACGATCACGCGGTTGCGCTTGCGGTCGCGCTGGCGAGCGCCCTCGGCAAGACCGAGGAGCGCCAGCTGGTTGGCCTCGGTGCCGCCGTTGGTCAGGACGATCTCGGACGGGCGAACGCGCGCGCCAAAGCTGCGGGCGACCTCGCGGCGAGCAACCTCCAGACGCGCAGCGGCCTTGCGGCCGAGCGAATGCAGCGAGTTGGGGTTTACGCCGGCAAGCTCGCTGTCGTCGTACTCGCGCTGCGCAAGGAGCGCCTCGGCGCGCATGGGCGTCGAGGCGGCATAGTCAAGATTCACGGGTATGCGGTTTTGACCTGCGGTCATAAGGGTTTATGCCTCCTGTGCGGCCTCGTTGCCTAGCTTTTGCAGCAGCGCAACCTCGGCGGCGGGATCTTCGGACTTAAATACGGCGGAGCCGGCCACGAGGACGTTGGCGCCGGCATTGACGACCTCGGCAATGTTCTTGGAAGATATGCCGCCATCGACCTCGATCATGGGCGACACGCCGTGACGCTCGCACATGGCCTTGAGCTCGTGGAGCTTTGCGATGGTGCCCGGGATAAAGCTCTGGCCGCCAAAGCCCGGGTTCACACTCATCAGCAGCACGATATCGACGACCTCGATGATGCTCTCGAGCACGCAGACGGGCGTTGCGGGGTTGAGCACCACGCCGGCCTTGACGCCGCGCTGCTGCAGGTGCGTGAGCGTGCGGTGCAGGTGCGTGGAGGCCTCGTAGTGCACGGTGATCATATCGGCACCGGCATCGGCATACCAATCGACCGTCTCGTCAGGGTTCGACACCATGAGGTGCGCGTCGACCGGCACGTCGGTGGAGCGCTTGACGGCCTTGAGGATATCGACGCCAAAGGTGAGGTTGCCGGTAAAGTGACCGTCCATGACGTCGAAGTGCACAAAGTCGGCGCCGGCGATCTTGTCGAGTTCGCCCCTGAGGTTGGCCATATCGGCCGAAAGGACGGACGGAGCGATTTTAATGGAACCCATGTTAGTAGCCTTTCTGCGCTAATCGGTGAGTCCGTAGAACTCCTGCGATGGGACGCGGTCGGTGAGAATCTCGAGCGCCCTATCCAAAGTAACACCGTTGTAGAGCGTTTGCTCTACGGCAAAGGTGAGCGGAATGTCGACACCCAGTGAACGGGCGAGCTCGCTGACGCTGCGGGCCGCAACGGCGCCCTCGACCACCATGTGCGTGCGCGTCTGGTACTCGTCGAGCGACACGCCGTGGGCAAATTCGTAGCCAAAGGTGCGGTTGCGCGAATGCTCCGAGGTACAGGTGGCGATGAGGTCGCCCATGCCGGCAAGGCCCATGCAAGTCATGGCCTGCCCGCCGCGGGCATGCACCAGTCGGCTGATCTCGGCCAGGCCGCGCGTCATGATAAGGGCGAGCGTGTTATCGCCCGCACCGGTACCGGCGGAGATGCCGCACACGATGGCGATGACGTTTTTCATGGCGCCGCAAACCTCGACGCCGGTCATGTCCTGCGACAGGTAGATGCGGAAGGCCGTGGATAGGAGCAGGTCCTTAAAGATCTCCCCTACCTGCGGGTCTTTGCTGGCGATGACGGCGGCAGAAAGTCCGCCGCGGCAGATCTCCTCGGCATGGTTGGGGCCGGAGAGCGCCGCCACGCGCGCCTCGTTGCCGATCTCGCTGGCGATGACCTCGCTCATGAGCAGGCCAGATTCTGGCTCAATGCCCTTGGTGAGGCAGAGTACCGGGGTGTCGGCGGCGATGAAGGGGGCCGCTTGATGGCATACACTGCGCAGGTGCGTGGAGGGCACGGCAAAGATGATGGCATCGGCGCCCTCGAGTGCTTGCGACAGGTCCGTGGTGGCGATGACGTTGCCGGGCAGCTCGTAGTCCATCAGATACCGGGGATTGCGGTGCTCGCAATTGATGCCGGCGGCCGTCTGCTCGCTATGGGCCCACATGATCACGCGCTCGGCTCGTGCGGCGGCAAGGCCGGCGACGGCGGTTCCCCAGGAGCCGGAGCCAATCAGCGCAACATTCATGACTCTCTCCTACTTATCGTCGGGCTCGGTGACGCGCTTGGTAAATGAGAGCTTGGACTCCTTGCCCGTCATGAGCTTTTTGATGTTCGCACGATGGGCCCACACCACGGTGATGCCGATCAGCGCCATGCAAAATTTGAGACCCAGGCTGCTGTACGGAAAAACCGCGCAAGCGGCGATGGGAAGTCCGATGGCAGCTGCAAGCGAGCCTACCGACACAAACTTGGTGATGGCGACGGCCACGATAAACATGCCCAGCAGCGAAAGTCCGATGGGCCAGTACCAGGCGAGAATAACGCCCAGACCGACCGCGATGCCCTTGCCGCCATGGAAGTTGAGGTAGGGCGAGAAGATGTGGCCCCACACCGCAGCCAGGCAGATGACACCGAGCATCCAATCGCCGGGGGCTCCAGGCGCCATGATGCTTACAGGGAAGCCATAACCCACACTCGCGATGAGCGGACGGGCGACTTGTACGCAGATGGCGCCCTTAAGGCAGTCGAGCAGCAGCGTGAGCGCGGCCACCTTGGGGCCGGCTACGCGCAGGGCGTTGGTGGTGCCGATGTTGCCGGAGCCCGCTTTGCGGATGTCCGTGTGGTTGAACACACGGCCCAGGATCAGGCCAAACGGAATCGCTCCGATAAAGAACGAGACCACGGCGCAGATGGCGGTCAGCAGAATCGGATTATGCATCCTTTTGCTCCTTCTTCCTAAAGAAGAGTCGAATGGGCGTGCCGGAAAAATCGAAGGTCGAGCGCATGCGGTTCTCCACGTAGCGCTGGTAGGTGTCGTTGACCAGGTCGCTGTGGTTGACGAAGAACGTAAACGTCGGCGGGTTGACGCCCGTCTGGGTCACGTAGTGCATGCGCAGGCGGCGCTTGCCGTCCACCACGGTGTGGCCAAACTCGCGCAGGTCGGTGAGGAACGTGTTGAGGCGCGAGGTGCTGATCTTTTGCGAGCGCGTCTTCTCGGCAGCATCGACCATCGCCCAAATCTTCTCGACGCTGCGGCCGGTCAGGGCCGAGATGCGCAGGTACTGGGCCCAGGGAGCCATGACGCCCAGACGGCGGTCGACGGTCTCCATGCAGGCCTCGCGCTTGCGGTCGTCGTCGAGAAGGTCCCACTTGTTGAGCAGCACCACGATGGCGCAGCCGCGCTCGATGGCAAGGCCCATGACCTTCTGGTCCTGCTCGGTGACACCCACGGAGGCATCGACGACGAGCAGCGCCACGTCGGCGCGGTCAATGGCGCGCAGGCCGCGGACCATGGAGTAGTACTCGATATTCTCGTACACGGTGCTCTTCTTGCGAATGCCCGCGGTGTCGACAATGCGGTAGTGCTTGCCGTCGCGCTCGACGACGGTGTCGATGGCGTCGCGCGTGGTGCCGGCGATGTTGGACACGATGGAGCGGTCGGCGCCCAGGATGCGGTTGAACAGCGAGGACTTACCGGCGTTGGGGCGGCCGATGATGGCGACGTTCAGCGCGTCGGGGAACTCGTCGGCGACCTCGTCCTCTTCCTCGGGCAACAGGGCCACGATGTCGTCGAGCAGGTCGCCCGTGCCGTGGCCGTGCAGGGCCGAGAGCGGCGTGGGCTCACCGATGCCGAGCGAATAGAACTCCCAGATGTTGTCATTTTCGCGGTCGGGGTTGTCGAGCTTGTTCACCAGCAGAAAGACCGGCTTGTCGCAGCGCTTGAGCATGCGGGCGACCGACTCGTCCTCCTCGGTGACGCCGGTGCGGCCATCGACCACAAACAGGATGACGGCTGCTTCCTCGGCGGCAGCAAGTGCCTGGTCGCGGATGGACGTGGCAAAGACGTCGTCGCTCTTGAGCGGCTCGATACCGCCCGTGTCGACGATGGTGAACTCGCGGCCGTTCCAATCGGCCGTGTGATACGAGCGGTCGCGCGTGACGCCGCGGGACTCATGGACGATGGCGTCCGAGGTCTGGGCTAGGCGGTTAACGAGCGTGGACTTGCCCACGTTGGGGCGTCCGACGACGGCGACGATAGGTTTCATCTGCTCTCCTTTAATGGGTAGGGTCAGCGGGGATAGTTGAATTGGCGGGCGTTATGCCAAGGATGTGCTCCAGGGTATCGAGCAGCTCATGCGGCATGGTCGATACCACATGAACCTCGGCGCCGCGACCGGTAAGGCGTGCGAGTAATTCGTCACGATGATACTCGTCAAGGGTCATGCCGTCGGCGTTGAACATGAGCTTAGGCACAAAGAGCATAACCCCCGACAGGTCCTGCGGCAGCTGCTCCAAGATGTCGCAGGCGACGATGAGGCCGGTCACGTCCACGTTGCCGCCAAAGTAGCGGTTTTTGATGGCCGTGACGGTACCGGCAAGGCCCTGCGGCGATTCCACAAAACGCGCCACCGTATCGCGCGCGCTGGCGCCCGAGAGGCACAGCAGGTGCTGGCTGCGAGTGGCGATGGCCTCGCGGACGCGGGCCAGTCGTTCGGCATCGGCGGCGAGCACATCGTCCGTCTCGTCTAGGTATGAGCGGATCATGCCGATACCGTCGTAGTACTGCGGATAGCCGTCGTAAAAGTCCGCCTCGGGCGGATCGATGCCGGCGTCCAGGTAGAACTCGTCGCTCATCTGGAAGGTGTGGCGGCCAAAACGTTCGAAGGCGCGGTCCTGGTAGGGACGGATCATGGCAATGGTCTCGCGCGCGAGCTCGGGTTTGTCGCTGTAGGACCAGCTAAAGCGGTTTTGGTGCTTGGTAAAACCGAGCGGCACAATGCCCAGGCTTGTGATTTGCTCGTGCTCCTCGCAAAAGCGCAGGGTCTTTTCCAGCTCCTCGCCGTCGTTCATGCCGGGGCACAACACAATCTGCGCGTGGATCTCGATGCCGGCGGCCATGATGGCCTCGAGTACGTCCATGCCGCGCTGGGCGTTGCGGCCCATCATACGACGGCGGACGTCGGGGCTCACGGCATGGACCGACACGTTCATAGGGCTCATGTTGCGTTGGATGACGTTTTGCACGTCCTCGTCGGTGAGGTTCGTGAGCGTGACGAAGTTGCCCTGCAAAAAGCTCAGGCGGTAGTCGTCATCGCGAATATAGAGCGTTGAGCGGCCGCCCTTGGGGAGCATCGTCATAAAGCAGAACACGCAGGCGTTCACGCAGGTGCGCATGCCATCGAAGATGGGGCCATCGAACTCAAGGCCCCAGTCCTCTCCCGGGAAGCGGTCGAGCTCGACGGGGGTGACGCTGTTGTCGCGCGGGTCGAAAACCTCGAGGTCGACGGTGACGTCGTCTGCCTCCCAGAGCCACACGATCATGTCGGTGAGCTGCTCGCCGTTGACCGTGAGCACGCGCATGCCCGGCTCGATACCCACATCCCATGCGGGCGATTCGGGACGCACGTTCTTTACGAGCGCGCCCTCACCCGGCTCGGGGTCGCGGCTGCGCCCGTAATCGGCCACCTCGGCGGCGTATGCGGGTACGGTCTGGTCCATGGTTAGCGGTAAAGCTCCTTGATGCGCTCGACGGCGCGCTCGATGTGTTCTTGCGGGGTGGAGGCTCCGGCGGTGATGCCGATGTGGTGAGCGTCGGTAAACCACGCGCCCTGGAGCTCGGAAGCTTCCTCGATGTGATGCGTGTGCTCGCAGGCGTCTGCGCAAATTTGAGCCAGGCGGCGGGTGTTGCCCGAGTTCTTGCCGCCCACGACGACCATGCAGTCGCAGCGGTTGGCAAGTGTGGCTGCTGCCTGTTGACGCTCACTCGTGGCGGCGCAGATGGTGTTGATCACACGCAGCTCCTGCACGCGCGGGGTGATAGCCGCCACGACCTCGGCGAGGTTCTGCGCGGTCTGGGTGGTCTGCACGACGAGGCCTACCTTGCCCTTGAGCGACAAGGCGTTGGCGTCAGCGGCACAGCTCACGACCTGCGCATCGTCGCCTGCGTGGCCTAGAATGCCCTCGACCTCGGGGTGCCCCGGCTCGCCCACGACGATCACACGGTAGCCCTCGCGCACCAGGCGCTCGGCCGCCACATGGACCTTCTTCACGTAGGGGCAGGTGGCATCGACCACGTTGAGGCCGCGCTTGCGGGCAGCATCGATCACCTGCGGCACTACGCCGTGTGCGCGGATGATCACGGTACCCGATGCTGCGTCGTCCAGGGTCTCGGCCAGGCCAACGCCTGCCTCAGCAAGCTCGCGCACCACGATGGGGTTATGGATGAGCGGACCCAAGGTATGGACCTGAGTGCTCTCCCCTGCCTGCGGCGCGGCGGCCAGCGCCATGTCGAGCGCGCGCTGTACGCCGTAGCAAGTGCCGGCGTGGGCTGCAATCTCGATGGTAGTCGCTGTTGCCTGGTCGGACGCGGTCGCGGCAGTGTTCGTAACGTTCTCGCTCATGGCTAGAACCTGCCCGGATGCTCGGCGCACAGCTCGTCTCGCATAGCGTAGACGCGGTTCATGGCCTCGGACTCAAACCATTCCAGGCGCTCCGTGCGCTTAAGCCCAGCCGGTGCGTCGGAAAGCGAGACGGCCTTGCCGGCGCGGATCCAGCACTTCTTGGGACGCATGAGCTTTTTGCCTGCGGGCGTGATGTCGGACCAGCCGCAGATGGCGAGCGGGTTGACGGGCGCCTTGCCCATCTGGGCGATGAGCGCAAAGCCGCCGTGGACCTCGGGCTTGATCTCGCGCGAGCGGATGCGTGTGCCCTCGGGGAAGATCAGGACGTCCTCGCCGCGCTGCAGCGCATGCTGGGCGGCGCGCAGGCACTTCATATCGGCAGTTCCACGCTCGACGGGGATGCCGCCAACGCGGCTAAAGGCCCAGCGCACAATCTTGCTCTTGGCGAACTCGGACTTAAAGATGGGACGAATGCGGCGGCCCCCAAAGAACAGCGCCGTCTCCACGGCCAAGAGCTCGGCCATCGAGGTGTGGTTGCAGATGACCACGCTGCCGCGGCCTTCCTGGCGCTCAAACAGAAGATCGGCGTCCTCGACCTTCCAGCGCCACATGAGCTTGGAGAAGGCCCAAAGGATGGCCATGACTACGACGACGGTGCCGCGGATGAGCGCTGGAAACTCGGCGTAGGGGGCGTTGTAATAGTCCTCGGGCGTCTGCTGAAACAGGCGCATGGGCTACCTCCTTTGGTTGATAAGGTCCTCGATTATCGAGACGACCTCGTCGATGGTGTGGGCGGTGGAGTCGACGTGCACGGCGTCCTCGGCGGGCACGAGCGGGGCGACCTCGCGGCTGCTGTCAAGCTTGTCGCGCTGCTTAAGGGCGTCGAGGGTCTCGTCGACCTCGGCTTCGAGCTGCTCGGACGTGAGCGGCTGAGCATCGTTTTGGTGACGCTGCAGCACGCGGCGGCGGGCGCGCTCGCGCGGGTCGGCGGTCAGGAAGACCTTGACCTGCGCGTTAGGGAACACGACGGTTCCAATGTCGCGACCCTCGGCGACGATATCGCGGTCCTCGGCGGCGCGGCGCTGGTGGATGAGCATGGCGGCGCGCACGCCCGGGTAGGCCGAGACCTTGGACACGTTGGCGTCGACCTGCGGGGTGCGGATGGCGGCCGAAGCGTCCTGGCCGTCAATGGTCAGGCGCGTGTCCTCGCCGGTGCCGTTGGTAAAGCGAATTTCGATCTGCTCGGCGAGGGCGTCGATTGCCGCCTCGTCGTCCAGATCGATGCCGCGGTCGAGCGCGGCGAAGGTGACGGCGCGATACATGGCGCCCGTGTCGAGCTTGTTAAAGCCCAGCTGGCGGGCGATCTCCTTGGCGATGGTGGACTTGCCGGAACCGGCGGGGCCGTCGATGGCGACGATCATGCAATGCTTCCTTTCGATGATTGACGTGCTGGTATGGTTCGCGGGCGTTGGGGCGCGGCGGGTTGCCTAGCCGGTGTAGCGCTCGCGGTAGGTGTTGCGCTTGGGTGCGGAGCCGTGGCTGCCGTGGTGACGCGTGCGGCTGGCGGGCGTGTCTTGGGGCTTGCCGCCGCGTATGGCGCTGGCCTGCTTGGGAGGGATGCCACCGCTTTTGAGGATTTGTACCTCGCGCTCGGTGAGCTCGCGCCACGAGCCTTTGGCCACGTCCTTGAGCTCCAGGCCGGCAAAGTTACAGCGGTGCAGGCGGATCACCGGGTGGTGGATCTTGCTCAGCATGCGCTTGACCTGATTCTTGCGACCCTCGCGGATGATGACCTCCACGGCGGTGGTGCCGGGCTTGACGCCTTGCGGAGCCACGGCCTCGGCCTCGCGCGCGGTAATGACGCGGCAGATCGCCGGCTGGCACAGGCCGTCGTCGAGCTCGATGCCGCGGCGGAGCGGTTCTAAGTCGCGATCGGTCAGGTGGCCGTCCACGAGCGCCTGATAGGTCTTGTAGACGTGCTTGCTGGGGTGCAGCAGGTCCTGCGACAGATCACCGTCGGTGGTAAAGAGCAAAAGGCCCGTGGTGTCGCGGTCCAGGCGGCCCACCGGGAAGAGCCCCGGAAAGCGGTTGCGCGGTACCAGGTCGGCCACGCAGGGGCGCTCCTGCGGGTCGCTCATGGTGGTGAGGTAGCCGGTCGGCTTGTAGAGCATCAAGTACACGGCGCCCTGGTTGAGCTTGACGGGCATGCCGTCGACCTCGATATGGTCGCGGTCGACGTCGACCTTGGTGCCCAGCTCGGTCGCGACCTGACCGTTGACGGTCACGCGTCCGGCGGTCATCAGGTCCTCCGAGCCGCGGCGGCTCGCCACGCCCGCGCGCGCCAAAAAGCGCTGCAGGCGCATGGTGTGCGGATAGACGGGCTGGGCGTCGGTTGCGGGTACTGCGTTGCCCATGGCGCGCGTCTCCCCTACTTCGTTAGTCCTCGTCATGCGTATCCTCCGCAGTGTCGTCGGTGGCTCGGGATTCCTCGCTGCCGACTGCCTCAACATCTTCAACATCGGTATCGAGCAGTTCGCGCTCTTCGTCCAGGTCCTCGGCTTGCTCCTCGAGCGTGGACTGAATACTGCGGCCGCTCAGGCGCTCGCGGATAAACTGACGCGACTGCTCGTCGGGGGCAAACTGCTCCAGGTCGGGCAGGTCGCGGGTGGAGCGCAGACCGAACTTTTCCAAGAAGGCGTTGGTCGTGCCGTAGATGATGGCCTGACCGCGCTGGGGGTCGCGGCCGAGCTCACGCACCAGGCCCTTGTCCACGAGCGACGCGATGACGCCGTCGGAGTTGACGCCGCGGATGCCCTTGACCACCTCGCGCGTCACGGGCTGGTGGTAGGCGATGACGGCCAGGGTCTCGAGTGCCGCCTGCGACAGCTTTTGCGTGTCCCAGCTCAACACGTAGGCCTCGACCACGTCGTGGTAGGCGGGGTGCGTAAACAGGCGCCAGCCGCCGGCGACCTCGCGCAGCTGAAAGCCGCGGTTGGCCTCCTCGTACTCAACCTTGAGCTCGGCGAGCAGCGATGCGCACTCGCCGGGGGCGATATCCAGCGCACCAGCCAGCGCGGGCGCACTCACCGGGTCGCTCGACACCAGCAGCAGCGCCTCGAGGGCACCTTTGAGGCTGTTTGCCTCTAGCGTGGAAAGGGTTGACATGGTTGCGGCTCCTATTCGGTGAGCTCGGGGCCCTCGCCGGGCACATAGGCCTCGGCGCCCTCGACGCGGTTGATGCGGATGGTTCCAAAGATCTCGTCCTGGCTCAGCGTGAGCGAGCCGCGCTTGGCGAGCTCCAGCATGGCCAGGAAGGTGACGACGAGCTGCTCGGTGGTGGCATCGCCGTCCAACAGCTCGCGGAAGGTGCAGGTTTGGTGCGCCATGGTAAAGCGGTCGACTGAGGCCACGGTCAGGTCGAGCGGTACGCGATGCGGCGCCACATGCTCGGCCTCCAGCAAGAAGGTCTGGCGCTTGCCGTCCAGGTCGGCACAGATGACGGCGAGACCGCGCAGGGTAATGCCGGCAAGGTAGTCGGGCATAAGGCCTAGGAACTCCGGGTCGGGACCGGCCACACGCGGATGCATACGGCTTTCGGCCTGCATGCGGGCACCGAGGGCCGCAGCCGCGCCCTTAAACTGCTTGTAGGCAATCAGGCGCTGGATCAGGACCTCGCGCAGGGCGTCGCCGTCGAGCGCGCTGAGCTCCTCGAGATCTTCGTCGAACTCGTCATCGTCTTCATCGGCTTTGCGTGGGGCCTCCTGCGGCACCAGAGAGGCGGCCTTGATGTCCAAAAGGGTTGCCGCGACCAGCAAAAAATCGCTCGCCACGTCCAGGTCCAGTGCTTCGATGCGTTCGGCCTCGTCAAGGTATTGCTCGGCCACCTCGCTGATGGAGATGGCGCCAATATCTACTTTTTGGCGGGTTACCAGCTGCAGCAGCAGGTCGAACGGTCCGCTGTAGACCTGCGTCGACACGCGATACGACATCTTCGACCTCCTTTGACGGCGCCTTCGCGGCGCGGTTTGGGTGCATATTGCGACAGTTTTGCACGGTCGACCTGTAAGTTTACCTTAGATGCCGGCGATTGCGAAGTTGAGCAGCTGCTCAGCAAGCGGATACACGGTAACGTCGAAATAGCGGCCGATTACATCGATGCCGGTCCACATGGGCAGCAGATACAGCACGATGATGAGTATGGGCATGGCGTATTGCTGCAGGTGGTAGTAGTTGGCGAGCGCCTTACCTTTGAGGAACGGCACGATGATCGACGAGCCGTCAAGCGGCGGAATCGGAATGAGGTTAAAGAACGCAAGCGATAGGTTGACCACGATAAACGTAGCGCCAAAGTTCATGATTTGCGACGCTACGGCAAAGGACATACTGGTGTAGAGGTTGCCGTAGGTCAGGTGCATGAGGGCTGCGGCCAGGCACGCGAGCGCGATGTTCGATGTGGGGCCGGCTACGCTCACCAGGACCTCGTCGCGCTTGGGGTGCTTGAGGTTGTTGAGATAGACGGGCACGGGCTTGGCGAAGGCGAACACGGGACCGCCTGCGGCGAGCATGAGCAGCGGCAGGATGATGGTGCCAAACGGGTCGATATGGTTGAGCGGGTTGAGCGAGACGCGGCCGCGCGAGCGAGCCGTTTTGTCGCCGAGCGCCCAGGCTGCGGCGGCGTGCGCGCTCTCGTGGATCACGATGCCAACGATGACGGCAACGGCGCTGGCGAGCAGGTTCATGAGGTAGCTGCTGGACATGTCACTCCCCTAGCGGACGCGGCGCGAGGCGCGCGTGAGCAGGTAGTCAACCACAAACAGGATGACGGCCACGATGGCGTAATCTAAGCGGAACACGCCGCCAAAGGGCGATGTGATGACGCCGTAGCCGGCGATGGCGCTCGGCAGCGCGCGAGAAAGCTCGACGACAAAGCCCACAATCTGCAGCTTGGCGGTGAGGCCGCTAAAGCACAGCAGCACGGTCATCGCGCTCATAAAGATGCCGCAGATGCGACAGGCGATGGCGATGATGCTCATCGCCACGGCAGCGGCTTTACGAGAGTTCACGCGCGGTCTCCTCTTCGATCTGGGTGGAAAGCTCCAGCCATTCGTCCTCGAGCTTGGGCAGCTCTTGCTTAAGGCCGTTATATTCCCCCAGTGCGGCGTTGAACTTATCCTGATCGGCATAAAGCTCTTCGCTTGCCATCAATTCCATAAGCTCGTCATAGCGGGCGCGTTTTTTGTCGAGCTCCGTCTCGATCTTCTTAAGCTGGTTGCGCACGCCCTTGAGCTTTTTGTTGAGCGCGGCACGGGCCTGGGCCTCGGCACGCTTTTGCTCCTTGGTTTTTTTGCCCTCGGCCGGCTTGGGGGTCGACGCGGGGCTGCTGGCCTGGGCGGCGTTGGCTTTGGTGGGCTTGGTCGCGGCGGGCGCGCTCTCCCCTGCCGCCTCGGCGGCAGCGCGGGCTGCGAGGTCCTCGCGCTTGTAGAGGTAGTAATCGTAGTCGCCGTCGTAGACCGTGACCTTACCATCGCGGATGTCGATGATGCGGTTGGCCACGGCACGCACCAGGTGCTCATCGTGGCTGATCAGCACGATGGTGCCGGGGAAGTTTTGCAGGGCGTTGTCGAGCATGTCCACCGAGTCGATGTCCAGGTGGTTGGTGGGCTCGTCCAGGCACAGGAGCGCTTCGGGGGCAACGAGCATCTTGGCCAGGGCCAGACGCGCCTTTTCGCCGCCGGAAAGGACGCGTACTTGCTTTTCGATTGCTTCGTTGTCGCTAAACAGGAAGGCGCCCAGCAGGCTACGCTGCTGCGGCACGGTCCACTTGGGCGTGACGGTGTCGATCTCTTGCAGGACGGTATTGGACTCGGTCATGCCTTCGAGCGCGTGCTGGGCGTAATAGGCCACGCCCACGTTGGTGCCCAGGTCGCGCGTGCCGGTAGTAGGCGGCTCCTGACCGGCGATGATCTTCATGAGGGTTGACTTGCCGGCGCCGTTGGGGCCGACGAGCGCCACATGCTCGCCGCGGTAGAGCTTGAGGTCGATATCGCTGTAGATGTGCTTGTTGCCGTAGGACTTGGACACGCCCTCCAGACCCACGACCATGTCGCCAGAGCGCGGCGGGTCGGGGAACTTAAAGTCGATGTGCTTGTGCCCCTCGGGCAGGATGACGAGCTCCTTTTTGATCTGCTCGATCTTGCGGATGCGCTCCTGGGCCTGGGCCGCCTTGGTGGGCTTGTAGCGGAACTTGTCGACGAAGACTTGCATGTGGGCGATGTCGCGCTCCTGGGCGGCGCGCTTGGCGCGCATCTGCTCCAGGTTGTCCTCGCGCTGCTTGAGGTAGCTGCTGTAGTTGCCGGTGTAGGTGGTCACGCGGCGGTTCTCGAGCGCGGCGACGTGGTCGACGCAGGCGTCCATGAAGGCGCGGTCGTGACTGACGATGAGGACGGCGCCGTCGTAGTTGGCGATAAAGCCGCGCAGCCATTGGACGCTCTCGAGGTCCAGGTGGTTAGTAGGCTCGTCCAGAAGCAGCAGGTCGGGGTGGCGCAGGAATAGCTTGGCGAGTGCGATGCGCATCTGCCAGCCACCCGAGAACTCGGAGCACGGGCGCTCAAAGTCGGTGACCTTAAAGCCCAGGCCGGAAAGGATCTTGCGGGCGTTGCTCTCGAGCTCGTAGCCGCCCAGGTGCTCAAAGCGGTCCTGGACCTGGCCATACTCGTTGAGGAGTGCGTCGACGTCCTTGCCCTGATCGGAGAGCTCGGTGATCTGGGCCTGCAGCTCGTTGGCGCGCTCGCCCATGCGGCGGATTTCCTTGGCGGCGGCCATGACCTCGGCAAGGATGGTGGTGTCCTTTTGCTCCAGATTAGTTTCCTGCTCTAGGTAGCCTACCTGGCAGTCCTTGGCGTACTGGACCTGGCCGGCATCGGGACTGTCGATGCCCATGATGATCTTGAGCATGGTGGTTTTGCCAGCGCCGTTGGGGCCCACGAGCGCGAAGCGCTCGCCGGGGTTGATCTGGAAGGATGCGCCGCTAAAGAGGACGCGCGCGCCGAAGCTTTTTTCGATCTTGTCGACCAGGAGGATCATGGTGCCGCCTTTGACCTTGTTTTCCTATATGAAAAAAGGCCCCAACTTGCGTTGGAGCCTCATTCAATGCTCGGGTGGAGACGAGGGGGATCGAACCCCTGACCTCTTGACTGCCAGTCAAGCGCTCTCCCA
>CABUUJ010000040.1 GCA_902494715.1 uncultured Collinsella sp.
GGGGGTGCGGACGATTTCTTGGACCGCGTCTAAGCGTATCCAAGCTTCCTGCGGTACTCCATCGGGCTCAGCCACCCGAGGGACTTCTTTATCCGCTCCTCGCGATAGTACACGAGGTAGGCCTCGAGCCTGCCCATGAACTCCCCGGCCGTCACGCCCTCCCAGTCCCTGTAGTGGAAGAACTCGTTCTTGAGGCGGCCGAAGAAGCCCTCGCAGGCCGAGTTGTCCGGGCTGCAGCCCTTCGCGGACATGCTCCTGACCAGCCCGTTCTCCTCGCAGATCCCAATCCACTCCGGCCAGCGGTAGTGGCCGCCGCGGTCCGAGTGGATCGTCGTGCGGGCGCCCGCCGGCCTGGCCGCGCAGGCCTTGAGCAGGCTCGAGTTCGCGAGGCGCTTGTCGGGGTGCAGCCCGATCGACCAGGCGACGGGCATCCCGTCGAAGCAGTCGATGACCGGGCTCAGGTAGACCTTCTCGCCGCCCGGGAGCCTGAACTCGGTGATGTCGGTGAGCCACAGCCGGTTGGGCTCGTCGGCGTGGAAATTCCTGTTCACGAGGTTCTCCGGCGCCTTGGAGACCTCGCCGGCGTAGGAGCTGTAGCCCCGGGCGCGCCTCTTGTTGTAGACGACCTCGAGGCCCTCCTCGCGCATCACGCGGGCCACGCGCTTCTCGCTGGCGCGGACCCCCTCGCGGCGCAGGCGCGCCCAGACGGTGCGGTACCCCCAGCACCCCGAGCCCTCGCGGAAGATGCGCACCACGCGGTCGCGTATGTCGGCGTCGCGGTCGCGCGGCGCGGCGACGCGGGGCCTCCAGTACTCATAGGAGCTCTTCGATATCCTCAAGAAACCTGTGATCGAGCGGAGGGGCAGGGCGGTCGCCAGCCTCAATCTCTCGCCGAGCTCGCACTTGCTCCTGTTCGAGATCGAAGCCGGGTCCCACCCTTCCGCTTTTAGGTCGGCCAACACCGCCCTGAGCAGCAGGTTCTCTATCTGGTCCTCGTTGAGCCCGGCGAGCGGGCCGGTCGCGGGCGGGGCGTAGATCGACTTGTCGGGGCCCAAGCTGGCCTCCTTCCGTGGCGGTTTCCTCGCCCCGATTCTACAGCGCGCCCCGGTGTAGCTGTGCGGGAGGTGCCCCGTCGCCCACTTCTTGGCCGCGCCCACCGAGACCCCCGCGAACTCCGCGGCGGCGGTGGGCCCCATGCCGTCCTCCGTCGCCAGGAGGAAGAGCTCGACCTTCTCCCTGCTGTACATGCGAACCTCCAGTCCGGACCGCCCCGCGGTCCAACTTTCTGTCCGCACCCCCAATCGCCCTTTTGGGCACCAAACAGTCCCTATTTCACCGCAACTCAACAGCCGGCACCTGGGGACGTTCCTTTTCTGCCGGCACCTGGGGACAGTCCTTGCAGGGCGTCCCCACAGCGCCTATGCCAGCTTGTCGATCTGCCCAATCTCCCAAAGCGGAATATTGATGAGCATGCCCTCGTCTCTATATGCCGCCAGGGAGCTCCTCACGCAACGCTCGAGTTTGAATTTTTCGCAGGCTACTTTCAGACTCTTCGCTTTAAGGTTCTCTGCCGCCTTGACCTCAAGCGGAAGCACGGTTCCCGCATGGTCGATGGCAAAGTCGGTTTCGGCATTGCCGGAGGTAGAGGACCAATACGCGGGAGTTTTGTCCTGGAGCAAAAGCTCCTGCGCGACGTATTGTTCGGTCAGCGAACCTTTGAACTCGGTAAAAACAGCGGATCCGTTAAGAACGATGGCCGGAGAGAGACCGGAGAGCGCTCCGAGGATGCCGGTGTCGATGCAGAACAGTTTGAAGCCCGAGAGGTCTTCGTAGCTCGAGAGCGGCGCCTTTAGAGCGGAAGCACGTGGCACCACGTGGCACCTTATGAACGATTCCGTAGTCCGTGAGCCACTGGAGGCTTTCCTCGAAATCGCGTGCGCGCGCTCCGGGACGAAGGGCGCCATAGACAAACTTCTTGTTCTCCTTTGCAAGCTGGCCGGGAAGGGATTTCCAAACCAACCTCATGCGCTCGACGATGCGGGCGGGTGCATGTTTGCCAAAATCGGATTCGTAAGCCTCGATGATTTGCTGTTGAAGCCTTCGGGCTTCGATGAAGTCGCGTGTCTCGGCGAAAGTGGAGACAACTTCGGGCATACCGCCGACAACAAGGTATTCCTTGAGCAAGTGCTCGAGCTTTTCGGTAACGTTTGCTAGAAGGTTCATGTCTGCGGCAAGGATGGCGTCGGCGAGCGGGTTGCCGTCGACGGCACGAACGAACTCAGCAAACCCCATGGGACGCATGGTGAGCTGGTCGATTTTGCCGACGGGAAATGACTCGTTTTCGCGTCGGAGCGCGAGGCCCATATAGGAACCGGCTGCTACGATGTGGTATTCGGGCGCAAGCTCGTTGAAGTACTTGAGCGAGGTGATCCCGCGTGGCGCTTCTTGGATCTCGTCGAAGATGATGAGCGTGTCTTCCGGCGTTACGGTTTGGCCACGTAGGAGTTCTATCTGGGAGATGATGCGCTTGGGGTCGAGGTTCCCATCGAACAGCGAGCGTGTGCTCGGCTCGAGCATAAAGTCAAAACGAATGACGTTTCGATACTGCTGGCTTGCGAATTCGTTAAGAAGCCAAGTCTTTCCTGTCTGGCGGGCTCCCTTAAGCAAGAGAGGTTTGCGATTCGCCCTTGATTTCCAAGCGATAAGTTCACTCATAAGCTGTCGCTGCATATTGCCTCCCAACCCTCTCGGCTAGTATAAGGCCATTTGGGAGTTTCCATCGGAAAATGTGGGAGACAACCACGTTTTTCCATCGGAAAATGTGGGAGACAGCCACGTTTTTCCATTGGAAAATGTGGGAACACCAACCTAAGTTGCGGTGGAATAGTTCCTAAATGGGCTGGTAAACTGCCAAAACAGGAACTATTCCACCGCAACTTAGAGCCCCACCGGCGTGTAAAAGAAACGAGCCCGCATCCCTTGGGGACACGGGCTCGAAAGCTCCATATGGTAGGGGCGGTGGGACGTCCGCGCATTTGCTGCGCAAATACGCACCGGCTTCGGCCGCCTGTCGGCGCCCTCGCCGGCTCGCTTCGGACGCTGCGCGTCCGCTTAACGCTCGCCCCCTCGCGGGTTCGAGTCCCACCGGCATCTAAAAGAAGCGAGCCCGCATCCCTGAGGAACACGGGCTCGAAAGCTCCATATGGTAGGGGCGGTGGGACTCGAACCCACAATCCTTGCGGCGAGAGATTTTAAGTCTCCTGCGTATGCCAATTCCGCCACGCCCCCGTGAGACTAGAAGTCTAGCACAAGCCGTCCGTTACGCGTTGACGGCCATCGAGTGTTGGCCCGACTTCTCCAGGAACTCCTGGAACTTGGCTTCGTCGCCCTTGTTCTGGTACTGCAGGGCTAGCAGGTACTCCAAGCGGCAGCGCTTGACCGGGTCGTCGCCGACATCCTCGAGCATGCGCTCCAGCTCGGGAATGTCGTTGTGGCGCTTGAGGATCATCGTGTCGTACATCAGCTGACACTCGTGCGCAACTGCCTCGGCCTGACCGCCCTCAAAGCCCTTGATCTCGTGCAACAGCTCTTTGGACTTTTTGCGGTCCTCCTGGCCAACATAGTAGTTAAAGGCCTTAATCACCAAGTCGACGCGCTGCATCTTGGGGAGGTTGAGTCCCAGCAGTAGGTCGAACATCTCGCTGGCGCGCTCGTGGTCCTCGCGCAGCAGATAGGAGTTCAGACGCAGGTAGTCGCGGTTGTAGCGCGGGTACAGCATGCTGGTGAGTTTGCCGTCGAGCAAACGATCGAACTCGTCCCACTGCTTGGCGGCCATAAGCTGCTGCAGGCGTTTAAACGTGGTGCGTTTTTTGACGCTAAAGAACACCGACACGGCGATGCAGATGATAACGACGGCGGTCCAGAGTGTGCGAGAATCGGGCATATTAGGGTCCTTAGTCGCTCATAAAGCGAGCGGTATGACAACATGTACTAGATGTATTATACGCAGCGCGAAAGCAAACTGGCATAAAAGCTCATCGAGGCCGAGTGCCATCGCTCGCTGCGGTACACTTACCTAAAGTAAACCATGAAGGGAGACATTACCTATGAAGAAGATCGTTTTGGCTTGCGGTGCTGGCGCTGCTACTTCCACGCTCGTTGCCCAGAAGGTCGCCACCCTGCTCGACGCCAACGGTTACGCCGGCAAGTATGAGATTGTGCAGTGCGCCATCTCCGAGGCCAAGGACTACTGCGACGAGGGCGCCGATCTGCTGATCGCCACCACCGTTGCCCCCGAGGGCCTCACCTGCCCGTACGTGAGCGGCGTGCCCTTCATGACCGGCATGAACCGCGTCGCTGCCGAGAAGGCCGTTCTCGACGTTATGGCTCAGTAGGCGCTGCCTGTATGAATGAGCAGAACGCCAATCCGGTCGAGCTCTTTGGCATGCGCGTTGCCCATGTGGGCATTAACGCTGCCGACCCGGCAGACGCCCTGGAGATCGCGGAGTTGTTCTCGACGATGATGGGCCTGCCCGTCATCGAGACCCCCGTTTCGTACTTTAACGATTCGTTGGTCGAGATTATGAAGCAGAACGGTCGTGGCGCCAAGGGCCACATTGGCTTTGCCGTCAACGACATCGATGCGGCCGAGAAGTGGTTTGCCGAGCGCGGGCTCGAGGTCAACGAGGAGTCGCGCGTGCTGCTGCCCGACGGCGGCACCAAGCTCGTGTACTTTAAGCGCGAGTTCGCCGGCTTCGCCGTGCACCTGTGCCGCGAGTAGCGCACAAGCTGCTATAACTAGCAAAAAGGGATAGAGCCGCGTGGCCCTATCCCTTTATTTATGCCGAGGGGCATCCCTACCGCGGCAGGCGAATCGTAAAGCGGCTGCCGACGCCCTCGACCGAGGTCACGCCAATGACACCGCCATGGCTATCGACGATCCACTTGGCAATGGCAAGCCCCAGACCCGAGCCCTGCGCGCCGGCATCGCGTGCGTTGTCGGCGCGATAGAACCGTTCAAACGCGTGAGCTGCGGATTCCTGGTTCATGCCGATGCCCTCGTCCTCAACACTTATGTCGATCGTGCCTGCGCCCGCATCGGGCGTTATGCCAAACGTGACGGTCGTTCCCGCATCCGAGTACTTGGCGGCATTCTGCACGATTACGCGCAGAGCCTGCTTCACGAGCGCCACGTCAACGGGCGCGTCGCAGCGCGGGTCGCTGACAAGTGTGGCGTCGTGCGCCAGCCGATACGTGTGCGCGGCATCGATCATCTGCGATTCCTCGCACACCTCGCCGACCAGTGCGGCCAGGTTGGTATTCGCGCGCCGCAGGACCGTGCGCCCGGCATCGCCGCGTGCCAAAAACAGCAGCTGCTCCACGAGCTCCTGCATGTGCTCGCTTTCGGCCTTGAGAGACGCGATGGACTCCGCCAGCACGTCCGGGTCGTCTTTGCCCCAGCGGTCGAGCATGTTCACGTAGCCCTGAATCACCGCGATGGGCGTGCGCAGCTCGTGACTTGCATCGTTGACAAAGCGCATCTGCTGCAGCTTGGCCTCTTGCATCTGGCGCAGCAGGCGGTTGAGCGCGACCTCGATGCTTGCCAGGTCGGCGTCGCCGGTGGTGACGCTCGGCGAGTCGACGCTTGCGCGCTCGATGGCCTGCTCCAGCGTTTCCATCTTGCCGCCGGCGAGCTGCATGCGGCCGAGCTCGTCCACGCGCAAGGCCAGGTCGTTGAGCGGCGCCATGGTACGGCGCACGCGGCGGGCGCCGCCGAGCATGTTGAGCACGCTGATGACCTGCCAACCCACAACGACAAGGTAGAGAGGCCATAGCGCGATGAGGTCCTGCGCGAGGTGGAAGGTCTTGGTGGTACGCGCAAGCTCGACGGTATAAGTGAGCGTTGCCAGGTTCCAGCCGCGCGCGGGCGTCAACGACATGCCATGAACGGTGGCGCCGGGAATCCATCCTGCGGTAAACGCGTCGTCGGGCAGCGTCTGGTTGTATCCATAGACGAGAATCGCCGCCGCAATCACCACCAGCAGCAGATCGAGCCAGACGTAGCTCATCAGGCGTCGCCACATATAGCCCCAGTTGATGGCGCGGGCGATGGAGGTGACGCGCTTGGCCTCGGCGTTACGCACGGCAGACATAGCCCACCCCGCGCACGGTTTGGATGATGCGGGCGCCGCCGGCGTCTTCGATCTTGGCGCGCAGGTGCGCGATGTGTACGTCGACGTTGTTGGTGTCGCCCACGTATTCGTAGCCCAGCGCCTCGTGCGCGATGCGCTCACGCGTGAGCACGGTTTCGGCATGTGCCATAAGCAGTGCGAGGACATCGAACTCGCGGGCCGTGAGCGCGATGGGCGAACCGCCGACCATGACTTCGCGGCGGTTGGGGTCGAGTGCGACCGAGCCCACGGTAAGCGCGGCGGGGGAGGGCGTGGCAGCGGTCTTGGCAGAGTCACCAGCCGGGGGTACCGCAGCGGCACCCGTAGCGCCCTCCCCGGCCCCAACGCCACCAACGCCCGAAGCCGCCCGCACGGCCTCCGAGCGCTTCAGCGCCACGCGGATCCGTGCGAACAGCTCCTCAATCGCAAACGGCTTGGTCAGGTAGTCGTCGGCGCCGGCATCGAGCCCGGCAACCTTGTCCATCACGGCATCGCGCGCGGTAACCATAATCACCGGCACATCCTTGTGCTTGCGGACACGCCGCAAGACCTCCATGCCGTTGAGCTGCGGCAGTAGCACATCGAGCAGAATCAGATCGTAGTCGCGCTCCAGCGCCAGATCCACGGCGGTGCGGCCGTCGGCGGCGTGCTCCACCTGGTAGCCCTCGTGCTCCAGCTCGAGCGTCACAAAGCGGGCGATTTTCTCCTCGTCCTCTACGATCAGGATCCGTGCCATGCGTGCCCCCGTCTGCGATTACTTGTCGTCGTTCAGATTTTGCTTGATGTCGTCCGCGGCGTCGGCGGCGTGATTCATAAGGTTGTTGATGCTGCCGGGCACGTCGCCGTCGCTGTCGATGCGGTAGCGCATGCCAAAGAACAGGCCAATCAGCATCAGCCATATCGTGGCGCCCCAGGCAAACAGGGCGACGATGGGAATCAGGATGGGGATGTTGAGGATGATCGCATCGCGGCGCGTGGCGATAAACTTGGTGTCCAGGCTCAGACGGAAGAGCTTTTTGAGGTACTCCCATACGCTGTCCACCTTCTTGGAGAAGTCGGTCTTTTCGCTCGACTTTTCGTAGGCGGCCTGCGCGGCGACCATCTCGGCCGAGGGCTCATCGACCGGCTCGGACTCGGTGGCGGCGTGCGCTGACGTGGTCTGGGTCTTGCCCTGCGACTCGAGCCAAATGATGGCATCCAAAACGTTGCCGTCGGCAGCGTCGAGCGCCGCCTTGGCATCGGTGTAGCTCACGTTGCACTTGGTGCGGATAGTTTCAACTTTTTCGAGGTCGTCCATGACCTGTCCTTTCGTTCGATGGGCACGACGCCGGGCGATTTGCCCGGGCGTGAGCGTTGCATTCGGCGGCCTGCGTCGCGCGGCGCCGCCCCGCCCTTGCTCGAACTCTATAGTGCAGGATATAGATTAAGCGATTCTTGAGCCAAGATTAATGTTGGATGAGTTTTTGGGTAGCGGTGGGAAAAGTATTAGACCTCGATAGCGGGGGATGTGGTGCCGGTGCAAAACGGCGTCAAAGGTTGGTCGAGCAGGCGGTTTCTCCATTGATGTCCGCACGGCATGGGACACTTACCCTGCCGCCCTGCTCTGCCGCGGCGGCATGTACCCAAACAACGACCCTCTAAGGAGTTCGATACCAATGAGCGATAACACCAAGCATCTCGCAAAGAAGTGCGTCAAGGACGCGGGGCCGTGCCTCGCGTTGTGCCTTGCCGGCGCAGCGGTCGCGCTGCTGGCTGTTCTGGGGCCATTCGACGTGCTCCGAAGTGCCAGTTCTCTGCACGTTTGCATGGCCCTTGCCGGCGCCATGATGACCGGCGGCGTGCTCGATCTGGTTTTTTGGGTGCTTGACCCGTTTGGATGGAAGAACGAAGGGTAAGCCCTAAGGGATGGAAGGGCTGGAACGGTTGGCTTAGTGATCGTGCAGAATGTGGGCTAGCGACTTACAGGGAAGTGGTAATCCGATGACGGTCTATGTAACAGGCGATATTCATGGCGGCGCTGACATGCAAAAGCTCCGCGATTGGGAGCTTGGGGATAGCCTGGCGAGCGACGACTATCTCATCATCGCGGGCGACTTTGGCTTTCCCTGGGACTTTTCTACCGAGGAATGTGCCGATATTGCTTGGCTGGAGTCGCGCCCCTACACCGTGCTGTTTGTCGACGGCAACCACGAGCGTTTCGATCACTGGGCGGAACGCCCCATGGAGTTGTGGCACGGTGGGCTGACGCAGCGCCTGTCGGATACCTCGCCCATACGGCGCCTGACGCGCGGCGAGGTTTTTGAGCTCGACGGCTCAACGGTCTTTACCATGGGCGGCGCCACGAGCGTGGACAAGGAATACCGCATTCCGTATTCCAGCTGGTGGCCGCAGGAGCTGCCGGACGAGCGCAACTTTGAGGAGGCGCGGGCAAAGCTCGACAGCGTGGGCTGGACGGTCGACTACGTGATCACTCACACCTGCTCTACGCGCATGCTTTCGTCCACGCTTTATCCAGCGTCCGGCTGGAATTGCCCCTCCGTTGATCGGCTTACGGCATTTTTCGATGAGCTGGAAGACCGCTTGGACTACAAGCGCTGGTACTACGGGCATTTTCATCGGGATACCAACCCGGCCGAGCGTCACACCGTGCTCTACGACTGCATCGTTCGCTTGGGCGACGAACTCCAGCCCTGGGATGTTGCGTAGAGGCGGGGTAGCTGGCTACTCGACCGTTACAGTGATGTTCTCCCGATGCGCGCGGATGACGTCCCAGCTAAAGTGCTCGACCAGCTGCTCGGCGGTACGCGGCGTGGTGTCCGGCGCGATGCCTGTTTGCCCGGCGAGCCATCCCAACAGTGCCTCGGGTGTGCCAAAGCGGGTGCGGAGCTCGCCCAGGTCCAGATCGCGATCGCGCTTGGAAAGGCGGCGGCCGTCCGGTGACATGAGCAGCGGAATGTGCGCGTAGTGCGGCGTGGGCAGTCCCAGCAGATGTTGCAGATAGATCTGGCGCGGCGTGGAACCAAGCAGGTCGCATCCGCGTACGATCTCGGTGACGCCCATGGCAGCGTCGTCGACCACCACGGCCAGCTGATAGGCAAACACGCCGTCGCTGCGGCGCACCAAAAAGTCACCGCACTCGGTGGCGAGTGCTTCGCATTGGGCTCCGTACGTGCGGTCCACGAATTCGATCACGTCGCTGGCGAGGTCGTCGACGGTGGGCACGCGCAGGCGCGTGGCCGGAGCACGCAGGGCACTGCGGCGGGTGATTTCATCAGCAGAAAGACCTCTGCAGGCGCCGCGGTAGATGGGCGTGCCGTCGCTGGCGTGCGGCGCGCTCGCGGCGTGGAGTTCGGCACGCGTGCAAAAACAGGGATAGGTGAGGCCGGCGTCTTGCAGCTGGCGCAGGGCGTCCTCGTACAGATCCAGGCGATCGTGCTGGTAGTAGGGGCCTTCGTCCCACTCGAGCCCCAGCCAGGTCAGATCGTCAATCAGTTGAGCGGCAAGTTCCGGGCGCTTGCAGCGATCGTCCAGGTCCTCGATACGCAACACGATGCTGCCGCCCTGGCTGCGGGCCGAAAGCCATGCGCACAGGCAGCTGAACACGTTGCCCAAGTGCATGCGGCCCGAGGGCGACGGGGCAAAGCGGCCCACGACGGGGGTGGGCACTGCCGTTGCTGGTGCGTCCGCGGCGGGCGTTGCTATGTTGCGTGTTTTGATATCCATGCGGATGAGTATAGCGCGGGGCTTGGCAGGGAAGGCGTTGCCGCGCTCACAAGTTGGCGGCGGTGCGCATTGCGCACGGTGGGTTTGCGGCTCAAGGTCTCGATCGCTGCGTACCGACTTAGCCTCACAAACGACAGAAACCCCGGCAGCTCTTCGCAACTGCCGGGGTTTCCGCGGAAAAGGGGGACATGATCCTCGAGCGAACGGCAAAGGGGCAAACCGTTTTCGCTCAACTGCTTTATGCCCCTCGGCTGGCGGCTCAGTCAGCGCATGCCGCGCCCACACAAAGCCGCTACACCTGTGACGGAGCTGTGGAGTGGTATCTATTGCTGGCGCAGGCCATGCCAAGGGTGTCCCTAATGACTAGTCATTTAAGAACGTCCCCAATGACTAGCTGCTGGCGGCGGGCGTGACTTTCATCCCGTTTGGCGCTCCGGTCGCCTAGATGTTCGTCATGCGTACCCGCAAACGTGGGACAATGGCGCTGTTGGTTTTACAGACAAAGGATATGCCTATGAACGCCCCCGTTGCCAAGACCTGTCGGCAGCGTCGCCTATTCGCGCGATTTGCTTCCGTCTGCGCACTCGTCGCGCTTGCATTGTTGCTACTGCCCGCCGCCGCACACGCCGACGGTTATTCCATGACCCAGACCTATATCAGTGCCACGGTTGAGGCCGATGGATCGCTGACCGTTGTCGAGGGACGCCAGTTTGATTTCGACGACGACATCAACGGCGTGTTTTGGGAGATCAATACGGGCACCAACCAGCAGGGCGGCACGGCGGGCGTCGACGTGCTGAGTGTCGAGGAAGAGGACACCGCGTTTAACAAAGTCGATAGCGCGAACAAGGGCGACTCTGGCGTCTACACGGTCGAGCAGACCGGTGACGGCGTAAGGATTAAGGTGTTCAGCCCCCACGAGAGCGGCGACAGCGCGATCTATTACGTGAGCTACACCATGACCGGTGCGGTTATGAACTGGGCCGATACCGCCGAGCTCTACTGGAAGTTTGTGGGCGACGGCTGGTCTGCGGATTCCGATGACGTCGAGATGGAAGTGCGCTTCGCAAATGCCGCTGCCGGGACGGCGGCCGTCGAGGGCGATAACTTCCGCGCATGGGGCCACGGCCCGCTGACGGGCGATGTATCGCTCGATGCGGACGAACCCATGGTCACCTATACCATTCCCTGCGTGCATCAGGGCGAATTCGCCGAGGCACGCATCGCCTTCCCTAGCGACTGGGTGCCGCAGCTTGCCGCTTCGGGCGAAGAGCGCATGTCAACGATCCTGAGCGAAGAGAAGGAATGGGCCGACGAAGCTAACGCCCGCCGCGCTCACGCTCGCATGATTGCCAATGCACTTGCCGTGCTAAGTGTTGTTGCGGCGGTGGTCTTTACCGGCACAATCGTTATGCTCAAGCTGCGCAAGCGCAAGCCCAAGCCGCTTTTCCAGGACGAATATTTCCGCGATGTGCCTTCGGCCGACCATCCCGCCGTGCTTTCGGCCCTCATGAGCTGGAACGAGGTGCCCGACCAGGCATATATCGCCACGCTCATGAAGCTCACTGACGACCGTGTGATCAAGCTGGAGCAGGCGACCGTGACCAAGGCCAAGAAGGGTCTGTTGGGGCGTGAAAAAGAAGAGCAGACGTATCGCGTGACGGTGAGTGATGCGGGCTGGAAGTCGGCCAAGGGCATTGACCACATGGTGCTCAAGGTCTTCTTTGCCGGTGCTAAGCCTGACGAGAACGGTGACCGTTCGCGCACGTTCGACGAGCTGCAGCACTACGTCAAGCAGCACGCTACACCCGTGGGTGATAAGCTCGAGGACTATCAGAACACCGTTAAGGGCAAGCTGGCCGATAGCGAGTACGTTGCCTCGGACGGCATTGTTGCAATGGTGTTTTGCCTGGTTCTTGGTATCCTGATTGCCTTTGTTCCCGTGGGATCCATTTTCTTTACCGATGGCGCACAGGCGAACATCACCGCCGCGGTTATCTCGGTGCCGATTGTGCTGGTGGGTATCGGCGTGGGCCTTACGTTTCGCCGCTTTACGCCGGAGGGCGCCGAGGTGGCGGCTCGCTGCAAGGCACTTAAGCATTGGCTCGAGGACTTCACTCGTCTAAAGGAAGCCGTCCCGGGCGATCTGGTGCTGTGGAACAAGCTGCTGGTGATGGGCGTGGCGCTGGGTGTTTCCAAGGAAGTGCTGCGTCAGCTTGCCGAGGCCGTGCCGCCCGAGGTGCGCGAGGCCGACGGCTTCTATGACAATTATCCCTGCTACTGGTGGTACTACCATCATTACGGTATCGAGTCTCCGCTCGATTCGTTCGATGACGTGTATCACGAGAGCATCCGTGAGCTGGCGTCGAGCTCCGACAGCTCGGGCGGCGGCGGAGGCGGCGGCTTCTCTGGCGGCGGAGGCGGCGGCGTCGGCGGAGGCGGCGGCGGAACGTTCTAGCGCGCTCTGATTTTTGGGATGGATCTTCTCCGGCGACTGCCGACGGATCCATCCCATTTTCATGCGCTACCTACGAAGGCTGTCCCCAACGACTAATCACTGGGAACATCCCTAAATGACTAGGTATGGCTGCTGGGTTTAGGCTGTTAGATCGAGTTCGTAGAGGAAGCTTTCGCGCGGCATGTCGTGACGGCGCTCTTCGCGGTTGGCGCGGTGCGTGGCCGTGCGCTTAAAGCCGTGCAGCTCGTAGAACTTCCACGAGCAGTTGGAGTCGGTGTACAGGTGCGCCCTCGTCGCTCCAAGCGAGGACAGGTGCGAGACGGCGGCATCGAGCAGAACCGTGCCAACGCCCAGGCCATGGACATCGCGATCCACGGCAAGCAGCGTGACCTCGTTGTCGTGCGGCAACGGGCTGCTCTCGAGCAGGCGGTTGTTGGTTCGGATGGTTGCGCGCACAAACGAGAGATACTCGGCGCACGCATCGGGCTCTAGCTCACGCATCTGCGATAGCAGCGCGCGTTCGGTATCCATCCAATGCTCGTTGATAGTGGCGCCGGAGCTCTGTCCCGCACGCGCGAGCGAAATGCCACGCGCCTGACCGTCGATTACGGCAACCTGTGAAAACGTCGACGACGAAAGGCAATAGGCGAGGTCGCACGCGGCCTCAAGGCGGTTGTACTCATCGTTATCCGAATTGTTATGCCAAAGCTGCTGCAGAATCAGCGCGATGGCGTCGAAGTCTTCGGTATCAAACGGTCGGTAGAGAACCCGCGAGACCATGGTGCCTCTTTCTTTTGCGGATGCATATCGAGCACAGTTCTACCACGCCATTGGCATCTAATTATGGTGCCCCTGTGTTCCATGAACTCACCGTGCCCGGTGCCATGCCCATCCCCTCCGCTCGCAAACTTTTTCTGCACATGCGCCCGTTGCGGGGTGCATCGATGCGCTCGATGCGCTACATTAAATCAGTATTTTCAATGCCGCTGCGCGAGCGCTGCAGATCGACGTATCACCGACTCACAGAGCACGGCGGCGTACCAGACAGGAGGACTGCATGGGATCTGATGTGAAGATCGCACGCGCGTTGATCTCGGTTACCGATAAGACGGGCGTCGTCGATTTCGCACGGACGCTGGTTGACGACTTTGGCGTCGAGATCATCTCTACGGGCGGCACGGCTCGTGCCATCGAGGACGCGGGCGTTCCCGTAACCCCCATCGAGGAGTTCACGGGCTATCCCGAGATGATGGACGGCCGCGTTAAGACCCTGCACCCCAAGGTTCATGGCGCGCTGCTGGCCCGCCGCGATTCCGAGCAACACATGCAGGAGGCGGCTCAGCACGGCATTAAGCTGATCGATCTGGTCGTCGTCAACCTGTACGAGTTCGAGAAGACCGTCGCCAACCCTGAGGTCACCTTCGCGGACGCCATCGAGCACATCGACATCGGTGGCCCCTCCATGCTGCGCTCTGCCGCCAAGAACGCCACGAGCGTTACCGTCATTTCCGACCCGGCCGACTATGATGCCGTCCTGGCCGAGATGCACGAGACCGGTGGCTGCACCACGCTTTCCACCCGTCGTCGCCTGCAGGTGAAGGTCTACCAGACCACCGCCGCCTACGACACGGCTATCTCCCGCTGGCTCGCCGCCCAGGCAAGCGACGTGGCGGACACCTCTGCCAAGCTCGAGATTTCGCTGGAGAAGGTCGACGACCTGCGCTATGGCGAGAACCCGCAGCAGAAAGCCACAGTCTATCGCTTTGCCGAGGGCTGCGAGAACACCGCGAGCTCGCAGTTCCCGCTCGTGGGCTCCAAGCAGATCCAGGGCAAGCCGCTCAGCTACAACAACTATCTGGATGCCGACGCCGCTTGGAACCTGGTTCGCGAGTTCGACGAGCCGGCCTGCGTAATCCTCAAGCACCAGAACCCCTGCGGTTCCGCCGTTGCCGAGGACATCACGGCTGCCTACGACCGCGCTTTTGCCTGCGATCCCAAGAGCGCCTTCGGCGGCATCATCGCCTGCAACTGCGAGGTTCCCTTTGATCTGGTTGAGCACTTTGCCGATCAGAACAAGCAGTTCGTCGAGGTCATCATCGCCCCGAGCTACACCGCCGAGGCGCTCGAGCGCATGGCCAAGCGCCCCAACCTGCGCGTGTTGGCGACCGGCGGCGTGGACCACGGCGCTCAGGTGGAGCTGCGCTCCGTCGACGGCGGCATGTTGGTGCAGGAGGTCGACCACGTGACCGAGGATCCCGCGACCTTTACGTTCCCCACCGACCGCAAGCCCACCGACGCCGAGATGGCCGAGCTCGAGTTTGCCTGGAAGGTCTGCAAGGGCGTTAAGTCCAACGCCATCCTGGTCTCCAAGGGTAAGGCCGGCATTGGCATGGGCCCGGGTCAGCCTAACCGCGTTGACTCTGCGCTACTTGCCTGCGAGCGCGCCGAGGACTTCTGCGAGCGCGAGGGCGTGGAGAAGGGCGGCTTTGCCTGTGCAAGCGACGCGTTCTTCCCGTTCCGCGACAACGTCGACGTGCTTGCCGCACACGGCGTGACCTGCATCATCCAGCCCGGCGGCTCCAAGCGCGATGACGAGAGCATTCAGGCCTGCAACGAGCACAATATTGCTATGGTCTTTACCGGCGCCCGCCACTTTAGGCACTAAGTTTCGCCCCGGAACAAAATAATCTCTGCAAAAGACGGTCGCTCCGTTTGGAGGGCCGTCTTTTTGGTATAAGAGGACGGAATGACTAACACGAAAGGTATGACCATGCCCCAGATTGATGATGCCGAGCTGTTTGGCAATGCCGAGGATCAGCGTGCGTACGAGGACTTTTGCGCCAATCAGGAGGCGGTCGAGAAGTTTACGCTCGACAAGCCCGCGCTTGTCTGCCGTTGGCGCATGTCCAATAAAAAGGTGCCCATGCTCAACCGCCACATTCGCGCACTGTCCGAGCGCCTGGTGCAGGGCGAGCCGCTTACCCATAACATGCTCAGCTGGGCCAAACAGCACGTTGAGTGGTCGCTTGCCGAGGGCGATTACACTGCGCACGACGGCGTACTCATGCTGGTGATCGACATCAACGGCAACGCCGCCATGACGGTGGGGGAGTACGAGCCGCTCGCCGATACGTCGGCCAAGGCGCTGCGTGCCCGTTCCGCCGAGGCCCGCTCCGAGGCCGACGAGACCGGCGTGGCGCCCGAGTTGCTCGCCGCCGTCAACAACGGCGAGCTTGCCTTTGTGGCGCCGGCGGACGAGTGCCTGTGCGGCACGGCGACGCTCATCGAGCAGCTCGCCCAGACCAAGGGCATCCCGGTCACGCGCGTAGACATTCCCGCGCAACTCAAGGGCGCGCTGTTCCTGGTGAGCGACGAGCACGGCGTGGTTCCCGCAACCGAGACGGACGCTGCGGAGGCCGACGCCGCCACGGTCGCCTTCTTCGCCGAAGGCTACGAAAAGCTCCGTGCCCGCCGCTCCTAACCTCAAGGCGGGGTGGGCTTACTGAAGTGAGCGAGCGCGTTCGATTGCGTAGGCGAGCGACAGCTGCTCCATCTCCGGGGCGCATTTGTAGCTCAGTCCGGTGAGAGCTGTCACCTTATCGAGGCGATATCGAATTGTGTTCGGGTGCTGGCCAGTCTGCTTGGCGGTTTGCTCGATACGTCGGTCGTTCTCGATGAATGCGGCGAGCGTTGATTCCAGTTCGCTGCCATGCTCGCTGTCGTGCTCGCGTATCGGCGAGAGAATCGCCTCCGAGAACGATCGCATCTCCGGGGTTTCCGCAAAAGGCATCACGGTTTTCAGGATGCCGAGCTGCGTATAGCGGACGGGACCCTCGGCTCGTTGACAAGATAGGCGCTGTGCGTAAATCGCCTGCGAGATCGCCTGCGCCACCGCCTCGTCTCCAAACAGAATATCGCTGATGCCGAGCCCTTCCGCTCCGCCATCGATGCCGCTAGCCTCGATGAGCTCCGTGAGCGCCTGCACGATTCGCTCCACATCGAGCGTCTGCTCCGAGTCGCTTGTCGCTACGAATAGCAATCCTCCGTCATAGGGTGCCAGCATGTTGTGGCATCCGGCGAGGGTCGATTTTGCACAGAGATGTTCGATTTGCAAAAACGCACGCGGGTCGAGGGGCTCTGCAAACGATGCGAACAGGGCGACCGCTTCGTCCAGAAATGACGGGTTGAGGCTTCGGATGCGTCGGCAGATGGACTCGGGCGATACGTCTGTCCTCAGGGCATCGATCTCGCGCTGTGCGAAGTCGATGGACGCGAGCTGCTCGATATGCCGTTTGACCTCATAGATGACGCTGTCAAAGAACAGTGAGTCGTCGGTCGTGAGAAAGACCGGGTAGTGCCGCGCGTTGGCGTAGCGGATGGCTTGGTCGGGAATCGGGATGTGCAGGACGTTTTTGATGATGAGACCGCTCGTTCCCTTGGCGACAAGGTATTTCACGGCTTCAGTGATGAGGTACGGGTCGTCCTTCGCATAGAGGAAGGTGCTGAGGACGATCTCGTCTGAGGTGAAGTTGACGCGCCGATACTTGTTCTTGAGGCCGGGCATGAGTTCATAGTCGAGGATCCCGACGCCAGAGACGGCACGCGAGACGCCATCGCTGCCGGCGATTAGACGGACCGATCCCTCATATTCCCGTGAGAAGTCCGAGACGGTGTATAGCATCAGCATCACCTTGTAAATCATCACAATAAGTACCTGTACAAATAGGATAATCGTACATCCGTATACCGTTGATGCGGGAATTAGTTCAAATACATGCTGATAGAACGAAAAATCAGATTGAGAATCGTTGTAGATTCCAACAAAAAATGATCCTTGGCGGCATCGTTACTAAACCGTACAGTGAAGCAACGTAAAGCTTTCGCTGAGAGGAGCGATGATGGGGCAGATGGTGGTGCTTTCGGCCGAGGAAGTTTCCAAGGTGCTGACGATTGAGGATGCAATCGCTGCCGTTGAGGAGGCATATCGCCAGAAGGCAACGGGCAAGGGTGTTGCGTGGCCGATGGTATATGAGCAGTTCGAACCCGGCGTGGCCGATATGGATATCCGCTCGGGCGAGTTGGCGGGAAGCGGCCTCTTCGGTCTCAAGCTCACTGCTTGGTTCTCTCAGAATCCCAAAAAGGGGCTGCCCGAGATCTTTGGCACCACGCTGCTGTGCGACAACGCGACGGGCGAGCCGCTGGCGCTGCTCAATGCCTCTGCCGTCACTGGACTTCGCACCGGTGCCGCCGCTGCGCTCGGTGCCAAGTGGCTGGCTCGGGCGGATGCGTCCAAACTGCTTGTTGCGGGTGCCGGCCATATGAGCACCTATATGGTGGCGGGCGTGCTCGCCGCCTGTCCCAAAGTGAGTGAGGTCAAGGTGTGGGAGCCGGTTTCCGATGCCGCGCCCGAGGCCCGCGTCGAGCGCATGCGAGGCGAGGTCGCCCATATCTTGGGCGCCTGCGAGCATGCTCGCGAGGCATCCACCTATTCCATCGAGGCGACGGCTGACGGCCAAGGTGCCGCGGCGGAGGCCGACATCATCGTGACGATCACGCCGGCGACCAAGCCCATCATTCTCGATTCATGGGTGCGTCCTGGTACGCATATCTCCTGCGTCGGTGCCGACATGCCCGGCAAGCAGGAGCTCGCCTCGGCGCTTGTCGCCCGTGCCGCTGTTTACGTCGACGACCGCGAGCAATCGGTCGCGTCCGGTGAGCTGGAGATTCCGGTTGCCGAGGGCGCCATCACGCCCGAGGACATCAAAGCGGAGCTCGGCGAAGTCATCGCCGACGCGGCTACGGGGCGTTCGGATGACGAACAGGTAACGGTGTTCGATACGTCGGGCATCGCCGTTCAGGACCTTTCGGCATCGAAAATCGCCTACGACCGCGCCATCGAGGCGGGGCTGGGCACCGTGGTGGAACTGTAAGAAAGTCAAGGAAAGGAAACGACAATGCAGATCAAGGATTTCGCCGTCGAGCAGTGGATGAACGAGTGGGAGACCAAGTGCACCCACAACGTTGCGGAGACGTGCGTCTACTCCCTCACGCTCGACCAGCTGTTCGAGCTTACGAATACCGACAAGAAGGCGTGGCTCGATAACCTGTGCTCGCGCCGATTCACCTACGGAGACATCGAGGGACAGCCCGGCTTCCTCGAGGGGGTCGCGCGTCTCTATAAGACGGTCGAGCCCGGGCATATCGTGCCCACGCACGGCGCGACCGGTGCCAACTCCCTGGTTATTTCCACGCTCGTCGAACCGGGCGATCACGTAGTTTCCGTCAAGCCCACCTACCAGCAGCTTTACTCGATTCCCGAGATGTGCGGTGCGAAGGTCGATATCCTTCAGCTCGATCGCAAGAACGGCTACCACGTCGACGTCGACGCGCTCGATGCTCTGGTGACCGACGATACCAAGCTCATCTGCATCAATAATCCGGACAACCCCACGGGCGCCCTGCTCGACACCGATACGCTCAAGGCGATTGTCGAGGTCGCACGCAAACACGACGCGTGGGTGCTCTGCGACGAGGTCTACCGCCTGCTTACTCAGACGGATGAGTACTCCGAGTCCGTGATCGACCTGTACGACAAGGCCATCGTTACCGCATCCATGTCCAAGGTCTGGTCGTTCGCCGGCCTGCGTCTGGGCTGGGCGGTCACCAAGAGCCCGGAGCTCCGTCGCGCGCTGCTCTCGCATCGCGACTACAACCTGATTTCCGCCGGCATATTCAGCGAGTCGGTGGCGGAGCTGATTCTGGGCAACGCTTCCGTGATCCTTGAGCGCAGCCGTCGCATCGTCCGTCAGAACCTTGCTGTTCTGGAGAAGTGGGTCGAGAGCGAGCCGCACCTGTCGTTCGTTAAGCCCGAGGCGGGTACCACCGCGCTCGTGTATTACGACTACGACATCGACTCCAGGACGTTCTGCATCGACATGATAAAGAAGTCCGGCGCGCTCGTCACTCCGGGCGATTGCTTCGAGGAGCCCAAGAGCATGCGCATCGGCTATGCATACTCCGATAACACCGACGACCTGCAGAAGGGCCTGGATGCCATCTCCGCGTACATGCGTACGCTCGAGTAGAGACTCGTGGTCGAAGTGATGGGGCCGATCGGTTTAGGACCGGTCGGCCCCTATTTTCTCTCAAGACTACCGAACGCTTTTGTCACATTAGGTGCCCACGGGGTCGTATCGCTGCGACGCTGTGGGCATAATGGTGTGAAAGGTGCAAGTTACGCGAAATGGGAGGACACATGGCGCTGATCTATGTCGTTGAGGACGACGAGCCCATTCGTCGTGAACTTATCGACATCCTTGCCCGCGCCGGGTTTGAAATCGAGGCCTGCGAATCGTTTGAGCATGTCTCGCGCGATATTCTCGCCGCCGCGCCCGACCTGGTGCTGCTCGACCTCACGCTTCCCGTCAAGGACGGCCAGCATATCTGCTACGAGATTCGCCGCGAATCCGAGGTTCCCATCATCGTCCTCACGTCGCGCACGACCGAGATCGACGAGGTCATGGCCATGACGCTCGGCGCGGACGACTTTGTTCCCAAGCCCTATAGCGCCCGTGTGCTCGTGGCGCGCATCAATGCCTTGCTGCGTCGCACCGCGGCGGCGGGCGAGCGCA
>CABUUJ010000041.1 GCA_902494715.1 uncultured Collinsella sp.
CGTTGGGGTTGGTCAGACCGGTGCGGGCCTCGTTGATGAGGGCCGCGAGCTCGGCGCCCTTGACGGGGACGGGGCTCATGGCAAGCGTGAGCGCCAGCGGAATGTTGAAACCGCTGACAACCGTGAACTTCGTGCCGTTCTTGGAAAGCTCGACCATGCTGTTGTTGACCGAGCTGCCGAGCATATCGGTCAGCACATAGACGGTGTCGTCCGCGTTGAACGTGGCGATCATGGCGTCCACCTTATTGGTGATGGGCTCCTTGTCGTCACGAGCAAGCGACACGACGTGGACGTTCGACACGTCGCCGAGAACCATCTCGAGCGTGTCTTTGGCGCCTGCGGCCAGGCCGCCATGAGATGCGAGAATGATCTGATTCATCTTGCCTCCTCCTTTTCGTTATGGTCATTATAACGTCTTATACGTTGCTTATATTGCTAATTAGTATAAAGACCGTTCGCGGGTGAAAATCGACCGTTGACGGGTTTAACGCAATCGAAACGTTGGTGCAGGGTAGGTCGGCGCTGTCTTGGCGACGCCCGGTCAGACGCCTCGCCAATCCCCTATCGCACGAAGTACCAGGGGCTTTCCTGCACGGTGGGCTCCAGCGCGATGCCAGTGCGTTCCTTAAACAGATCCATGTCCTGCGATTTCTCCGTCCACCACGCGTTGGGCTTAAAGGTCATGCTCTCAACGACATGACCGACAAACACGCTGTTGCGCAGCTTGGAGAAGTCGGTGTTCATGATCAGGATGGACGCGAGCACCAGCACAATGCCCAGAACCTTGATCGCGCCGGCGGGCTCGGCATAGACACCAATGCCCACCAGTACGGTGACGACCGTCTCGAAAGACATTACGACGGGAACTTTCGATGTCTCGAGCCCCATGGACAGACCCTGCATATATAAGATGTAAGCCACGGCTGTGGGGATGAGTCCAAAGCCAAGGAACAACAGCAGCAGCTGTGGCGACATTGCCGCGGCGACATCCGGCCACGGAGCCGCGATAGCTGCCATAACCGCACCGCCAAAAACAAAGCCCCAAAACGTGACAGCCAGCGGGTGGACCGTCTTGGTTGCTATCCGGCTAAACACCGCGAGCGACGCACCACAAAAGCCCGCAATCACGCCCGACGTGACGCCCCAAACCGAAAAATGAAAACCGGAAAGGTCGCCATTGGTCACTGCAAGCACGCAGCCAACGATGTTGAAGACAATGGCAACGAGCTTGTTGGGGGTCACGTCCTCGCGATAAAGCACGCGACCGAGCACGACGCCAAACACCGGCGAGGTATAGAGCAGCACCGAGGCCGTGGACATGCCGACCTCGCCCATGCACTCGTAATAGCAGGTGTTGGCGGCGGCCAGACCAACGATACCGACAAGTGCGCAGGGAACAAGCTCTTTAGGGCTTGCCTTGAACAGGGCCAGCGGACCCTGAACCACGGTAGACCCCTCACCCGGACGGCAGCCCATAAACATCAGGACCGGCGCCAAGATAAGCGCTCCGACCAACAAGCGAAAGGCAGCCATGCTCTGGGACGAAACGCCCATGGCCGAGATGCCGTTTACAAAGATTCCGATGCTGCCCCACATAAGCGCGGCGACCAGCACCAGCGCATAGCCCAGATTGCTTTTCTTCAACGCAGCCTCCTCGGTATTGTTTCCAATATGTTTCACACTACGTTATAGTCGTTATATACATTTTTCAAGACACAAATCGGCGAACGAGGAAATGATTCCCAGGAGTGTCCCCAAGTGCCGGCACAAAAGGAACGTCCCCAAGTGCCAACCACGGCAACGCCGACGTTTTGGCAATGTCAGCGAGCGCCCGTCATTTGAGCCAAGGTGCCGTGAAATGAAAAGGCGCTGACCTTCTGGTCGCGCCTTTGAAATTGAACGGCAGATTGGCCAAATGCCGGGTGCGCAGCGTCGGCCGGTCCGCCGTTCGGTAGAACGGCGGAACCAATATCCCCTAGTAATCCAGCTTCCACATGTAGCGGCGCGTCATGTAGTCCTTGTGGGTGACGGCAGAAAGCGCACGCATGTACACGTTGTTGAGGATCGGCGCAAAGATCAGGTGGTTGAAGTACTCGCTCACGCTGTCCTTGATGTCGTTGAGGCCGAGCTCCTTGGCGTCGAGCTGATAGACGCGCTCGCCACCGTACTGGTTGACGAAGCGGATGCCGCGCTCGTCGTTGCAGCGGCTACGGCCGACGCTGATGAGCTGGAACAGCGAGGTGCGCTTGTCCAGGATCTCGAAAGGACCGTGGAAGAAGTCACAGGTGTTGATGGTGCAGGAGTCGATTTGCAGCATCTCCTGCACATTGCAGATGCTAAAAACGTAAGCGGCACCAAAGAGCGGACCCTGAGCCATCACGTTGATGCAGGGCTTGTCGGCGTTCTGCTCGGCCCACTTGGCAGCGAGCGGACGAGTGTACTCGACGGCCTTGCGATAGATGGGGTCGACCAAGTCGAAGGCGGCCATGGCGGTCTCGTACTCGGCATAGCCCTCGGTCTGCTGCGTAAGCTCCATGGCGATCATGGTCACGACGGCGGAGTTGGTACGGCCCATGCAGGACTCGTCGACGGCCAGGCTGTCGTACTGGATCTTGTAGTCGCAGACCTCGGTGAGGCCGGACTCGTCGACATAGATGGCGATGGTGCTGGCGCCGTGGTCCTTGGCGACCTGGGCGGCGACGATGGTCTCCTTGGTGCCGCGCATGGACACGACGACGGCCAGGGTGTTCTCGTTGACGTAGGCAGGGGTTGCGTGCACGAACTCGTTGCTGGTGTAGCTGGAGCTCACGACCTGTGTGGCCTCGTGCTCCATAAAGTACTGGGCAGGATAGTTGCCGCCGTTGGATCCGCCGGCGCCAATCCACACAACGCGCTTGATGCCGCCCTTGTCTGCCTTGTCAGCCAAAACCTGGGAGACGACGTCCTTAACCTGTTCCTGAGTAGTCATCGTGCATCAGCCTTTCTTCTCGTATGATGCTCATCACAGGCATACAAGTTACATACATGTTTTGGCTATGTCGACTAGTTGTATGCTATATTTATCTTAGAAATTTTGCTGATGCGATTTTTGATAATTTGCTACCAGCGGTTTTGTTGTTGTATTGAATACATGTTTGATTAGATTCGCATACAGGTTAGATACAGGTTGATCGCATGAACGCTTCGTCTAAAAAGAAACTGGCCCAATACGAGCGCTTGGCGGGCATGCTGCGCGACCGCATCGCCTCCGGCGCCTACGCACGCGGAGACAAGCTGCCGTCCGAGATGGAACTCATGGACGAATCGGGGCTGTCGCGCAGCACCGTACGCCATGCCCTTAAGGTGCTCGTTGATGAGGGTCTGGTTCGAACCGAGCGCGGGCGCGGCGCCTTTGTGGCCGACACGCCGGCGCTCCACGAGAACAACCTGGTGTTTTCGAGCTATACGGCGCAGGTCCAGGGTCAGGGCATGAAGCCCACCACGCGCACGGTGGACTCGGGCTTTACCAAGGCGGGCGGCAGCATAGCCAAGTTCTTTGATGCCGCCGTGGGCAGCAAGCTCGTCAAACTTGTCCGTCTGCGTTATCTGGACGATGCGCCGCTGTGCCTGGAGACCACCTATCTACCACCGAGCTTTGAAGCACTCATCGACCGCGATATCAACGGTTCGCTCTACGCCACGCTGCGCCAGGAATTCCATCGCGCGCCGGCACAGGGACATAAGACCTTTGAGGTGTGCTATGCCTCGCAAAACGAGGCGTTTTTGCTCAACGTTGAGCGTGGGCAGGCGCTGATCCTGATCACCGACTACGTCTACGACACCGACGGCCGCCCGCTCCATGTCTCCAAGCGCATCCAGCGCACCGACCGCGCCAAATACACCGAGCCCATCGGCTAACCTGCCAAAACCACCACAAAGGGGACAGGCACCTTCGTGGTGGTTTTAGGCGAGGAGGTCGGGGAACCAGGTTGGCTTGGGTTGGTTGGGCGTGCGCTCGGCTAGGACCAGCTCCATCCAGCACATGTCGTACCAGCGGCCGAACTTTTGGGCGCAGCGGTCAAAGGCGCCCACCAGGCGGTAGCCCATATGGGCATGGAAATCCTGACTGTTGTGCGTTAGATACTCGTCGTCCTTGTCGTGCGGCACGGCAATGAGCGCGCACATGTTGGTGATGCCCATCGCGATCAGGCATTGCTTGAGCGCATCGTGCAGTTTGCGGCCCAGCCCGCCGTGGCGCACGTCGCGCGCCAGGTAGATCGATGTCTCGACCGACCAGTCGTATGCCTCGCGGCTGTTGAGCGGACTCACATAGGCATAACCTACCGGACGCCCGTCCAGCTCCATCACCAGATACGGATAGCGCTCGAGCGTGCGCTCGATGCGCCCGGCGAACTCCTCAACGCTCGGCACCTCATATTCGCAGGTAATCGCCGTCTGGCGCACATACGGCTCATAGATGGCAAGCAACGCCGGCGCGTCTTCGGGCGTCGCCAGGCGAATCGTCGGCTCGGACATCTCGGTCATACAACCCTTCTCCCCAAAAGCAAAGGCCACCCTGCGCCAAACCCAACGCAAGGCGGCCCCTCGTCATTACATCAGGCTACAGGACAGCCGCCAACGCGTCGATGTCCTCCTGCGTCGTGGCCCAGCTGGTGCAAAAGCGCACCACCGTGTGGGTCTCGTCGTACTTTTCCCAGTACTCGATCGAGGCATGCTCGCGAATGCGGGCCATGTCCTCGTTGGGCAGAATCACAAACTGCTGGTTTGTGGGCGTCTCCAAGAAGAACTGGTAGCCGCGCTCGTGCAGCACACGACGCAGCGCCTGCGCGGTTTCGATCGCCTGACGGCCAATCTCAAAATACAGGCCATCGGTAAAGAGTGCCTCAAACTGGACGCCCGTCAGGCGGCCCTTGGCCAGCAGCGCGCCATGCTGCTTAATACGCGGAATGGGGTGCGCCGGGGCGTGCATGCCGCAAAACACCACGGCCTCGCCGCACAGCGCGCCGCACTTGGTGCCACCGATGTAGAACACGTCGCACAGCTGCGCCAGCTCGGGCAGGGTAATGTCGCACTCATCGGACGCCAGCGCATAGGCCAGACGAGCACCGTCCACAAACAGCGGAATCTCGCGCTTCTGGCACACCGCATGAATCGCCGCGAGCTCGGCCTTGGAATACAGCGTGCCGTACTCAGTCGATAGGCTCACGTACACGGCGCCCGGGAACACCGTGTGCTCGTAGCTCTCGTTTTCGTAGAACACCTGGATATAGTTCTCGAGGTCCTCGGCGTGCATCTTGCCCTCGTAGCCAGGGATGGTGAGCACCTTGTGGCCGCCAAACTCGATGGCACCCGCCTCGTGGCAGGCGACGTGGCCAGTCTCGGCAGCAACGACGCCCTCGTAGGGCGCAAGCAGCATGTCAATCACCGTCGCGTTGGCCTGCGTGCCGCCCACCAGAAAAAACACGTCGGCATCGGGGGCCTGGCAGGCCTCGCGGATAAGCTGCTTGGCGCGCTCGGTATGCGCATCGGTACCGTAGCCGGGCTGCGGCTCCATGTTGGTATCGACGAGCGCCTGCAGCACCGCCGGGTGTGCGCCGTGGGAATAATCGTTGTTGAACGCGAGCATGGCAATCCTCTCTTACCGGGTATCGGCCAGATGATTCAAACGGAGCTATTGTACGCCGCTGGGATAGGCAATGCGCGCGGCAAGGCACTCAAGTGCCAGTACCAGAGCAAAACCGCAGCTCACGTCACTCAAAAAGTGCGCTCCGATCACGATGCGGCCAAACGCGACGAGCGCCGCGACCACAGCCGCCGTCCAAAAGACCACACGACGGCGCGACGGTTTTTCCTTAAAGGCTGCCGCGGGAAGCCCGGCGAGCATAAGGCCAATCGCCGCATGCGCGGTGTGCCCGCTCGCGAACGACTTGAACCCGTCCTTGATCACGCCGGCGGCAATATAGGTCCACTTGTCGGGATTGCCGATTACCCACCACGGCTGAAAAATGAGCCCCGGCGTGACCTCGATCACGCGCATGCGCGGACGCGACCACAGCGGCTTGACGATCACGTTGAGGATAATGGCTTGAGCGACCCACACGGCAAGCACCATCAACGCCCAACGCGTGAGCTCGTCGGGCTCGGTCGTGCGCGTGAGGCGATAGACGATGAGGTTGGCGGCGATGACCAGCGCAAACGTCAGCACCAACTGAGCCGCGATGAGTTTGCCGCCAACCTTCAGAGACGAAACGATCTCATAGCCGGCCAGGCCAACGTTGACGAGGATGCCGAGCACGGCGAGCCATTTGCTCCCCCTGGAGTCGGGACGCACCGCGCGCACGAGCATAACGCCCGCGATGCTCGCCGTCAGCTCGAACGGCAGCTCGCCGGCCGCCTCGACAAAGCGACCGTACATGCTGCCGATGTTGAACAGCGCGCTCGAAATCTGATAGTCGAAGAAACTGCCCACGCCCAGACAAAGACACAGGACAACCGCGATCATGGCGACATCTTTCTTATAGATGTATCCGAACATGCTTTCCTTTCGATGGAACCAGAGTGCCCAAATGGGGCGTTTGCAGCGTCGACCCGTTAATCATCGTCGGACGCACCCAGCTGCTGCAGCAGCATGAGTGCCGCCGCCACCGGGCCGGTGCCGTCGTTGGCGTCGAGGCCGCGACCCAGGCCGCTGCCCGCACCGGCGCCCGCCTTGTAAGGCACCGACAGTTTGCGGCTCTTGGGGAAGTTCACCGCGCCATAGCGGGTCTTTAGTTCAAAGGCCACCTTCTTGGGCACGTCGACGCCCAAAAACGTGATGCGGCCGCCGCTGAGCGTGACGCTCTCGAGCCCCAAGCGCTCGCCGCGGATACGAATACGCGCGCGGTTGAACAGGTTGAGCCCCGCCAGCGGCAGCTCACCGTGCGCGGCCTCGGTCTCTTCCTGCACCTCGTCGATGCTCTCCAGGTCCTCAGCCGCCGCGAGCTTACGGTACACGAGCACGCGCTGGTCCACCGCCGGCAGGTACTCCTCGGACAAGAAGTAGTCGGCCGGCAGGTTAATACCCACGCTCGCCGCCTCCACGCCGGCGTCGTCATCGCCGCGCGCCTCGGCCACGGCCTGGCCCAGCATCTGTGTAAACAGGTCAAAGCCCACGCTCGACAGGTTGCCGTGCTGCTCGGCGCCCATAAGCGAGCCGGCACCACGGATCTCCAGGTCGCGCATGGCGATGCGCATGCCGCTGCCCAGGTCCTGGAACTCGGAAAGTGCGGTCAGGCGCGCCGTCGCCTCCTCGGTGAGCGGCAGCTCGCCCGGGAACATAAAGTACGCGTAGGCCTGCGTGGCAGAGCGGCCCACACGGCCCTTGAGCTGGTAGAGCTGTGCCAGACCCAGGCGCTGCGAGTCCTCGATGATCAGCGTGTTGGCGGTCGCGTTGTCTATGCCGCTCTCCACGATGGTCGTGGCGATGAGCACGTCGATCTTTTTGGTCGCGAACTCGATCATCACGTCCTCGACCTCGCGCGGGCTCATCTTGCCGTGCGCCACGCCCACGCGCGCCTCGGGCGCGGCCTCGTGCACGCGTGCCACGGCGTCGTCGATGGTCTTGACGCGGTTGGACACGTAATACACCTGACCGCCGCGGCCCACCTCCAGGCGAATCGCCGCGCTCACCACATCGGGGTCGTACTCCCCCACGTGCACGATCACGGGACGACGCCCGGTCGGCGGCGTCGTGATCAGGCTCATGTCGCGCACGCCACTCGTGGCCATCTGCATGGTACGCGGAATGGGCGTTGCCGAAAGCGTGAGCACGTCGATCTGCTCGCGCAGGTTCTTGAGTTGCTCCTTGTGCTGCACGCCAAAGCGCTGCTCTTCGTCGATGATCACCAGGCCCAGGTTCTTGGGGTTCACATCGGCCGAAAGCAGACGATGCGTGCCGATGAGCACATCGATCGTGCCCTCGGCAAACGCCTTGAGCGCGCGCTTTTGCTGCGCCGGCGTGCGGAAGCGGCTGAGCACCTCGACCTCAAGGCCAAACGGGGCAAAGCGCTCAAAGAATGTCTCGTAGTGCTGCTGGGCCAGAATGGTCGTGGGGCAGAGCACCATGACCTGGCGGCCGGAGTCCACGCATTTAAAGGCTGCGCGCAGGGCGACCTCAGTCTTGCCGAAACCCACGTCGCCGCACAGCAGGCGGTCCATGGGCTTGGGCGCCTCCATGTCTGCCTTGATGTCGGCGATAGCCTCCAGCTGGTCGCGTGTCTCGTCGTAGGGGAAGCTCTCCTCCATCTCGATCTGCTCAGGCGTATCGGGCGGACAGGCGATACCGGTAATCGACGAGCGGCGCGTATACAGGTCGACCAGGTCAAACGCCAGCTTTTTGGCATTCTTGCGCGCCTTGTTGGTGGCCCGCGTCCAGTCGGCGGTGTTGAGCCTGGTCAAGCGCGGTTTATCACCGTCGGGACCAACGTAGCGCGTAATGCGGTCAACCTGCTCCAGCGGCACGTAGAGCTTGTCGCCATCGGCGTATTCCAGCAAAAAGTAGTCGCGTTCCTTGCCGCCCACTTCCTGGCGCGCGATCTCGCTAAAGAGCGCGATGCCGTGGGTAGCGTGCACCACGTAGTCGCCCGGCTTAAACGGGAAGGTAATCTGCGTAATGTCCACCTTGCGGCGGCTGCGCGCGCGGTTGGCGTCCATGCGGGCGTTGAGGTCGGCGATCGAGAACACGGCCAGGTTGGCATCGGGCACCACCACGCCCTGCGGCAGAGCGGCATCGACAAAGGTCACGCGTCCGCGCGAGATGGTGGGCACGGCGGCCCCGGCGGCAGCCTGGGCGGCACCCGCCTCGAGCGAGCGGGCGTTGAGCGCGTCGGCCTTGCGCTCGCGGATCGAGGCATGGGCATCCTGGCGGACAGCACGGTCGGCGGAATCCGCCGCTGCCACGCGCACGCGGTCGCCGATAGCACTGGCATTTTCGGGCGCAGCCGTCAGCGACTCCTCAAAGGTAATGCCCTCGTCGCCAAAGGTGAGCTCCATCGACTCGCGCGCACCGCGATCGGGGATGGCAAACACGCAGGCGTAGCGCTTGCCCACGACTTCCTGAATGCGCGTCATAAAGCGATTGTCCGAGCCTGCGATGGCCGGCTGCTCAATCTTGAGCTCGGCCGTCACCGCACCGCCGGCACGGATGAGGCTCACATAGTTCAGGCGTTGCTGGGAACCAAAGTCGAGCTGCTGGGCACGCACGTACAGGCCGTCCAGACGGTCGACCCCCGCCTCGCCGGCACGTGCCTCGATATCCTCGTAGGCGCGCAGACAATCGTCGAACAGCGAGCGCGGCTCGGACAGCACCACGAGCGCCTTGCCGCTCACGTGCGACAGCGGGCTCACAGTCTGGCCGTACATCACCGGCAAAAAGCGGTCGAGCTCAGGCGTGACGATGCGCGCATCCACCATCTCGAGCAGCGCCGCCAACTTGCTGTCGTCCTGGCTGGCGCGGTAGAGTGCCACATGCATGTTGTGGACGGCCTCGTCGGTAAGCGCCAGCTCACGGCATGGGAAGATCTCGATGCTGTCCTCGTTGCCGATGGTCTGGCCCGTTGAACTCACCATGCGGCGGATGCGGTCGATCTCGTCGCCAAAGAACTCAATGCGCACGGGCGCCTTTTCCTGCGCGGGAAACACCTCGACGGTGTCGCCGTGCACACGGAACAGGCCGGGCGCGTCAGCAGCGCCGGCATTGGTGTAGCCCATGCCCACCAGGCGCTGCGGCACCTCGTCAAAAGGAATCTCCTCGCCCACCGTAAAAGTAGTGGACTCCCAGTAGCGGCTCTCGACTGGCGGCACGCAGCGCAGCAACGCGCGAGCCGAGGCAACCATGATGCAGTTGTCCCCGCGCACGATGCGTCCCAGGGCCTCGCAGCGCTGCGCTACCACGGCGTCGTCGGGCGCCTGCTCGCGCCACGGATAGTCCTTGCGCTCGGGGAAACGGCACACGTGCGCCAGGCCCACATAGGCGGCAAGGCTGCGCGCGGCGCGATCGGCCGCATCCTCGCCGCTCACAATGTAGACCGTCGGGCGCGGACGGCGCGCAAACTGGGCGGCCGCCATAAGCGTGCGACCCGACTGCGACACGGCCAGCGTCACGTCCTCGCCGGCATCGAGTCCGGCCTCGACGGTCTGCAGCGCCTCGGCAGTGTAGAGCTGCGCGGCTATACGGTGAATGAGCATGCTGTTCCTCCGGCATCGCAACGCCAAAAGCCCGCCGGGGCAAGCTCGGCGGGTCGTACGTCAAATACATTGTCTGTCATGGTAGCGCATGGAGAGGACTCCGGCTCAAGGGCAAACCCAGCCCCGCAAAAAACGCCAGACGAAGATGCGTTCCGCCCTACCCCGCCACGCGCACGCTGGGGCACAAATCTGCCAGCGGACACTCGTCACACTTGGGTTTGCGGGCGTCGCAGATCTCGCGACCGAAGGTGATCCACTGATGGTTGACCGACTCCCAATACTCGTGCGGCAAAATCTTGAGCAAATCCTGCTCGGTCTTGAGCGGCTCCTTTGCATGCGTCTTGGGACTCAGCATCAGGCGGTGCGCAATGCGGTTGACGTGCGTGTCCACCGCAATGCCCTCCACGATGCCATACCCCACGTTGAGCACGATGTTCGCCGTCTTGCGTCCCACGCCCGGCAGCTTCACGAGTTCCTTCATGTCGGCCGGCACCTCGCCGCCATAGTCGGCGACGATCATCTGCGCGGCCTCGACGGCATGCTTGGCTTTGCTCTTGTAGAAGCCGAGTGACTTGATAGTGTCTGCCACGTCAGCCACGCTCGCCCCGGCCATGGCCTCGGGCGTGGGCCACTGGGCAAACAGCCGCGGCGTCACCTTGTTGACCTGCGCATCGGTCGTTTGCGCCGAGAGCAGCACCGCGATCAGCAGGCGGAAGGGATTCTCGTGGTCCAAAAAGCACTCGACCGGGCCATAGCGACGGTTGAGGCGCTCACACACCTCAACGGCGCGCTCGCGTTTGGCGGCATTGGTCTCGCGTGGCATAACGACTCCTCGGCTCAACGGCACAATAAACTTATGGGCACAATTGTCCCACGTCCGAAACGCTTACGCCTCCAAGAATGCGCCGGTCTGACGGCTCCACAGGCTCGCGTACTCGCCACCCGCCTCGACGAGCTGCGCATGCATGCCATCCTCGACGATCTCGCCATCGGCCAGTACCACAATGCGGTCGAGCGCCGCCACGGTGGACAGGCGGTGCGCCACCACAATGGAGGTACGTCCACGCATCAGGTTTTCGAGCGCCTCCTGCACCAACGCCTCGGACTCGCTGTCGAGGGCAGAGGTCGCCTCGTCGAGCACCAGAATCGGCGCGTCGGTTAGGATGGCGCGGGCGATAGCCACGCGCTGACGCTGGCCGCCCGAGAGCTTGACGCCGCGCTCGCCCACCATGGTGTCAAAGCCACGAGGCAAGCGGTCGATAAACTCCAGGGCATTGGCCAGGCGCGCGGCCTCGCGAATCTGCTCATCAGTGGCGTCGGGACGACCGTAGGCAATGTTTTCGCGAATGGAGCGATGGAACAGCAGCGCCTCCTGCGGCACGTAGGCAACCTGGCGGCGCAGGCTCTGCTGCGTGCAGCGCGAGACGTCCTGACCGTCCACGAGCACGCGGCCGCCCTGAACATCGTCTAGGCGCAGCAGCAGTTTGGTGAGCGTCGTCTTACCCGAGCCCGATTTGCCCACCAGGCCCACGCGCTGGCCCGCCGCCACATGAAGTGTCAGGTCGTCGAACACGCTCTCGCCCACCGCAGCGTCACGGTACGCAAAGCTCAGGTGCTCAAAATCAATCGCGCCCTCGGTCACTTTGAGCTCAGGGGCGCCCGGGTCGTCTGCCACCAAACGCGGCTCGTCCAGCACGCGCGTCATCTCGGCCGCATCGCCCAAAGCGCGGTTGATGCGCTGCATCATGGAACTCACGTAGTTCAGGCGCATGGTAAGGTTATAGGTGTAGGTAAAAATCATGACGAGCGAGCCAGCCGAGATGCCAAACCACGCGTTGCCGCCCGCCACGAACACACTCACCACGGCCATGGTGATGACGATAAGGCCCGAGGTCGTAAAGTTGCGCTGCATCATGGCGTGCATCGAGACCGTCTCGGCGTCGCGCGCGGCACGATCGGCGGCGTCGAACAGATCGCGTTCAAAGTCCTCGCGCCCGCAGGTCTTGACGGCCAAGATGTTCGTGACCGCGTCGGAGAGCACGCCCGAGAGCTTGTTCTGCGCGGCGGACGTCGCGGCCGAAAGCGGCATGATGCGCTTGTACATAAGCCAGACAAACGCGATGTAGACGACCATGATGCACACCAGGATCACGGTAAACGTCGGTACCACCGGGGCGAGTGCGGCCACGGTGCAGATGACCGAGGTGATGGTGGGGATGAGCGAATACACCGTCACGTCCACCAGCCCCGTGTAGCCGCTCATAAAACGACTCGTCTGGCTCACAAGCGATCCGCCAAAGCGGCTGGTATGGAATGTCATGGATTGGTTGGAGAGCGTGTCGAAGCATAGACGCGCCAGGTGATAGTTGCCTGCAATCTCGAGCTTGTAGACGGTGTAGTCCTGTAACTTGGAGAGGATCTGACCCACCAGGTTAACGAGTACGAGCGCCAGGATATAGGGGCCGAAGACCTCAAACACCTGGTCACCCGCCACGGGACCGGCTTGAACGCGGTCGACAATGAGGGCCATCACATAGGTATTGGCAAACGTCAGCAAAAAGATGTAGCCCGCCGACGAGAATACCGAGAGAAAGACAATCAGCGGCTGCGTGCGCGTGACACCCCAAAACCGCCGCAGCGTGCGGCGCACGGTGGAGCGGCTGAGCGGGCTGGTGCTTCTCTGGGACATGGGCTTCCTTTCGCGTCTGATAGGGCGAAACGCCATTGTTGCACATTGGAGCACGCTTCAGACAAGTGCGATACGAAAAGCGGTGGGGCGCCCGCGTTTGCGCCGGTGCCCCACCGTCTTGTTGCAATTAGTCCTTGTCTTCTTGGTCCGCGAGAAGGCTCGCGGACGTGAGTCCCAAGATCTCATCGGCTTGGTCGGCGTCTTCCAGCGCGTCGATGTCCTTGAGCTTGCGCTCCATAACGTTGGTGCGCGTGGTGATGATGCCCTCGACCGTCTTTCCTGCGGTCTCGATCTGCTGTTGGGCGCGGCGCAGCGCCTTTTGATAGCGCGGCAGCTCGGCCTTGACGGCGGAGAGCACGCGCAGCACGTCATCGGTGCGTTTTTGCAACTTAAACGTCTGGTAGCTCATCTGCAGACTGTTGAGGATGGCCGCCATGGTGCTGGGACCGGCAACGTTGACGTGATAGTCGCGGCCCAGGGTCTCGATAAGCCCGGGGCGACTGACGACCTCGGCGTACAGTCCCTCAAACGGCACGAACATGATGCCAAAGTTGGTCGTTGCCGGCACACTCAGGTACTTTTCGCAGATGTCCTTGGCCTCGCGCTTGACCATGGTGTCGAGCGTCTTGCGCGCAGCCGCCACGGTCTCCGCATCGCCCGACTCCTGCGCGTCGAGCAAGTGCTCGTACGCGTCGCCCGGAAACTTGGAGTCAATCGGCAGCAGCACGGGGTCGCCCTCGTCCACCGGCAGCTTGACGGCAAACTCAACGCGCTCCGAGGCGCCGGGCTTGGTGGCGACGTTTTCCAGATACTGGTCGGGCGTAAGGATGTCCGCCAGAATTGCACCCAGCTGTACCTCGCCCAAAATGCCACGCGCCTTCACGTTACCCAGCACGCGCTTAAGGTCGCCCACGCCGGTGGCGATGGACTGCATGTCGCCCAGACCCTTGTACACGGCCTCGAGCTGGTCGCTCACCTGCTTAAACGATGCAGACAGGCGGTCGTTGAGCGTGCGGGAGAGTTTCTCGTCCACCGTCGCGCGCATCTGATCGAGTTGCACGTTGTTGTCCTTGCGGATGGCGCCCAGCTGGGCATCGACCGTCTCGCGCACCTTGTCCAGGCGATGCTCGATGCCCTCGCGGTTGGCGCCGAGCTGTTGGGCCGTCTCGCGGCGCAGGTCATCCATCCGGTCACCAGCTTGCGAAAACTCGCGTGCGATGGTCAGGTAACGTTGCTGCTCCACGGCCGCATCGGTCGTCTGCTGCTGCGCGATGACATTGGCCGTGCAGCGGGTTTCGGCCAGCGCGACGTTCAGGGCATCGAGCGTGCTGTTGGCCTGCTCGAGCGCCGCGAGCGTTTCCGCGCTACTGTCGCCACGCTCCCGCAACTCGGCACGCAGGCTCTTGAGCTGGAGGGCGCAAGCCACAGCAACCCCCACCGCCACCAAGGCGATCACAACAAGCACAGTATCAATAGCAGACATAAACTCCGCCCAACAAACTCAATCGGTCATCAATCAAAACCGCGATCAATCTTACCCCGCCACACACACCGGGCGCCCGGCCCCTTCTTGGGCGCCCCTCTCCTCCGCATATTCCATAATGCGGCGCGCCGTTTTCCTGCTCACCTTTGAGTCATCGCCGGCCAAGTATGCGTATACGTTTCCTTTATTCAGGCGCAGAGCACGGCAGAGGCCATAGCGCGTTACACCCGATTCCTCCAATGCTTCCAGCGTTTTCTTTCTCATCAGGGCGTTCACCCTTCTATCGGCCACTGGCTTTTCCTTCACCGCTCTATACGCGCGCCAAACGTTGGCATAACGATTAGGGAGCTCACTTTTGGCGCATAGAGACGCCATGCTACCCGCTTGACCGTACAAGGATAAAACGTCTCGGTAATCCCGTTCCATCCACGAGCCCTCGGATAAACCCAGAACGTATTCGGCTTTTCCTTGCGCCAAAGCGAGCAAAAACAGAGGCTCCGCCACGCGCGGCGCATCCGTCGTCGCCTGCTCAACCAATTTTCTAAAACTCAGCGACTGCTGTCCGGATAGCTCTCGGCAATAGCCTTTTAAGAATCCCTCAAAGGTCAGATTCAACCGAGCACCTCCTTTTTGTATTGCCTGTATGCACAGACCATCTCTTGATAGCTTCGCTCCGAAGGCGACGACGCCAGATCCTCCAAGGATGTCGTTAAGTACCTTAACATGGCATTTTCTATTATTATTTATCATTAATAATACTATTCAGTCGCATGACAGGACTCCCAAGATGCGAGGATTCTACTCATGGCGATAATCCCTACACCCTAGAAGTCCTAATGTGACAAACGCTAACTCTCCCAGCCGGCGCGGATTGTTGTTATGACATCGCCTAGGCGCTGGCCGAGGGCTGACAGATGTTGGAGCACTTCGCCGGGCGAAGCACCGTTGAGGATGCAGGTGAGCGCATACGAGACCAAGAAAATCGCCGCAAGTCCTAGCGGAATGAGCACGATCATCGCCAATGTGCGCAGGCGCTGGCCCACGCGGCGACGACGCGCACGACGTTTGTCGAACGCGAGCTCCTGCGCATATGAATCTTGCTGTACGGAATAGGCCTCTGGTGCCGATTCGCACCCGGGCACAGCTGCAGGTACAGCAGCGGGCACGACATTTTGCGCAAAGGGCTGGACTGCCGCCCCTTGCATTTGCATCTCCATGAGTCGTTGCTGCTGGCGCAACATACGCTCGGCTTGTTGCTGCGGAGTCTCAAGAAACAGATCCATGCTGGCCTCCAAAATCGGAGCATTCGACGCTTACGACCAGCATCCCGCACCGCCATGACCGCGACAACGCAATCGCCGGCAATAGCCACAAAGTTTCTTTTGCTCAAAAGCTGTCGAAAAGCTCAACAACTCCCCTACCAGCACTTTCTCTGAGCTTTTTTCGCCATCAATCTTTTGGACTTCCGCCTTTACGCCAACTGACCAAAATCTAACCAAAAGCTTGACGAAAAATGTGGAAACAGGGACCCATACAAAAACGTGCCGCCCCAAAAGGGGCGGCACGCAAACTTCTAATCAGCCTTACATGCCCGCAAGGCCTCGGGCGGCGGTGGCGCACATAAACGCCAAGGCTAGAATCACGAGCGAGCCCGCGATGTCTGCCAGCACGCCCATTGCACGGCGCTCAAACAACCAGCTCTCAAAGTGCGGGGCGACGTTGCGCCAAACACGCCACAGTAAGATGCCCATACCGATGACGCCCGGGATATTGAGCAGTAGGATCTCGGAGCACAAAAGACCGATCAGGTTGCCGGCGACAAAACCAGCGTCGCCCTCGCAGTATTTGCGGTAGACCATATACAGCATGTACGCCAAAAACGGCTGCAAGCACGCAGAAATAAACGTGACCACCATCGAGGGCTCCTGCGAAAAGACCTCGGTGAGTTTATCGACACTCGTAGCGTCCTTCGAAGCCAAGAACAAACCGATAACCACAAGGGGCACCACGCCCAAAATTACCTCGACCAGAGTAAACAACTTGGCAGTCAAATCCTCACTAGCCGAATTCAAATGAGGCGCCCACTCAGGATGAGCATGCGCCCCGACCTTCTTGTCCTTCTCAGCACGATCAGCCTTTTTACCCTCGGCAACCCGACGACCAGGATCCTTGCGAGTTCCCGCCGCAGCAACCCGAGCCCGAGACTTCTTACCCATAACCAACACCTCACAAGAGGAAACGAATAGCCAACGCTACCCAGTGTACCCTCTAAGCAACGTCACCGCCCCAACCGGCCCCCACAAAAACGTGCCGCCCCATAAGGGGCGGCACACAAACTTTTTTATCAACTTTTCTGTAGCGAGCACGCAACGACCCGAAGCCGGAGCGCAGGGCGGGAAATGCCTTTGCCTCGCGCGACCCTGCGCAGCCGTGAGCGAGAGGGAAAGGCATTTCCCGCCCTGCGCTCCGCAGCAGCCAGCGCCAAGCGCTAGTAGTTCACCACCTGCTCCTCAAAGTACGCCTTCGGGTGGTTACACACCGGGCACACCTCAGGCGCCTCGGCACCAACGTGCAGGTGCCCGCAGTTCAGGCACTTCCACACCTTCACGCCCTCACGCTCAAACACCTCGCCCGACTCGATGCGCTCGACGAGCTTGTTGTAGCGCTCCTCGTGAGCCTTCTCCACGGCACCGACGCCACGGAACTTCTCGGCGATCTCGGCAAAGCCCTCCTCCTCGGCGGTCTTGGCAAACTCGTCATACATCGTGGTCCACTCGTAGTTCTCACCCGCGGCGGCGTCGCGCAGGTTGTCCAGAGTGCCCGGAACGACGCCGTCGTGCAGATACTTAAACCACAGCTTGGCGTGCTCGGACTCGTTGCCCGCCGTCTCGGCAAAGATATTCGAGATCTGAACGTAGCCGTCCTTTTTGGCCTTGGATGCATAGTAGCGATACTTGGTGTGTGCCTGGGACTCACCGGCAAAAGCGGTCTCTAGGTTCTTCTTGGTCTGAGAGTTCTCAAAATCCATAGGTGTACTTCCCTTCAACACGTGCCGCCCATAGGCTTTGAGCGGCCTTGTCTTTAGGATGCCCTCAAGCCGCGGATTTAAACCTTACAATCCTGTTCTTCAGATTCGAGCGAGCTACACACTCAACCAACGATCGCCCTCGGAGCGGCAAAAGCCCTCGCGCTCCAGATCGGCGAGAATGCTTGTGACCAGCTCGCGCTCGACCGGCTCTCGGCCGGCCGCCGTCTCCATCTCGTTAACGCCCGCAACGGCTTCATCGAGCGTAATACCTGCCGGCTGCCCATCGCGCGCCGCCAGCAGCATGCGCACAATGTGGGCGCGCTTTTGGCGACGCGAGCCCTCAAACTTGGACTGACGACTATAGCTCGCCGACCGCCTGGACGGATTGGGCAGCGTCTTTTTAAGATACGCGCCGTAATCCAGCAACGCGTAATACCACGCGCGCGGCGTGTCGGCATCGTCTTGAGGCGCGGCAAAGGGCGCGATCTCGTCCGCCGCCGCGCCGGGGGCCGCCGGACAGGCAGCTTGGATCAGCGGCACCAGTTCGCGATCGGGAACGGCCGGCACATCGGGAAAGAAGTGATGCAGAAAGACCGTGCGCACGTTAGTCTCCAGATACACGCCTGGAAGATCAAACGCAAACGAACGGATGCCCTGCGCCGTTGCCGGGCCAATACCGGGCAGCGCGACCAGATTGTGCGTCTCGCGCGGAAACTCCCCGCCCCAATCCTCTACGACCCGTTGAGCGGCCCCATGAAGCGCCAGAGCGCGTCGGTTGTAGCCCATCCCCTGCCAAGCGTCCAAAACATCGGAAGGCGCCGCTGCGCTAAGCGCCTGAACAGTCGGAAAACGATCGAGCCACACCGGCATGCGCGCCTCCACACGCGGCACCTGCGTTTGCTGCAACATGACCTCAGAAAGCCAAATGATGTACGGATCGCGTGTACGGCGCCACGGAAGGTCGCGATAACGCAGGACCCCTTCCGAACGAATCATCGAACGAAAGGGGTCCTGAATCATGACAATGCTCCTTATGCGGCGCTATTCCTCCCGGCAAGCGTACGCGCAGGTGGCATACTCGGGAAACGCATCGCGATCGGCAAACTTGGGATCGACAGCCGGAAACTGGCGATGGGCGACGATATCGCCGAGCGAAACGGAATCGAGATAGTCGCGCATCAGCGCCTGGGCTCCGGCCCACAGGGGATGATAGCAGCACGTGCCCATTCGCGCACAGTCGCCATCGGGAGCGGTACAGTCGTTCATGACCATGGGACCCTGAACCGCCTCTACAACCTGACGAATCGCGACATCGTCGGGGCTCACCTTAAGGCGCATGCCACCATGAACACCACGCAGGCTCTCCACAATGCCGGCCTGAACCAAACCGTGCTGGATCGAACGGGCAAACGAATACGGAACATTGACCTCTTCGGCAGCAGTGCGAACAGAAAGCAACCGCTCCGGCTCCTCGGCAAGCATCGCAAGCATGCGAAGGGCATAATCAGTCTTCCTCGATATGTCCATTTTTCCCCTTTCAAGGAATACGAACAGCTCGAACGAGCTCCGGGGCCGAGCTTGTGTCGAGACGCCAAATGACCGCAGGATATCCAAATAGTAAATCGGATATCCACTGAGCGCCGCGCTTGGAGCGAAATGCATCAAATGCGGCCTACAGTGCAATTTAGTATAACCTAACCCCCTGTCTCGTTGAACAGGTGTTGCGCAACAAACGCCTTGTTTGAACAAATATATCAGTTGCGCTATGTTTGCAAATAAGAGATGCGATTTGGAGATGTGTGGTTTTAGATATAAGGGATGTTATAAGGGATGCGGATCAATGTCCCATCAAACGCAAAAAGCCACGTCCGAAGACGTGGCTTTAATTGCGTTGGCGGGAAGTACGGGGCTCGAACCCGCGACCTCCGACGTGACAGGCCGGCGCTCTAACCAAACTGAGCTAACTCCCCAGGCAGACGTTCGCGTTTGTTTCCGCTCGCGTTCGCTGCGGGGATTAGTATACACAGAAGTCTGTCCGGCGCGCAACAACTTTTTTGAAAAATTTTTTGGGGCCATCCGGGAGGGCTTCCGGGGCTGAGGGCGGGGGTTAAGTTTGCTGCTCTACAGTCCTGCGCAAGACGGAAAGCACATTAAGTGCTTTCCTTTGCGTGCGGAACTCGCGACAAACTTAACCCCC
>CABUUJ010000042.1 GCA_902494715.1 uncultured Collinsella sp.
ACCAGCGGTCGGCGAGCGCAGCCGAGCCGCTGCGCCGGGGGTCGACCACGATGATCTTCGCCCCACGGCGACGGGCATCGTTGAGCGAATCAACGGCCCCCATCGTCGACGAATCGACGATGGAACGCCCCAGGTACATGATGCAATCGGTATGCGCCAGGTCGGAGGCGGGACTATAGCCCAAGCTGTGCTCCCAACCGGTAAGTCGGCTTACCTCGCAGGCGCCGTCGGCACCGTACACGTTGGGCGAACCAAGCGCATGCATAAAGCGATGCGCCCAGTAGCGGTCGAACGAGGGCACGCCGAGCGTCATGCCCAGCGCACGGGGACCATGCCCGTCAACAATCTCCCCAAGGCGCGCTGCGATCTGCGCGAACGCCTCATCCCACGAAATCGTATCGAACCCCGAGCCATCAGCTCGTCGGCGCATGGGATGCACAATGCGATCGCGCTCGTCAAACGGCATTGCCAGGCGATGCCGTCCGCGGGCGCACAGGGCACGCGCCGCGCACGGATGTCCCGGCACCGGCAACTCGGCCACCACACGCCCATCCTTAACATGGGCCGCAAAGGCGCAATCGGCATAGCATCCCCCGCATGTGGTCACCACGGCGCGACCGTCACGCTTCACAGCAGATGCCATCTCGATTACCCCTTTCATCAGCCAAACACAACAGGCCAAAAGCCCGGCAACGAGCCCCAGACCCAAAAAGCCTCCCGCACGGCAACGCCCCGCGGGAGGCCCAACGTCAAACAGACGGTACCTTACGCCTCGGACTTCTTGGCGTAGATAAACCAGTAGCCGAGCGCGACCAGAACCGCGCCGCCCACGATGTTGCCCAGCGTGGCAGCGGACAGGTTAAACGCAATGCCCGCGGCGTTGAGCGCATCGGCGCCGGCGACGTCGGCACCATAGCCGCATGCATGCATCACGGCACCCATGGGCAAAAAGTACATGTTGGCAACGCAGTGCTCAAAACCGCAGGCCACAAAGGCGGCGATGGGCAGCAGAATGCCCACGACCTTATCGACCACGGTCTTGCCGGCGGTACCGATCCACACGGCCAGGCACACAAAGATGTTGCACAGGATGCCGCGGAAGAAGATCGTCACCCAGTCGACCGTCACCTTGCCGGCGGCGACGCTCACCATGGAATTGGCGACCGCCTCGCCGTTGAGCTTGTAAATGCCGGCCATGTACACCAAAAAGACGATGAACAGGGCACCGGCAAAGTTACCAAGCCACACGACGACCCATGCCTTAAGCATCTGAGCCAGGGTGATCTTTTTGCTCTTGAGCGCGCAGACCATAAGCGAGTTGCCGGTGAACAGCTCGGCGCCGCACACCAGCACGAGCACCAGGCCCAGGCAAAAGCACAGGCCGCCCACGACGCGCTGGGCGCCCCAGCCCAGCGTGCTATCGCTCAAGAACACGGTAAAGAACAGGCCACCGAAGGCAATAAACGCACCGGCGAACATTGCCAACAGAAAGGCCTTTGCGACCGGCAGGTTGGCCTTGGTCACGCCGGCGGCCTCGGTCTTGGCCTCGATCGCGGCGGGCGCCAGGCAATCGGGAGCGGGGTACTCCACCTTGGAATCTGCCATGTCAATCACTTCTTTCCTAATCAGCAGGGACAAGCGCTCCTATTGCTCTTGCCCCAAGCGGACAAAGTTGGAAAAGTCGTTGGCGGCCACGGCGTCGTACACGGCGTCGACGGCCTCAAAGACCTCCGGGGACATGGGGTTGTAGAACTCCGTGTCGCCCGGCTGAATCCCAACGAAGACGATATCATCACACGATTGTTCGATTTCCTCGATCAGAATCGACAAAGGAAGCGAATGCGTGGTGAACATCGACTTGCGGGCCACATCGCGCTTGTCGAGCAAGCGGATGGACCCGACGGGCAGCGCCATGTCGGCGGCATCGACCAAGACCAGGCGAGGCGGACGCTCGCGCTTGACCTCGATGATGTCGTCCTCGGGCGTTTGGCCGCCGTCGATGGTGTACCAACCGGCGATGGGTGCGTCTTCCATCTTTTTGGAGAGCACGGGGCCGGCGGCATCGTCGGCACGCAGCACGCTTCCCGCCGTGAGCACGATACCCGCAAACGGGGCGCCGTTCACACAACCATCCACAACGCGACCCATTACTGCAACCTCCCCGTCAGATACACGCCCGACACATCGCGCACGCGCTCGACCAGATCGCGAAACTTCATTAAGAACGCGACCTGCTGGGCATGCAGGCCAAAGTCGTCATCGAACACCGAGATGCCGGCCTTGGCCGAACCACGAAAACCGCGCTCGTCGAGCAGAGCATCGCAGGCCTCGAGCAGCGACGGCACCGCCGCCTTGTCGAGCTGGCACTCGCCAAAGGAGCGGATGGCCTCGAACTTTGTCTTAGCCTCCCCCTCCGGCAGCGCGTCGACGAGCGAATAGAAGACATCCACCGGCACCGACAGGCGCGGCTCAAAGCAGTCGAGCACGCCGGTGTGGTGGCCCACGGCGAGCGTGTAGTACAGCACGTCGCAGGCCTCCTGGGGAACGTCTTCCTCGGTCTCCACAAACTTACGCGTGAGCTCATAGAAGACCACCTGGTCGGGCGCATGGCCCAGGCAGGGGTCGGCGACGCCCTCGGCGGCCTCGTCGCTTGCGCGCGAGGCATCGCCAAAGGAGCCGCCGAGCATACCGGGGCCCGCAAAGTAACCAGAGCGGTCCGTGAGCTCCATCTAGCGACCTCCGGCCAGCACCAGATCCTGCAGCGCCGAGTAGACCTCAACGCGGCGCGGATCGTCCTGCTTGTCGATGAGCAGCGCCATAGCACCGCGGATATCGCCCTTGGGCGCGCCCTCGAGCGTATCCATAAACTCATTGGCCAGGTCGCGGCCGTAACGGTAGCCGCTCATGGCGCGAGCTTCGCGCTCGATGGCAACGCGCAGCTTGTACGGCACGCCGGGGTGCAGGATATCGGCCTGCTCGCCGGCGGCCTCCACCGTGGTCTCGGCATGGAGCTTTTGGTCCAGCAGACCGAGCGCCATGGCAAAGCCGTAGATGGTCTGCGCGGGGCTAGGCGGGCAGCCGGGGATGTAGACATCGACCGGCAGAATCTTGTCCGTGCCGCCCCAGACGCAGTAGTTGTCGTAGAAGATGCCGCCGGTGCAGCCGCACGCGCCATAGGACACCACGATTTTGGGATCGGGTGCGGCCTCAAAGGCGCGCAGGGCCGGCATGCGCATGGCGCGCGTCACGGCGCCGGTGTACAGCAGCACATCGGCGTGACGGGGCGAGGGCACGACCTTGATACCAAAGCGCTCGACATCGAAGACGGGCGTGATGGAACCGAAGATCTCGATCTCGCAACCGTTGCAGCCGCCGCAGTCAACACGGTAGACATACACCGAGCGCTTGATCTTCTTAAGAAGGGTCGCCTTGGCCTTCTCGATGCTCTCGTCGAGCTCGATCTTGGTCGGGCGGTACTGGAGCCGCTCGGGCAAAAGCGTGGGTTCGGCCATGGTTACTCCTCCTTCGTTTCAAAATCCATGATGATGCCCTCGACCGGTGCAGGTCCAGCAGGGATCTCGGGCGCATCGGGGTTGAGCTCGCGGTCGATATACTCCGGGTTCACGCCGTGGCCGCCCAGGTACTCCATGCCGGGGCCCTGGGGCTCGCCGGACGCAAGCGTCTCGTTGGCAGCCATGCCGTGCGCGTTGCCGGTCTTTACGGCCGAGGCGGCGCGCAGGGCGTCGAGCCCGCGCTTGCACTCCTGGCACATACCGACGGTACGGGCAGCCTGCTCGGCCTCCATGCCGCCGGCCTTTTGCAGCAGGCGCTTGGCGTAGTCGATCTCCTTGTGCGGGGCAAACGGCTTGCCGCAACGCGAGCAATGCTCGAGTGTGTAGACGCTCTTGCTGGTGAGGTCGTCCTTGCTCATGACGGCCAGCTCAAACTCCTCGGTGAGCTTGATGGCCTCCATGGGGCAGGCTTCCTCGCAACGGCCGCAAAAGATGCAGCGACCGTAGTCGATCGACCAGGTAATGGTATCGGCCGCAAGGTCGGTGTCCATGCGAATGGCATCGGCCGGGCATGCAACGCCACAGGCACCGCAGGCGATGCAGAGCTCGGCATTGTGCTCGGGCTTGCCGCGCATGTCCTTGTTGGTGGGGAACGGCGCAAACGGGTACTTGACCGTCGCGTCGCCGGCCTTGGCGTTAACCTTCCAAAGCTTCAGCATATTAGAGCGCCTCCTCATCGAGCGGAGCGGCCATGGTGCCCTCGCCCGCAAGCGGCGACTTGTCGCGCCAGACGTTCTCGAACTGCTCCTTGTCGAGCACGTGGTCGCGCTTGGCGGCGACATCGGTCACCGTCACGCGGTCGGTGCAGGAGTAGCACGGGTCGAGCGAGCCGACGATCAGCGCCGCGTCGCCCACGGTGTTGCCGCGGAACATGTAGCGCAGGACCGGCCAGTTGCTGTACGTGGCCGCCTTGGCACGCCAGCGGTAGCACTTCTGGTTGTTGCCGAGCATGGCCCAGTGCACGTCCTCGCCGCGCGGCGCCTCGGTGGCGCCGATGGCGTACTTGTGCGGGGTGTACTCCCAATCCGTGGTGAGGATGGGGCCCGACGGGCAGTTCTCGAGCATGGTCTCGATCATGTCGATCGAATCGTAGACCTCCTGGATGCGAACGGCGGTACGGCCGAAGGCATCGCAGGTGTCGGCCGTGGCGGCGTGCATCTTTTGGACGTCCGGATCGGCGTAGCCGTCGAAGGGATGGTCAAAGCGCACGTCGCGGGCATAGCCCGAGCCACGCATGAGCGGGCCGACCGGCGAGAAGTCGCGTGCGATCTTGCGGTCCAAGATGCCGATACCGCTCGTACGCTCAATAAAGTTGGGCGTGGAGAGCAAGACGTCGACGAGTTCCTGAACCTCGGAGCGCAGCTGGTGGATGGTCGTGAGCGTGGAGAGCTTCTGCTCGGCCAAAATGTCGCGACGCACGCCGCCGATCACGTTGAGGCCGTAGGTCTTGCGGTGACCGGAGAGCTTCTCGGCCAGGTCCATGGACTTCTCGCGGACGCGGAAGAACTGCTGGAAGCCCGAATCGAAGCCGGTGTAGTGCGACGCCAGGCCAATGTTGAGCAGATGCGAGTGCAGGCGCTCGACCTCGAGCATGATAGCGCGGATGTACTGGGCGCGCGGCGGGACATGAATGCCCTGGGCGCGCTCGACGGCCTCGGCATAGGCCACCGAGTGGGCGCAGCCGCAGATGCCGCAGATGCGGTCGGCGAGGAACGTCACGGCATCATAGTTCAGGCGCGTCTCGGCGACCTTCTCCATGCCGCGGTGCACGTAGAACAGACGATAGTCGGCGTCGACGATCGTCTCGCCCTCAACGAACAGGCGGAAGTGGCCGGGCTCGTCGGAGGTAATGTGCAACGGGCCCATGGGGACGAGTGTGGTCTCCTTGCCCTTGGTATCGGCCAAGAACTCGTAGTTTTCCATGTCGCTCGCGGGAGCGGGACGGAAGCGGTAGTCCATGGAGTCCTTGCGCAGCGGGTACAGGCCGCTGGGCCAATCGTCGGGCAGCACCAGGCGGCGACGATCGGGCAGGCCCTCGGGGATCAGGCCGAACATGTCGCGAAGCTCGCGCTCGCCCCACACGCAGGCGGGGACGAACGGCGTCACGGACGGGAACGTCATCTTGGCGGGATCGACCTCGGTGCGCACGGTCACCCAGCCGGGGTCCTCCCCCTCCATGGAGATGACGTAGTACACGGCGTAGCGACCGCACAGACTGCGCTCGTCGTTGCCGATGATCACGGGAATCCAGCCGTAGCGCTCGTAATACAGGTAGTGGACGGCCTCGGGCAGCTTGTCCTGCTTGACGGTGATCGTCAGCTGGTCCTCGCACTGCCACTCGACCTTCTCGATGCAGCCCGGAACGGCGCGGCGCAGGGCCTCGACATGGCTCTCGCAGCGACGGGCATACACCTTGTTCTCAGTTTCAATCATTCGTTACTCCACCTCGCTCTGAGCGGTCTCGGTACCGAACACAGCGCGGTACATCGGCGTCGCGTGAAGCTCCTCGGTGCTCTGCTCGAGCACGATGCCGGTCGCGGTCTCCACACCGTGCACGAGAGGCAGCGGGGTGGCGATGCCAAACCACAAGATCATGACAACCAGGATGATTTCGGGGATAAGCATGAGCGCCGGGGCCTCATGCTTGCCCATGCCCTGGGGCGCATGGCCGAATACCGACTTGAGTGCGATGCGGGTGAGCGCGGAGATGGCCACGGTAAGACCGAGGGCGACCACGACGACCAGCCACATGGGACCGGCGGTAACACCGGCGACAAAAGTCAGGAACTCGGAGATAAACATGCCAAAGGGCGGGAAGGCACCAAGACCGAGCAACGCCAGGACGGCGAGCGCGGCGGTTGCGGGGGCAACCTCGACGACACCCTGGATCTTAGCCAGGCTACGCGTGCCAAAGGCGTGCTGAATGTTGCCGGACACGCAGAAGGCAAGCGTCTTGGTAAAGCCGTGGAACACGCAGTGCAGCAGGGCCGCGGCGATACCCAGCGGGCCACCGATACCCAGGCACAGGGCGATAACGCCCACGTTCTCCACAGACGAGTACGCAAAGCGGCGCTTGAGGTCGTCCTGGCGAAACATCGAGAGCGCCGCCACCAAAATGGACAGCGTGCCGACGATCAGCAGCAAAAGTTGCGGATACTCAGCGCCCACGGCCTGGATGGTAAAGCCGTAGAAGCGCATGATCACAAGCATGGCGCACTTAAGCAACACGCCCGAGAGCAGGGCCGAGACAGGGCTCGGGGCCTGGGAGTGGGCATCGGGCAGCCAAGTGTGCATGGGGAACAGGCCGGCCTTGGTGCCAAAGCCGATCACGATAAACGCAAAGGCGAGGCGCATGAGCGTCGGGTCGAACTGGTCGGCATACGGCAGCACGCACGACAGGAATGCGGCCTCGTGGGCGTTGGGAATCACGTCGGCGGCGTTGGCGTAGATCAGCAGCGTACCGAACAGGCCAAAGGCCACACCGGCGGTGCAGACCATCGCATACTTCCAAGAAGCCTCGAGGGCCGTCTTGTTCTTGTAGATACCCACGAGGAACACGGTGGAAAGCGTGGTTGCCTCCACGGCGGCCCACGTGAGGATCATGTTGTTGGACAGGCACGCGAGCAGCATGGTGAACACAAACAGGCTAAACAGCGCAAAATACTGCTTGGCGCGCTCGGCGGGCATGGAGCCCTCCTCGATATCGGCTTTTACATAGGGCAGCGAGAACAGCCCCGTAAGAAAACCGATAAAGTCGATGAGCAGCACAAAGATGGCGCCCAGCGAATCGAGGTGGAACCACAGGCCAAGAGCGCTCGCGGTGTCGCCGCTCATAAGGACGTCACCGGCCGTCATAATCGACAGCACCAGGACGGCTGCGACGGAGACCAGGTTGAGACCGGCAAACACGTTATAGGACGTGTTCTTGGGCAAAAACGCCATGACCAGCGAGAACACCAAAGGAGTCGCGAGCAGGGCGAGAATCAACGTTTCCATGGACTACCCCCTCAGCTCGGACAGGTCGCGCGCATCGAGCGAGTGGGAGTCGTCCCAAATGCGACGCACGACGATGGACATGATGATGACGGCAAAGATGGCGTCGGTGGCGATACCGATCTCGATGATCTCGGGAGCGGTGGGGGCCAAAAGCGCAAGCGTCACATGGCTGCCGTTTTCCATGAGGCAGTATCCAAAGATCTGCTTCATGATGTTGCGCTGCGAAATGATGCAGGTGAGGCCCACAAAGAAGTGAGCGAAGCTAATAGCGAGCGCAGGCGTTGCGACCTCGGCCGTGGGCAGGCTGATCTGCGTCACGACGGCAAAGCAGATCGCGACCTCCACGGCGATGATGCAAATGGCCCACGCGGGCTTAAGGCCGGCCTTGAGCGATGCGTCGCTCGGCTCGCCCATCTTCTTGTACGCACGGTTGAGGATATATGGGACCAGGATGACCTTGGTGATAAAGGCGGATCCGGCCCACATAAGCAGCTCCTGCGCACCGGTAGTGACACCGAGCGTAGCAAGCAGCCCCACGAGCACCAGCGACTGCACCGCATACCAGCTGATGGCGTGCTTGATGTTCTTTGAGACGACCACCATGGTGGACGTGACGATCAGAAGGCCGCCAAGGATGTTGACGATCGAATAACCCATGTCGTTCTACCTCCTAACCGATCCAGCTGGCCGAAAGCGGGCCGCTGACGATGACCATGATGATGAGCACGATGAACACGAACGCCATCGCGCGGGGAAGCGGGGCACCCGCAGCGACCTCTTCGCTCGGCTCGCCGGGCAGGCAATAGCCCATCCACTTAAGGAACCATGCAAAGGTGGCGACGGTCTCGGCGACCATAATGCACACGAGCACCAGGATCGCGACGTTGCCGGCACCCACAGAAAAGCCGCCGGCGATGATCTGGAACTTCGAGAAGAACGTGTTCATGGGCGGCACGCCGGCAATGGCGAGCGCCGCGACACCAAAGCCCACGCCCGAGATCGGGTACTTCTTTACGATGCCGCGAAGCTTGGACAGCATACGCGTGCCGAGCGTAAAGGAGAACGAACCGGCGATCAGGAAGAACAGGGTCTTGGCGAAAGCGTGGTTAAAGATGTGGCACACGGCGCCATCAAAGGCCAGCTGGCTGCCAAAGACCGAAAGGCCCAGACCAAAGAACACATAGGAGAGCTGGGCGATCGTGGAGAAGGCCAGCAGGCGCTTCATGTCCTTTTGCGGCAGGTACATAAGGAAACCAAAGAGCATGGTGACCATGGCGTCGATAATGGCGACCCAGCCCACGATCTCGGGAATCTCGCCGGCAGAGACGAGTGCGCGCGCGAACACGCACACGCCGACCTTGACCATCGAGGCACCATGCAGGTAGGCCGAAACAGGCGTCGGCGCTTCCATGGCCGAAGGCAGCCACATGTACATGGGGACCTGTGCGGACTTGGCCCAGGCCGCAAACAGCACGAGCAAAAGGACGATAGCCTTGAGCTTGGTGTCGAGGCCGGCAATCGCGGTGATGGCGAAGGTGCCGGTGTGGGCAAACACGATGGCGGCGCCCAGATACAGGCCGAGCGCACCGATATGCGTGATGATGAGGGCCTTCATGCCGGCCTTCTTGGCCGTAGGCGTCATGTAGTAGCTAATGAGGCCCCAAGAGCACGCACCCGTGATCTCAAAGAACACGAGCTGGCCCAAAAGGGTCGAGCTGTACACGAGGCCGGCCATGGCGCCGATAAAGGTCGCGAGGTACGCGTAGAAGCGACGACGCGGTGCGTCGGGATGCTCACGGTTATTCTCGCTCATATAGGGAATCGAATAGATCACGACAAGCAGGCCGATACCCACAAAGGCGGGCGCGAGCAGCGTGCTCATGCGATCGAAGGTGAATCCCATAACGAGGGTCTGCCCAAACGAGATCAGGGGGACCTGCGTGTCGGGCATGCCGGCGCCAGCGAAATTCGCGGCGAGGGCGATGGTGCAGACCGTCGAGACGGCGGCACCCAAAACGCTGAACCACTTGGCGTACGGACGGGGGAACAGGGCGACGAGCACCGAAGCCACCATCGGGGCCGCGATAGCGACCAAGCCGAGAAGGGACAGACTGACTGCAAATGACATTGTTTCTCCCTTCTCCTACACACCGACGACCACGAAGACAAACGCCAGAACGGCGATGCCCACGACGGCCCAGGTCTGATTGCCAAGCACCTTAAAACGCGAGCGCGAGCAGGAGTTCTCGATCACGCCGCATACGACAAAGTCGATCAGGCACTTCACCAGGAAGATGACCGCGCCCAGAACGGCAGCGGCGCCCACGGTCGCGGGCTCGCCCCAGGGGATGAAGATCGCGCAGAACCAGGCGACGACCAGGACCTGCTTCATGGACATGGCGAGCTTGGCCATCGCAAGCGACGGGCCGGAAAGCTCGGCGAGCGGACCCTCCTGAAGCTCTTGCTCGGCCTCGGCCTGATCAAACGGCAGCTTGCCGAGTTCCATGTAGCAAGCGATCGCAAAGGCGATGCCGGCGAGGATCACGGCGACCGGCGCGTCGACGGCGCCCGTCATGATGTGCTGACCCATGGTAGCGATGTCGGTGGAGCCGCACACCAGGGCGGCGGCAAACAGCGCCAGCAGCATGGACGGCTCGATGAGCACGCTCATGAGCAGCTCGCGAACGCCGCCGATACCGGCGTAGGCGTTGGACGAATCCACACCGCAGAGGGCGAAGAAGAAGCGGGCGAGCGCCAGGCTGTACATGATGGTGATAGCGTCACCAAAGACCGGGATGGGGCTTTGTGCCGTAAAGAGCGGCAGGCCCATCGCGAGCATAAAGGCGACGGCGAAGAACAGCGGCGGCATAATGCGCAGCGCAAAGCTCGCGTCCTCGCTCTGGGACTCGGGGCGCGCAAAGAGCTTGGCCAGGTCGCGATAGTCCTGCATGATGCTGGGGCCGCGACGGTTGTGCATCTTGGCGCGGATCACGCGGCCGAGACCGGAGAAGAACGGCGCGACGGCCATAACGACCACGCCCTGCAGAACGGCAAGTACGATGTTGTTCATGCTCTCCCCTCCTTAACCCATTTGCACGGCGAGCACGAGGAACACCACGAGTGCCGCGACAATGTAGCAGATATAGATGCTGTAGTTGCCGCCTTCGAGCTTAGTAGCGAGGTCGGCGAGCTTCTCGACACCCTTATGCGGGGCATCGACGAGAACCTTGTCGGGCACAGGCTCCACAGCCTCGGCCACACCGGTGAGCTTCTGGAAGAAGTGCGCGATGGACCAGCAGACGGCCGTGCAGCGGTCGCGCAGCGTGTAGAGCGGCTGCATAAACCAGGACACCTCGGAGGCAAAGGTCGTGGCCACGACGGGCATATGCTCGTTGGGAGCATAGCCGCATGCCCACGGCTGAGATTTCTGCACCTTGCCGACGGTCTTGAGCTTGCGATAACCGCAGGCAAGGCCAACGAGCACCACGAGCGCAATGGCGATCGCGGGCGTGGAGGTGGCAGCGCCGGAGTACTGGTTCATGAGCTCCATGCCCTCGGTGGCAAACACGCCACCGTACGGATGTAGCACGGACGCGGCGACATCGACCAGCACGGGCGCGATCACGGGAGCGCCAATGCCCAGCACGACGCAGATGGCCGCGAGCAGGCCCTGCGCAAACACCATGGGGGCGGGAACCTCCTTGGCATTGGCCGCGGCCTCGGAGCGGGGCGCGGAGGCAAAGGAGACGCCATAGGCCTTGACGAAGCACGTGACAGCCAGCGCGCCGGTAATGGCAAGCGCGACGGCAGCGAACACGGCCACGATCATGACGGCCTTGTCGCCCTGCATGGCGGCGTTAAACAGCGACTGGTAGGTAAACCACTCGGACACAAAGCCGTTGAAGGGCGGGATGGCCGAGATGGCAAGCGCGCCAACGAGGAAGCAGATGGCCGTTGCCGGCATACGACGGAACAGACCGCCCATCTTCTCCATATTGCGCGTACCCGTGGAGTACAGCAGCGCACCGGCGCCCAAGAACAGCTCGCCCTTAAACATCGCGTGGTTAAACGTGTGATAGAGGGCGGCCATCAGAGCCAGGACGGCGATGCCGACCGAGTTGAGCGCCATGGCGGCCATGGAGGCGCCGACGCCGAGCAGAATGATGCCGATGTTCTCGACGGAGTGATAGGCCAGCAGGCGCTTGATGTCATGCTCCTGCAGGGCGAAGGCCACGCCGAGGACCGACGAGATCGCACCGAAGACCATGACCATAAGGCCCCACCAGACCTGAACGCCCGAAGCGGAAAGCAGGTCGAGACCAACCTTGAGGATACCGAAGATACCGATCTTGATCATGCCGCCGGACATGAGGGCCGACACGTTGGACGGCGCCTCGGGATGTGCCTTGGGCAGCCAGCCATGCAGCGGGATGATACCGGCCTTGGCGCCAAAGCCAAAGAAGGCGAGCACGAAGCACACGGATGCGACCGCGGGGCTAAACTGCGTGGCGCGGAAATCCGCAAAGGCAAACGAGCCACCGGCGAAGTTGGTCATGGTGAGGAAGCTCGCCATGATGAGCACAAAGCCCACGTGCGCGATCACAAAGTAGAGCCAACCGCCATGGATGGAGTTCTCGTTCTCCTCGATCACGACCAGGAAGTACGAGGTCAGCGACATGAGCTCAAAGGCGACCAGGAACCAAAACACGTTGTCGGCGGTGATGACGAGCATCATGGACGCCACGAAGGTGTTAAAGAAGAAACCGGCGCGGCCCTTTTTGCCCGGGTACTCATCAAAGTAGTTGAGACCGTAGATCGAACCGGCAAAAGCGAGCACCGAGATGAGCGCCACGAACAGGCCGGACAGCTGATTGAGCAGCAGCTGGAAATGGGCAAACGGGAAGAACACGATGGTGTCGACCGACGTGACATCGCCCAGCACGGCCTGGATACCGGCCACAAACGAAAGCACCGCGGCGACGGCGCCGATAAGGCAGCCGGCGGTCTTGGCGGCGTTATCGGTCTTGATCAGCAGAACCGAGGCGAGCGCACCGATGCACGAGACGGCAAGCGATGCGATAAACAGCGTCATGCTATCCATTGTTTTCGCTCCCTTCTGCTTTCTCGGACAGGCCCTGGGCCACAGCGGTAACGTCGACGGCCGGACCGTTTTCGATCGAGCGCAGGCGCTTGGCCTCGTCGAGCTCGCGATCGGCCGCACCGCCCATGACGGTCAGCGCCTTGGTGGGGCACGCCGCCACACAATGCGGGCCGTCCGGATCGAAGGCGCACAGGTCGCACTTGACGGCGCAGGTGTACTGGCCAGGAGCCCACGTAAGCAGGCTGCTCAGGGACTTAGGATACGAAGGCGTCGGGTCGCACATGCCTGCGACACCGGCGATAGACGTGCCATCGGGATGGATGGCACCGAAGGGGCACGCGATGGCGCACAGCCTGCACCCGATGCACTCCTGCTCCTTGACGTGGATGCGGTCGCCATCGTGCTCGATGGCATTCACCGGGCAGACCTCGGCGCAGGGGGCACCCTCGCAATGGTGGCAGGCAAGGGCGGCCGAAATACCGCCGGTCTTCACGAGCGCCAGGCGCGGCGTATCCTGAAGACCCTGCATCCGGTGGGCGTCGGCACAGGCGGACTGGCATGTTCCGCAGCCGATGCACCTCTCCGGGTTGATGTCGATGAAGCGGTTCATCCCCACTTCCTTTCAAAATAACGGGCCGGGCTCCCGAACGTACGGGACGCCCGGCCCAAAAAGCCAACGAGAACGGGACTACACGATTTGATTCACGTGCGTCTCGTCGTCGAACTTGGCGGCGCCGGGCTCAACGTCCTGGGGAGCGGCGGCGTCCACCAGAGCCTGCTTGAGCTCGGTGTACTGACGCTCCACCTCGCCCTCTGCCCAAACCTGGTCGGCGATAGCGTCGACCTGGCAGGCGGAGAACTTGTCCTCGGGCGTATGCGAGACCGGGTCGACCTTGTGAATGGTCAGCTCGTTGCACTTGCCGATCCACCACTGGTAGGTCATGTAGACCGTGCCCTTGTTGATGCGATCGCTCACGTCGGCGCGGCTGTATACCTGGCCGCGGCGGCTGTGGATCGAGACGATGTCGCCATTCTTGATGCCGCGCGCATCGGCGTCCGCGGGATTCATGCGGACAAAGCCGGGCTCGTCGGCAAGCAGCGCCAGCGTCTTGCAGTTGCCGGTCATCGAGCGGCAGCTGTAGTGGCCGACCTCGCGGACGGTGCACAGGATGAGCGGGTACTCATCGTCGGGAAGCTCGGAGGGCGCCTCCCAGTCGTGCGCCATCAGGTTGGCGCGGCCGTCCTTGGTGGTGAACTTGCCACCAGCGAACATATCGGGCGTACCGTGGTCGTTCACATCGGTGCTCTTGACGGGCCACTGGGCGTAACCGCCCTCGGGAGCCATCTTCTCGTAGGTCGCGCCCACAAAGTTGGGGCACAGGCTAATGCACTCGTTCCAGATCTGCTCGGTGTTGTCGTAGTGCATGGGATAGCCCATGCGCGTAGACAGGTCCGCGAAGATCTCCCAGTCGTGACGGCACTCGCCCTTGGGCGGAACGGCCGCGTCAAAGTGCTGGAAGCTACGGTCGGATGCGGTAAAGACACCCTCGTGCTCGCCCCAAGAGGTGGCAGGCAGGATGACGTCGGCGAGCATGGTCGTCTGCGTCATAAAGATGTCCTGGCAAATGAACAGATCCAGCTCGGAGAGCGTCTTGCGCATACCGGCCGAATCGGGCTCGGTCTGCACCGGGTCCTCGCCGTAGTTGTAGAAGCAGTGCACCTTGCCCTCGTCGACCAGGTGACCCAGGTCGGTGAGCTTGTAGCCCTCCTCGAGCGGGAGCTTTTCCTCGGGCACGCCCCAAGCCTTGGCAAACTTGGCACGCACTGCCGGGTCGGTGACCTTTTGGTAGCCAGGGTACAGGTTGGGCAGCATGCCCATATCGCAGGAGCCCTGGACGTTATTCTGGCCACGCACGGGCGCGAGACCGGAATTGGGTTTGCCGATCTGGCCGGCAACGCAGGCGATGGAGGCGATGGTATGCACCGTCTTCAGGTTCTGCTTCTGCTGGCATACGCCCATACCCCAGCCAATGATGGCAGAGGGCTTCGCCGTGGCGTACATCTCGGCAGCTTGGTGGATCAACGCGGGCTCGACACCCGTGATGTCCTGTACGGATTCGGGAGTGTAGTTCTTGATGGTCTCCCACCACTCGTCAAAGCCGTTCGTGTGCTCGGCGACGAATTCCTTATCGTAGAGGCCATCGTTGACCAAGCAGTTGGCAAAGGCGTTGAGGAACGCGACGTTGCAACCGTTCTTGATCGGAAGGTAGATATCGGCGATACGCGCGGTTTCGATATGGCGCGGGTCGGCGACGATGATCTTGCAACCCTTTTCTTTGGCTCGCACGATACGCCTTGCGACGATGGGGTGCGAATCGGCAGGGTTATAGCCGAAGAGGAAAATGCAGCCCGCATCCTCCATACCGGGGATGGAGCATGACATGCAACCTGAACCAACCGTGTCCATCAGACCGAGGACAGTAGGGCCGTGTCAAGTACGGGCGCAGTTGTCCACGCTGTGGGTGCCGATGCACGCACGCGTAAACTTCTGCATGACGTAGTTCGCCTCATTGCCGCCGCCTCGCGAAGAGCCGGTAGTCATGACAGCGTTAGGACCATATTCGTCAATTATGGCCTGCATCTTAGATGCGGTGAAATCCAGTGCCTCGTCCCAGCTTACGCGCTCAAGATCCGCGCCCTTAGTGCGGCGAATCATCGGGTGCAGTACGCGAGGAGTCAAGATCTTGGTGTCGTTGATGAAGTCGTAGCCACTCATGCCCTTAAGGCACAGCTCGCTCTGGTTGGTGATGCCGTTGAGCGGTTCGGTACCCACGACCTGGCCGTTTTGGACCAGGAGGTTAAACTGGCAACCGGCGCCGCAATACGGGCAAATCACTTTATGCTTCTCCATGACACCCTCCTTCCTTTCTCTGCTACCGAATACTCGGTACTTATTTGACAATCATTGGGCCTGTCGCCCCGACGCTTACGCCTCGTTTTCGATGGTGGCGCGGGCACGCTCGGCAGTCAGCTCCGCCAGGCGCTCCTCGTCTACCAGGGTGAGGCCCTTGGTCGGGCACGCCTCGGCACACGCCGGACCGCCGGGACGGTCCACGCACAGGTCGCACTTGAGCACGAAGCTCTTTGTCTGCGAACCCACGCGCACGTCGCCCATCAAGACGGGGACCTGCGTGGTCGCCACGCTCACGGCGCCAAAGGGGCAGGCCATGACGCAGCTCTTGCAGCCGATGCAGTTGTCCTCGTTGACGCCGATACGATGGTTCTTTGGATCAAAGAACAAGGCGCCCGTAGGACAAGCCTTCGCGCACGGAGCGTCCTCGCAGTGGTGACATGCCACCGGCGCGGAGATCTCGTAGGTGCGCGTCACGCGCAAGCGAGGTGCGGCGATGTTGCCGGGAATATCGTGTGCCTCGATGCACGCCGCCATACAGGTTTGGCACCCAATGCAGCGCGAGGAATCGGCTACGACTCGTTTATTGCCCATGTTGTTCACTCCCTCCTGAATCCCATGCCGGAGAGACCCTGTCGACGTTGCCCCGGACCGCCCGTGGTCCGGCATCGACGTATCGAGTGCATGCGGCGAAACAGGCACTTCGATAGAATTCCTCCAACGATATACAGGCTAAATATACGCAGTTGCAGGTGGCAAACTTGAGCATAGGCCCTGCAATACGAGTGTATTGCAGGGGTTTTGGCTGGTTAGGATTATTCTTGGGTAGCTATAAAGGTAAGTGTATTACACGCGTACGCATCAGAGATTTTTACGCGTTCTCTTTTTGGATGTACTACGCTTGTATTCAAGTTAATGGTTATTTACTTGAGCGAAATAAAGTAATCGTTATAAGATGCTCAAGTATCGACACGTGCCGCATTTGACCGACTATATTGCACGCTCATTAAAGGAGGCCAGTGATGTCATCGACTCAAAAACGAGCCATCCTGCAGGTGCGCATTCGCGAGGAAGACAAGCAGCATGCCGAGCGTCTCTACGACGCCATGGGCACATCGCTCGCCGAGGCCGTTCGCCTTTTTGTCGCGCAGAGCATTTTGATGCGCAAACTTCCCTTTCAGCCGGTCGCCGTGCGCTCAAAGGACGGCACCGCCGCCTATGGATCGCTCAAAGCATATGGTGACCCCAATCGCCGCGCCGAGGAGCGCAATGCCTGGATTGAGTACCTTGCTACAGAAAGCGACGATTCGATTTTGGGTCCCGAGGAAGTAGATATCCATGAGTAGCACCATCATCGACGAGACCGTCATCCTGCGCTACCTGCTTAACGACGACGAGGTCCTGTCACCGCGCGCCGCCAAGGTCATCGCCACGCGCACCGCTCGCGTCTACCCCGAAATCATCACGCGCGTCGTGGTCACGCTGCGCGACGTCTATAAGGTTCCCCGCGTTGAAATTGCCACGGCCTTGAAAAGGCTGCTCGATGACGTCATGGTCGACGAGCCTACCGTTGTCGCCCTTGCCGTCAAACTCTTTGGCAGGACCCATATGGACTTTACCGACTGCCTCCTCGCAGCCCGAACCGCCATCTACAACGATGATGTCGTGAGCTTTGCCAAACCCATCATCCAAGGCATGATCGATTACCGCCGCAAGCGCCAAACCGCAGCCGAAGCCCACAGCCGCAGCACCGACGCCCGCGGCCACGGCACCGACTCCACCATCGACAAGCTCCGCCACCGCCCCCGCAGCTAACCCCATTCCCCCCTAAGTTGCGGTGAAATAGTTCTTGGATTTAGGCTCATTCGAGCTTTTCAGGAACTATTTCACCGCAACTTTCTGTAAGGGTGTTGATTAGTGCCGCCGAGGGACACTAATCAACCGTTTGCCGATATGTTTGGCTCTGATTCATGACTCTGACCTGCCCCGTCAAGCTTTTGGTCAGTTCATGGCAAGGTCTGGTGGACCAAATATGGGTTAGCGTAGTGTCATTCACTCCCCCTCAAGACCATGGGGTCGAAAATGAGTCATGATAAACGCTGTTCCAAACCGCAAGTAGAGCTGTTCTTCCGGTTATTCAAGGCCCATCATGGCGGGCACCTGTTTGTGGCTACCAAAAAATGGGATGAACGCTGTGCCTACGCGCTCATGCAAAAAGAGATGATTATTCGACTCTACAACCATGTCTACGCTGATTCCGCGTATTGGAATGACCTCGGCGTCGAAGATCGCATCTTTCGATTGGCATCCGCTATTGCGGTCGTTGAACCGGATGCCGTGTTTTGTGGAGCAACGGCGGCACTGCTCTATGGCATCGGTTCTGCATATTCGCTTCTCGACAAGGTGCAAGTGCTGCTGCCGCGTTCCACCAGACGCGATATGTACGAATTCGTTGAATACCGACGCTGGCGGCCGGGCGACGTATGGCAGCTCGGCCCGTTTACGTTAACGGATCCATATCGCACGGTGGTCGACATCGCCCGAACGAGCGCTTTCCGATATGCACTAGGCTATGTCGACGGGTTGGCTCGTGAGTACGGTGTCGAGCGTGAAGAATTGCGCGCATATGCACAAGCGAACTGCCGCGGACTGCATGGCATCGTGCGCGCATTTGACGTTTTTGAACATATGGATGGCAGATCGGATAACGGTGGAGAATCCGAAGCACGGGCGGCAATGATTCTGGCGGGAGTTGCCGCTCCTGAACTTCAGGTTGAAATCACTCGACCGGGAAACGCCGGCTATTATTTGGCAGATTACGGCTGGCAGATGCCAAACGGCTCTTGGATGCTGGCTGAGCTGCATGGACTAGGCAAGTTTGAGGACGATGCCCAAAATGATCCGGAACACACTGCGGCAAAAACCTATCGAGCTGCCCTCGTGCGCGACGCGAACCTGCGTGCCATGGGCCACAACGTCATTCATTTCAAGCTCTCAGACACCTACGATGTCAAAGCGTTCGGCTCCATGATGCGCGGCTACGGTATACCAACCACAAAACCCCACGCAGACTCCTGACCGGCTTTCCTCATCTTCTCGACAACAGAACCCATCATCGACCCAGCCCACTCGGCCTCAATAAGTTGCGGTGAAATAGTTCCTGGATTAGCCGCAAAAGCTGTTATCGGGGGTGCGGACAGAAAGTTGGACCGCGGGGCGGTCCGGACTGGAGGTTCGCATGTACAGCAGGGAGAAGGTCGAGCTCTTCCTCCTGGCGACGGAGGACGGCATGGGGCCGACCGCC
>CABUUJ010000043.1 GCA_902494715.1 uncultured Collinsella sp.
GTCCCCGAGCAGGCGCTCGAAGTTGGGCAGGTCGGTCGGCGTGGAGATGACAAGGATGTCCCGGATGCCCGCCAGCATGAGGGTGGACAGCGGGTAGTAGATCATGGGCTTGTCGTAGACCGGCAGCAGCTGCTTGGAGGTCACGAGCGTGAGCGGGTACAGGCGGGTGCCGGACCCGCCGGCGAGGATGATGCCTTTCATATTAAAATCCAATCCATTTTGATGTAGCTATCGCTGCTTCTTCAGTTTGGTCAAACATGAAGCAACGCTTTTCAGCGCAGAATGATTAAGCAAGAGATAGCCAACGTAGACTAATGCATATAGAATCGCCGCAGTTCCACCAGATAAAAGCTCAGTGAACAAGACAAAAGCGGCTGTAAGCAGGATCTCCTGAAACGGCCTAGTTGAACCAGGGGCGCTAAGCTGTTCGTTCAGATAGAGCTCGGACCACAACGACCTGCCAATAATGCAGATAACGGCGCCACACAGGACGGCGTCGAGTGAGTTAAGGACAAGAACACCGAATATCGAAAAAACAGCGCTACAAATAACAGTGACGATATTCAACTTCAGGAGCAGCTGTTCTTTACGAAGTACCTTGAAATAGGTAGTACAGCAAAGGCTCATCTTCGTATTGAAGACGCATATCGGAAGTAAGAGCGCAAAATATCTAAGGCTCTCGGCATATTGAGGAAGCCACGCCCCCAAAAACCAAACCATAGGGAAATAGAACAAAAAGATTGCAGGAAAAATGAGTTCGATAGCATTTCTTATGCCAATGTAAAAACGAACTCTCTCCTCATCAGAACCTGTCCTAAGAGCAGGAAATAAGACCATGCTCGCCTGCGAGACAAAAGTGATAAAGAAATTGACCAGAGAGAGGGAGAACGAAATTTTTGCAAAGGCGACGATACCCCAAAAATGATCGACAAGAAACCTAGATACCCCGAGGATCAGTGTGTCGGCGATGTTCGCAATCATCAGCTTTACGCCGACGATGATACTGCGGATACCGTCCTTAAGCGAGTTGCCAAAAGACACTGATTTAGCACATAGGATATCCCTGCCCATCCAAGAGCAATATATGAGCGCAATAATCTTCGAAACGAGATACGCGTAGACATAGGGATGGTAGTCCGAAACCTTAAATCCAATTAAAACAAGGAGCGGAGCCAGAAACACCAGCCTGTCTAGCATTGTAGAAAACGAAAATAGCTTAGTTTCGTTCATAGCCTGAAAGACAAAGCCCAAATAACTTGTCAGGTTATAGACGACGGTGTAAAGCGCAAAAGACGCGATAACAAATACTCGATTTGCGTCATCGACAAGAGGCAGCGAAACAAAAGTGATGCCGAGGCAAATCACTGCCTGGAAACAAGCACCGAAGATATACTGGGATTTTATTGAGCTCTTATCGATTTCATCACGAGAGAGACCCCCGTTAATCAAGTAGACACCATCATTCAGGCCAAGGTGAAAAAAGCCGGAATAGGTCGTATAAAACATGAACAGCTGCCAGTATCCATAATCAGCAACACCAACGATTTTCGGCACGAGCAGCGACATGACAACACTGACCGATAGAGAAATAAACTGTGCAGCAAACGCAATCATAGTGTTGCGTGCAATAGACGAATAATTCATTCAACCTCGTTTGTTTAAACTAACATCCTTGATTTATTCAGAAATCAAAAAAGGGCCTGACTCGCACAAATCTGAATACCGAGCACTCGTTCTACCCAGAACGAGTCCACAGGAAGCAAACAAGATGACCGTTGGCACCCACCAACCAAGCTCACAATAAAATATGAGCTCCGCACAGCATATACAGGAAACGGTAAATAGTACTTGATCGAGTTCGCAACCCGACCTGAACGAACCGATGCCAGCGGAAATTATCAAGAATACAAAGCTACAAATTCCAAGAAAACCATATTCATACAGCATTGCAAGGAAACCATTATCCACCGTTGAAAAACCGCTAATTTCAACCGTCGTGCCCAGCATAGTCATGCGACTACTGCCAAAACCATTTCCAGTAAGCCAAAACAGCGGCCTGCTTAAAAAGCTATGAATAATATAGGCAATGGCTCCGGAACGCTGGCTATATGAAACATCAGTTTCAAGCTCACCAAATCGAGAAGCCACAAAGTTAAACAGTCCAAACTTGTAGAGAATGAAAACGAGTAGCAATACAGTTGGAATTAAAAGGGCAATTAAATTCCATTTAGAATACTCGGGGTTCTTTAGGCGAAAGATCAGGTACACCGATGCTAAAGCAATGAGAATAATCCACGCGCTACGACTCTTTGTCAGAAGCAGAGCGACCAAAAGAACTACAGAGTATAAGAGACGTTTCATCCTGCCCGTCTCCAATTTATAGTTGATTACAACAGCAATAACTATCATTTGGCCAAATACGATTGCATGACCGAAAAAACTACGCAGTCGATACAAGGATGGATTATCAATCGTTACAGTTTGCAGAAAAGAAAAGGAACCATTTGTAACTAGTCGTTGACCTAAAACAATTTCAAGGACAAAGCTAAATAGGCAGGCGAACACCATAACGTTGCGAAGCATAAGCAATGCAGACTCAACCCAGTCATCGTTCTTTACTTTACCGTAAATATAACCAAGAAGGATGCAAAAGAAATACGAGCAGACCGTAAGGAGGGATTCATTAATGCTTCGGGACGTAAACGCAATGGCAGAAAAGAAAACCATCGCGCCCATAACGACAATGGGAATAGCGTTATTTAAAAACACTTTGTAGAGGCGCCCAGAAAGAACTTCTTTGAAAACAAGCAATCCTAGAACAGAAAAAAATAGTCCTTTAACGGGAGAAATGACACTTAAGATTGCGGCAAAAATCAAAATAGTGAATTCATTAGTAAATAGCTCAAGCATTCTAAACACCTACTTACTGTCACAGGAACTGATTAAGGCCTTAAAATCACCAAGCAGGGAACGATTTGACAGTTCATACTTACGGTATTTTAGAATGGTGCCTAAATCACTAATTTTTAGGCCACCTACGAGCAAGTGCAAACGGGCATTTAAAACAGAACCGTAATGCTCTATATGCGCAGAAGATATACGATAATCGCCAGGATTACTACTGCAGTATTCTTCTAAAACCTTAGAAAATCTCAAGCACATCCCTATCTCAGCAACACGAGATTTCTTGTCAATATGTCGCATCTCAGTTGCATTAGAGTCATGCCTACGGAACCGAATCAAGGGCTGATTTAGAAGTCTGAGGGTCCCCTTCAGTAATGAGAAGCGCCATAACATACCATCATGCGCAAAATCATCCTGCCAATATGGCATGATTTCCCTTATAAAACTCGATTTAACGGCATACGAACATCCGGGGCGCCGTACCGACATAAACTTGCTATCGAAAACCGGAGTCTCCAAATCGTCCAGAGGTTTGGAATCATCGACGGCACCATAGACTGTTACTTTTTTACCGCCGCTCTCATAAAACGGCTCGACGGCGCAGCTGAGAACCTCAATCGAGGGGTCCTTCTCGAGGATTGAGGACATCACAGCGATTTTATCGGGTTCCCAGATATCATCCTGGTCGCACGGGAAGACGATGCCCTCATCTGTAGATGCAAGGTCGAGAAGCCGCTTGAAGCTCATGCGCCAGCCGAAATTAGAGCTGTTCTTGTTGATGGTCCAATTATCGAGCCCATGCTTCTCAATATATTCGCCAATGAGATCGAATGACCCGTCTGTTGAGCAATCATCCGCAATCAGCACTCGGTCCGGAGACACTGTCTGAAGTCTTAAGCTATCTAGCTGCTCAGTAAGATATCGCGTGCCGTTGTAAACTGACATCACAACCGTAACCATTAAAAACCTTCATCCAATTAAAGCTTAGCCATTAGCTGATCGTAAATACCGATAAGACGTTCTACATAAGCGGTCTTTTCGAGGCAGCTGAAGTCCGCCTTCTCAACCGCCCCCCTATAACGCGAGTAAACATCGGGATCGAGCATATTGACCATTGCGGCGGATAGCGACTCGGCATTGCCCGCGCTGAAGACCTCGCCGAGACCTTTCGACCTCACAAAGGAGGCAGCGTCGCCGACATCAGAGACGATGCACGGCAGACCGGCAGCGATCATGGCCTCATAGGCGACAAGCCCGAACGTCTCTCGACAAACCGAGGGCATAACGATTGCACGTGACCGCGTCATGACGGAAAGCACCTTGTCATGGGGCAGCGCGCCCATGAATTTGATATCCGGATAACTGTCCGACAGCCTCTTCAATTCGGTACCGTCACCGATGACGATAGCGTCCACACCGGCCCTGCTGGCGGCTTCGCAAAATAAATCGCAGCCCTTTTCGGGGCTCAGGCGACCTACAAATAGGTAAGCCGCGCAATCTGCGTCCAATCCATGTTGGATTTTGTTCGCATCAACGTAATTCAAGCAATCGAATCGCCCGGCTTCCCATGCTAGATTGGGCTCAATCAACCGACGGCTGGAATCTGAAACGAAGACCACCGCCGGACGCAGGGCTCTCAAGACATATTCCTGTACAGAAAAGCGAACGGATCGATACATTTTTTGGGTATATGAGCGCTTGTCGCAGTTATGCAGCAGGCACTTTGGGGAACCGGGGGCGATTCCGCAGTTGCAGTGATTCACATAGTCGTAGAGCCCACCGTTGGAACAAACGAGGAAGTACTCATGGGCTGTGATCAGGCACTTGAACCCCCGTCGCCCTATGGCCCTAAATATCGAGGGAGAAAGGGAGTGCGTCCAAGAGTGAACGTGGACGACCGTCGTCTTCGGATCGAGCTGCTTCAGTAGATCATCCAGCGCCGTTTCCGAGCGCCTGTTCCAGATACCCTGGACAGCGCCGGAGACGCCCCCGTTCAGGACGTCGTTCTGCCCGCAATTGACACAAACAACGCCAGATTCGATTAAGGAGGGATCGGGGTCACCCAACGCTGAAAAGAAATAGCTGTTGACACCTATCCTCGCCAGAGCAGCTGCTGTTTCGATTGCGATTTTTGAAGCTCCGCCCCCGATATGGGGACGGTCGCAAATCGTTATCACTGTGGTGAAGTTACTCATGCACGGTCCTAGGTTTGATAGATCGGACAAACCGCTTTACACGCAGGCGCATCGACGGGGGGAGCAGCAATTTCAGACGGTCGAAAAGGGTCGCATTCGGCGCCAGGACGGAATCAAAGACTTGTAATCCTGTAGCCTCGAAATGCTCGATAACGGCATCGCGCCTCTCCTCAAGATCCGAGCGCTTATTAGGATCTTCATGCAGCAGCACATCATCCGGAGCAAGGCCGTTGTTAGAGTAGGCGACGCAATCGCTTATTTCATCGATCAATTTTGCCCCGCGCTCGGTCTTCACGATAACGGCCGAAACACCCTTCTCGGGATGTCCGCAGTCTTGGACAGACTCAGAACGCCAGGAATCACCGAGGATGATGTCGGCAGGACTGTCGCTCTCTCTGAAAGGACAGCCGTAGCAAGACGATCTGCTGATCAGGCCTTTGATGTAGGAACCATAAAAGGGATCGAATGCAGCGGGCCTCTTTATAATCCTGCCGTCGGATAACTCGATTTTTATGTTATGACCCCATCCGAATTTCGATTTATCTCTAAAAGTCAGTGCGGTGACATCGGACTTCTCCCGAAGCTCGAGCCAGTCAACATAGGAACGAAACATGGAAGAGCTTGGTACACCGTGGCAAACAACGCTGACGGTTGTCAGCCCATCCATCGGTTTACCCAAATAGAGACGCAGCGCGGAAACCTGACAAGGAGTACCGCTGAAGAGGACTCGCTTGCCGGATTTGAGATCGCTGAGCACTTCGGGATACGATTCGCTAGCATCGCTCTGGACATATTTGGACTTTTGCAGGAGCGCGATTTCGGCAAGCTCGGATATACCGATATGCCTGACGTGATCGACGCCATCCCAGGCGGCGCCGTAAACGCGCCCGCCGTCCGATAGTATACGTTTCGCAAGAAGGGAGAAGACGCCGCCGGACGAACTTTGCGCGAGCTCGTCCGGGTCATCGCTCTGCAAGACAGCGGCGCGAATGGCCTCCGAGTCCGCGTCGACTTGGTTTTCCGCCGGACAGGTACGCAGGCAAAGACCGCAGGAGGTGCATCTCGCTGCGTCCACCACGGGATATTCGAAACCGTCGGGCGAGGTACGCATAGTAATAGCGGAAAAAGGGCATTTGGCCGCGCAAGCTCCGCAACCAAAGCAGGCCCGGTGAGAAACTGTGTCGATGTTCTTGCTCAAGCTAACTTCCCCCTATTGCTCAAGAGCATCCAAGAGCCATTTTTTCGAAAACGTGATGAGCGACTCCACGTCGGACAGTCGCTTCTCATAGCCCTCGATTTCCGTAGCGTTCATGTGACTGTCAGAGCCATCTAGCAGACGATCCTCGGTATTCGAGAGCCTCGAGAGGCTCTCGACTCGAGAGTTTTGAGAGCGCTTGTCGGTCTCCTCAAATCTCTTGAAGCAGTAATAGTCTTTGCGGAAAATTTGAGAAAACAGCGTACCGTGCAGCGAATCGGTTAACACGAACCGCGCGCTCGCCAGATAAGCGAGCCATTCATCGGGACCAAGCCCGTAACGCGGATTGAGCTGCTCGTCGACAGCATTTTTACCTGAACCGACAAGCGTCACGACCTCGCAGCCGAGCTCTTTTGAAATCGAATCGACAGCTTTCCTGTAAAACGGCCTATTCCCAAGGAAATAGCAGACGATTTTCCCGGGCTCAGGACATTTACCGTTGATGAGCGGGGCCCAGTCCTCTTTCGACAGGAGCAGGACAGGGTCCACAACCTGTGAAGGGCGCTCGAGACCGAGGGATTCGACAAAATCCGCGCCCGCATCTTCACGAACAGACACAGAGCTGAATGTTTTAATCAGATCGGTAATGATCTTTTTCTTCCTCTGCGTGGTGCTCGTGACACCGAAGCTGGGTGCATACGCGATTCTCTTATCGCTGTCGCTTAGAAAAGAGAGATAGAAATTCCTATTCAAAAGATAAGGGGACCAGATTTGATCAGATCCGCAGACGTATGCATCGTATTTTCCCCGTAAATCGACCAGTCCGTCTGTATCGACAATCCGATCAGTGGTCTCGATGTTCTGGCTCAAAAAGCGATTGAATACGTCAGCCGTCGAGGATCCGAAGTCATCATGTTCCTTCTTGCGATTGAATAGCTCGCGTGCTTTACCAGCAAATAAATCGAAGGAGTTCCGGTTGATCGCCCAGTTCAGTAGCTTTTCTTTAACGCAGGGAAGATAGTCGGCGTCGACAACGTCGTGCCCTTCTGCCTTCAAAAACTGCTGTAGGGCATAAGCCTGAAGCAACGTACCGAAATTTTGATTATGGAGCCACGTTAAAATACAAATATTCATTAATTCACCGTTTCAAATAACTTCAGGTAGTACTCTTCGAGCTTGGGCGCTGCCCTAAAGATGTCATAAGATTCAAGCCCCAGAGATGCTTGGGGATCGGAACGATTAACGACATCTGTGCGTGTGGTAAGGATCGCATTGGACCAGCCCTCAATGCCCGCACTCAACGGAACGAAGCTGCACCGACCGGATAGCGCGACCTCGTTGGGGACCCTCTCAGAGCAGATGCACGGGAGACCGGAGACCTGGGCCTCAATCGCGACCATTCCGAGGCCCTCGTACAGACTAGGGAGAACGAATAAATCAAGCGCCTGATAGACGTCCTGTACATTGGAAATCTGACCGAGAAAACGCACCGCTGACGCAATTCCCAGCGAGCGCGCCTTTTCCTCCGCCTGCGGTCTCAACTTTCCATCGCCGCAGATAACAAGGATGGAATCAGGATTCTGAGCATAAACCGCCTTGAAAACATCAAGCAAAAACAGCTGATTCTTCTGGGGGATGAACCTACCGATATTCCCCAATACCAGCGTATCGTCCTGCGCTCCAAGCTCAGCACGTTGCTCATCCCTAATCGATCGATTGAAAGAAAAACTACTCAAATCGATAGCATTATTAAAGACGGTAAAATGGGATGAGCCGAACAGCCATTTACCGGCATACTCAGTACAGGCCGCCAAATCAGTTGGATACCTTGTCGAAAACAGTTTCAAAAAGCCTTTAAGGGCATTTTTTGCAAACTCGCCTTTGCCGCTCGTCGAGTGGCTGTGGGCGATACGCACGGGTACCCCTGCCTTCTTCGCGGCGCGAAGCGGAAAGACGGAAAGCGCGTTGATATGGCTGTGCACTATCTTCCAGCCCTCTTGCGTAAAGAGGCTTTGAAGCTCTCGCTGATATTCAATCGCATGCTGGTAGGGCGGAATCTCAAAGATTCGACCACCAAGCGATTCGATCTCTTCACGTGGCACGAGCGTCGAATCTGAATCGACAAGAAAATCGAACTGGACTTTACTTCGGTCAATATGGCGATAATAGTTCATGACAACGGCCTCGACGCCGCCGCCAACCATCTTGCCAACAACCTGGGCTACCCTAATCGGTTCAGTCATCTAGCAAGCACCGCCACCGGTAAAGACCTCAACGACTGTGAGGAGAACAATCTTTAAATCGGTGACCACGCCGCGTTTGGCGATGTACTCCAAGTCTCGGCGGACCATGCCGTCGAAGTCGGTGTCGTTGCGGTCGGTCACCTGCCACCAGCCGGTGATCCCGGGTTTGACGGCCAGGCGCTGCAGGTCGTACTCGGTGTACTCGGCAACCTCGTTCGGCAGCGGCGGGCGCGGGCCGACGACGGACATCTGGCCCAGGAACACGTTGAGGAACTGCGGGAACTCGTCGATGGAGTGCTTGCGGATGAACTTGCCGATCTTGGTGACGCGCGGGTCCTCTTTCATCTTGAACATGGCGCCGGCGATCTCGTTCTGCCCCTTGAGCTCGGCGAGGCGCTCGTCGGCGTCCTTATACATGCTGCGGAACTTCCACATGCGGAAGGTGGACAGGCTGCCGTCGCGGTGGGTCTGGCCCACGCGGATCTGGCTGTAGAACGGGTTGCCCTCGCTCTCCAGGCGGATTGCCGCGGCGAGCGCCAGGCTCGGCACGGCGATGACGGCCAGCACGCAGCCGCTGAACACGATGTCGAACGCGCGCTTGGCGGTGCGGTAGGCAAGGCGCGAGTTGTCCCAGTCCACGATGGATTGCATGGCCTTGTAACGGCCGACGCCCTCACGCCGGTCCATGGCCTGGGCAATCAGCGCCGCCCCCACGGGCGCATTGCTCTCTGTTACTTCTTTAGCAGCCATAGTCAAACTTACGTCCCCGTTCCCAGGGGATCCCCCAATCGGTAAATTCAAAAATGCAAACGAATAGCTGGTGCAACGTCTCCCCTAGGTTTTGCTGGGAACGTCCAGCGGCAGCAGCTCCCTAAAAGCAGAGTCGCCTTCGCCCACGTCTACCAGGCACCAGCGCTTATGACGGTCGATCTTCTTTACACGGGCCTCTTGCCCTACCAAGGGTCCCTGCTCTATATGCAGCACGCCGTCTTCTATGCGCGCAACGCTGTTGCGTACCACGCCGTCGTCGTCGAGTACGCTGCGGTACCAGTCCTGCGCATCGTCCGGCATGGGCGCATAGGCCCGCTCCCCGCTGCCTGCAATGCGGCAGCCAAAGCTCAACTGGGCCAAAGCTTTATCGAGCAGAGCGGCATCGCGCGTGGCGACGAAGAAGTATTCCTTGTACATAGGTTTGGTTTGGAGCGACCAAGCGCCGTCCCGCTTAAACCAGAACTCCTTTTGCATCACAAAAGCGTCCTGCATTAGCTCGTGCGGGATAATGCGGCGGACCTTTTCGCAGATCTCGCGCTCTTTACCGTTGGGGGTATGGACCAGATACCAGCGGACGCGGCCGCGCTGACTGTTGGTGATGGCGCCACTAAAGGCACCGGGCAGCTGCTCTTGGCGCCGCATTGTCTGTTCCATCTCTCGCCCCCTTAACTTGCATCCGCGACGCACGCGATGCAGGGGCGTTAAGAACAGGCTTCTCGCTCGCAGCTAGGCGCAGTCGCAAAAGTACAGGTTTTTGTATCTTTCGACGTTGCTCATTATACGAGCAAACTGCTCACGTTTTCCCAGATTGCACAAAATGCGCCGCGAACGGATGCATCTCCATACGCCTCTACAAAAACCTGTACCTTTTTGCACAACAAAAAAGCCGCTCTAACCAGCGGCTTTTCTTCTATAGACAACAAAAAAGGCGACCGTCCAATAGGACGATCGCCTTTATTAATTCTTGTGTTGTTTGTGCTAGGCGCGAGTCTTGATCTCCTCGAGCACCTTGGCCACAAACTCGTCAACGCTCATCTGAACGGTCTCGTTGGAGCGATCGCGGACGGAAATGTTGCCGGCCTCGACCTCCTTCTCGCCCAGGATAAGCATGTAGGGCACGCGGTCGATGCTGCGGGCCTCGCGGATCTTGTAGCCGATCTTCTCGTCGCGGTCGTCGCAGACCACGCGAATGCCGGCCTCCTCCAGCTTGGCGCACACCTCGTGGGCGTAGTCGCGGCTCTTCTCCGAGACGGGAAGTGCCTTGACCTGCACGGGGGCCAACCAGGTGGGGAACTTGCCCGCAAAGTGCTCAATCAGAATGCCGATGAAGCGCTCGATGGAGCCAAAGCATACGCGGTGCAGCATGATGGGGCGCTTCTTGGTGCCGTCGGCGTCCACGTACTCCAGATCAAAGTTGAGCGGCATCTGGAAGTCGAGCTGGACGGTACCGCACTGCCAGGTACGGCCGAGCGAGTCCTCCAGGTGGAAGTCGATCTTGGGGCCGTAGAAGGCGCCGTCGCCCTCGTTGACCTCGTAGTCCATGCCCAGCTTCTCCAGAGCGGTACGCAGGCCCTCCTCGGCGCGAGCCCAGTCCTCGTCCGAACCCATGGAGTCCTCGGGGCGGGTGGAAAGCTCAACGTGGTACTTAAAGCCAAACTTTTGGTACACGGAGTCGATGAGGTTGACCACGCCCACGATCTCGTCGGTCAGCTGATCGGGACGCACAAACAGGTGGGCGTCGTCCTGGTTAAAGCAGCGCACGCGGAACAGGCCGTGCAGGGCGCCGCGCAGCTCATGGCGGTGCACCAGGCCAATCTCGCCGGCGCGAATGGGCAGCTCGCGGTAGGAGTGCGGCTTGGAGGCGTACACCAGCACGCCGCCCGGGCAGTTCATGGGCTTAATGCAGTACTCTTCGTCGTCGATGACGGTGGAGTACATGTTGTCCTTGTAGTGGTCCCAGTGGCCCGAGGTCTTCCACAGCTGCTTGTTCATGATGAGCGGCGTGGAGATCTCCACGTAGCCGGCCTTGTGGTGGATCTCGCGCCAGTAGTCCAGCAGCGTGTTCTTAAGGATCATGCCGTTGGGCAGGAAGAACGGGAAACCGGGGGCCTCGTCGCGCATCATAAAGAGGTCCATCTCGCGGCCGATCTTGCGGTGGTCGCGCTTCTTGGCCTCCTCCAGCATACGCATGTGCTCGTCGAGCTCTTCCTTGGTGGCAAAGGCGACGCCGTTGATGCGGGTGAGCATCTTGTTGTCCTTGTCGCCCTTCCAGTAAGCGCCCGAGACGCCGGTGAGCTTAAAGGCCTTCAGAGCCTTGGTGTAGCAGATGTGGGGGCCGACGCACATGTCGATGTAGTCGCCCTGCTGGTAGAAGGTGATGCGGGCGTCGTCGTCCAGATCGCCGATGTGCTCGACCTTGTACTTCTCGCCGCGCTCCTCCATAAGGGCGATGGCCTCGGCGCGGGGCTTCTCGTACACGGAGAACTTGAGGTTCTCCTTGACGATCTTCTTCATCTCGGCCTCGATCGCGGGGAAGTCGTCCTCGCTGATCTTGACGCCCTCAGGCAGGTCGACGTCGTAGTAGAAGCCGTTGTCGGTCGCGGGGCCGTAGGCAAAGTCGGCCTGGGGATAGAGACGCTTGATGGCCTGCGCCATGATGTGCGCGGCGGAGTGGCGGATGACGTGCGTGACCTCGTCCTGCGGGAGCTCGGCCACCGAACCGTCATTGTAGAGTGCCTTCATGGGTATGTTTTCTCCTCTCGGATGCCTGATGCAAGTGTGTGCGATGCGCTCGGCGTTTTTGACTTGCATCATTATAGGCAGGTTGCCTTGGTATACAAGCGCCCGCCGCACCTTAATGGCACGGCGGGCGATTTTCTACGCATGCTTCATCGTGTGGGGGCGGGGTGCGCGCGGCTTGTGACGCGCGTGCGGCTTGCGCGTGGCGCGCGGTGCCCGTGGCTTGCGACCGGCCCGGCGATGGATGCGTTACTGGATGCGAGTTCGGCAGTAGGGGCAGACCTTCCAGTGCGCATCGAGCGGACGATGGCAGCTGGGGCAGACGTTGCGAACCTGGGTGTCGCAAACGGGGCAGACCACAAAGTCCTTCTCGATGGGGGCTCCGCACTGCGGGCAGGTACCGTATTGGGCAAGCTGGCGCTCGCGCAGGGCCATGTCCAGCTCCTGCTCCTCGCGGTCGGCCGCGTAGGAGTGCGGGCGCAGGACCAGGTAGGCGATGAGGCCCACAAACGGGATGAGGGCAATGATGCCCCATGCCACGTAGGCGCTGGCGCCGCGGCGGCGAGCGTCGATGAACACATAGACGACCGACAGCACGTACAGGGCGATGATAAAGCCAACAAAGGCATAGATGACGCCCATAAGCTGCGGCGACATGAGCTCAGAGATGTACTTGGACATTTAGGTGTACCTTTCGGAATATTTACAGTCCGGATTAGTTTAACACGGGGTTTGTTTATGTGGGACTACGGTTGGATACGGGGCTGGCGCGGACACAAACATCTCAATCTATAACAGTTGCTCGGCAAATAAGGGTCTAGGTGTTACAGATCGAGACACAGGGATCCCTCCCCGACTTAAATCTCGATCTGTAACATCATGGGCCCCAAAGCCCCTCTTACTGTTACAAATCGAGACATTCAAAATCCGACGGAAGGTTTGTCTTGATCTGTAACATATAGAACCCAAATCATCAGCTAACTGTTACAGATTGAGACAAAGGAAAACGTCTAGGCCGAATGTCTCAATCTGTAACAGTTACTCGGCAAAGACAATCCCAGATGTTGCAGATTTAGACCAACTATTCTTTCCCCGACTTAGATCTCAATCTGTAACAACAACTCGGCAAAAACAGGTCTAACCGTTACAGATTTAGACATTCGAAACCGACTGATAGGTTCATCTAAATCTGTAACATCTAGACCCCAAAATGGTCCCTAGATGTTACAGATCAAGACAGAAGAATCTTTCCCTGACTTTATATCTCAATCTGTAACACATAGGACCGATTTACCCCTCTTACTGTTACAAATCAAGACGAACGGAGGGCCCACTTGGCAAACATCTCGATCTGTAACATCTAGAACCCAGTTCTTCTGTTTACTGTTACAGAACGAGACAAACCTCTGACACCAGGGGCGACAGACGAGGTCACCGATGGTCCCGTGTCTCCCCTCGCCTGCCGTTGGCGGATGCAGCGGGGCTATTCGCCGCATTGCCGCTGCGCTGGGGGTGTGCAGACCGTAGGATAGTCCTATTGACAGCCTGTCAACTCGTCTGGGAGGCACCGTGGCAGAAACGTTTGATATCGCAATTGTGGGCGCGGGAATCACGGGATGCGCCATCGCGCGACAGCTCGCGCGCTATGACCTTTCCATTTGCGTGATCGAGGCGGCGAACGACATCGCGCTGGGCGCGTCGAAGGCCAACGGCGGCCTGGTGCACGCCGGCTACGATCCGGCGCCGGGCACGGTAAAGGCGCAGGTCAACGCCCGTGGTTGCGAGCTGTATGGTACTTGGGCCCAGGAGCTGGGATTTTTGTTTTGCCGAACCGGTTCGATGGTGCTGGGGTTTAACGACGAAGACCGCGCACACCTGGAGAAGCTGCGCCGCAATGGGCTGGCGAACGGCGTACCCGAGATGTCGATTATCGGCCCCGAGCGCATCCACGAACTTGAACCGCGTGCCAGTGCCGACGCAACATGCGCGCTGTGGTGTCCCTCGACCGGTTACGTTGACCCGTTTGAAGTGGCCATCGCCACGCTGGAGAACGCGGTTGCCAACGGCGTGACGTTTATGCGCTCCGCACCGGTTGAGGCCATTGAGGTTGCTGGCTCGCACGACGAGGACGTTTCAGCCGACGGCAAGGTCCGCGCACGCTTTACGTTGTTGACGCCCGCCGGCGACGTGCGTTGCCGTTACCTGATCAACGCCGCGGGCAACGGCGCCGCGGACATCTCGCATATGGCGGGCGCCGAGGACTTCCAGATGGTCTGGCGCCAGGGCAACATCGTGGTGCTGGACAAGGAGCCTCGTGCGCTCATGCCGCTCTACCCCGTTCCAACGCCGGTGTCCAAGGGCGTTATCGTCACGGGTACCGTACACGGCAACACCGTGATTACCGCGACCGCTGCCGTGCGTGAGCCCGGCGACACGCAGACCTATGCGAGCGATGTCAATGCGCTGCTGAGCGGCGCGCGCAAGCTGGTACCCGATCTGGATACGCGTCGCGTGGTGCGCGCGTTTGCCGGTGGACGCCCGGTCATTAAGGGAACGAACGACTTTTTTATTGGACAGTCGGCCGTGGTGCCGGGACTGTTCCAGGCGGCGGGCATTCAGTCGCCGGGCGTGGCGAGCGCGCCGGCCATTGCCGAGCGCATGGAGCAGGTACTGCGCGATGCTGGCGTGGCCCTGCGCGAACGGGACGATTGGGACCCGATACGCCGCGCGCCGGACGACTTTGACCGCGCCCCGCTTGCGCGCAAGGAAGAACTCATAGAGTCCGACCCCGCTTGGGGGCAGATCGTTTGCCGCTGCGAGACGGTGCCCGAGGCCGAGATTGTGGCCGCGATCCGACGCCGCCCGGGCGCGGTTTCGGTCGAGGGCGTCAAGCGCCGCTGCCGTGCCGGCATGGGTCGGTGCCAGAGCGGTTTTTGTCAGAGCCGCGTTGTGGCAATCCTAGCGCGCGAGCTGGGCTGCGACTCCAGCGAGGTGCTGCTGGAAGATGCTGGCTCTTGGCTGGTCGAGGGACCGCTGAAGGGGGTGCGTTAGGATGGCGACGCTTGATATGCGCGACGAACGCGCAGAGGCAGGGGCTACGGAAGCGGTGCAGACGCAAGCCTTCGACGTGGTCGTTATCGGCGGCGGACCTGCTGGCATGGCGGCTGCGCTTGCCGCACATAAGGCTGGCGCCCACGTGGCCATCGTGGAGCGCGAGCAGCACCTGGGCGGCATCCTACGCCAGTGCATCCACCCTGGTTTTGGCCTTTCGCACTTTAAGCAGGAGCTCACCGGCCCCGAGTACGCGCAGCGCTTTATCGACCAGGTGCGCGCGACCGACATTGCGCTGTTCTTGGACAGCATGGTGCTTGGGATTGATTCTGGCGAATCCACGGGAGCCGCCGCAGTTCATACCGTCACGCTCATGAGCCGCGCCGGCATGTTGCAGCTCACCGGACGCGCGGTCGTCCTTGCCATGGGGTGCCGCGAGCGCACGCGCAGCGAAATCAAGATCCCCGGCAGCCGTCCCGCCGGCGTGTTTACGGCCGGCCTGGCGCAGCGATACATTAATATCGAAAACCTCAAGCCCGGCTCGCGTGCCGTCATTTTGGGCTCGGGCGACATCGGACTCATCATGGCGCGCCGCTGCACGCTCGAGGGGATTTCGGTCGAGGGCGTGTACGAACTCATGCCCTACGGCAACGGCCTGCGCCGCAATGTGAAAAACTGCCTGGACGACTTTGGCATTCCACTGCATCTATCTACCACGGTCACGCGCGTGATCGGGCACGACCGCGTGGAGGCCGTCGAAGTGAGCCAGGTCGACGAGCATCTGGCGCCCATTCCGGGGACTGAACGCATTGTTCCGTGCGACACGCTACTGCTTTCGGTGGGTCTGATTCCCGAGAACGAGCTTTCGGTTGCCGCGGGCGTGGAGCTGGACCTACGTACGCGCGGCGCCGTGGTGAACCAGAGCCTGCAGACGGACGTGCCGGGCATCTTTGCCTGCGGCAACGTGCTGCACGTGCACGACCTGGCCGACAACGTGACGACCGAGTCCGAGCTTGCTGGTGCGGCTGCGGCGGCGTACGCGCTGGGCTGTGGTGCTGGGGCCGATGCAGGCGCTGCGGGCCCGGGCTGTCAGCTTACGGTCTCCCCCGCCGGCATTGCGGGCTACGCATTGCCGGGGCGCATTACGGCTGTGGCACTCACCAAACTCAACTTCCGTGTGCGCCGACCGGTCGATTCCGCCCGCGTGCGCATTCTGGCAGGCGACGAGGAACTATTCGCTGGCAAGGTCCGCCCGTTTAAACCGAGCGTAATGGAAAGCTTCCCGCTGCCGGCAAAGGTGATTCAGCGCGCACTCGACCTAGGTGCCAGCGAAATCGTCCTGTCCGTCGACCCCGTTGAGGAGGCGTAAGGCCATGAGCATAAACGCGATCGAAACGCTGCAGTTCAACTGCACCACCTGCCCATCCGAGTGCCTCCTGACCGTAGAGGTGGAGCGCGACGCAGACGGCGCTGTGGCAGAGGTGCGCTCCGTGACCGGCAACAGCTGCCCGCGCGGCAATACATTCGCGCATAAGGAGCTCACCTGCCCCATGCGCGTGCTCACCACCACCGTAGCCGTATCCGGCGGCGACGAGGCGCTGCTACCCGTGCGCACGGCCGAAGCTATCCCACTGGCACTTCACGCCCAAGCCATGGACCTCATTCGCGGACTAGTCGTCAAAGCCCCAGTCCGCATGGGCGACGTCGTGCTGGAGAACCTCCTCAACACCAACATCAACCTCATCGCCAGCATGGACATCGACCCAGCCTAAGCAGCTCATTTAGAACGGAGCTTCATCAGCGTTTGCAGTTGCGGTGGAATAGTTCCTGTTTAGGCCATTACCCCGGCAAACAGGAACTATTTCACCGCAACTTATGTGGGGGCGCTTGGGATACCATGGTGGTACCCTAGCGAAAGGATGTTTCATGGCACATGTCGATGACCAGCGTGTGGCGCGCGTGCTCGATGCGCTCGAGGCTCAGCACCCCGGCGCGCAGCTGCTCGTAAACGACCCGTGGTCGATTTACTATCTGACCGGCTTTTATGCCGATATGTTCGAGCGTTTTTGCGGCGTGCTGCTCGCACGCGATGCCGAGCCGGTGATCTTGGTCAACGCCCTGCATCAGCTGCCCGAGTACGACAATGCCCGCGTCGCCTATCACACCGATACCGACGTCGTGACCGACACCATCGCGCGCGAAATCGATCCTGCCAAGCCTCTCGGCATCGACACCGTTATGCGCTCCGGCTTTTTGATGCCCCTTATTGATCGTCACGCCGCGAGCGAGTTCTTCCTGGGCGACTTTGCCGTCACCGCCGCGCGCACCCACAAGGACGAAGCCGAGCAGGAGCTGATGCGCGCGTCCTCGGCCGCCAACGACGCCGTGATGGCCGACGCAATCAAGCTCGTTCACGAGGGCGTGACGGAGCGCGAAATTGCCGACCAGATGCTCGGTCTGTATCGCAAGCACGGCTGCGAGGACTTTAGCTTTCCGCCCATCGTGAGCTTTGGCGCCAACGCCGGCGACCCTCACCACGAGCCCGACGATACGGTACTCAAGCGCGGCGACGTGGTGCTGTTCGACATTGGCGGACGTCGCCGCAACTACTGCTCGGACATGACGCGCACGTTCTTTTGGGGCGAGCCGGACGAAGAGACGGCACATATCTACGATATCGTGCGGCGCGCCAACGAGGCCGCCGAGGCGCTCATCGCACCGGGTGTGCGCATGTGCGACCTGGACCGCGCCGCGCGCGACGTGATTGAGAATGCGGGCTATGGGCAGTACTTTACGCACCGCCTGGGCCACTCGATCGGTCTGCAGGACCACGAGCCGGGCGACGTCTCGCTCGTCAACGAGCAGGTTGTCGAGCCGGGCATGGCCTTCTCCATCGAGCCGGGTATCTACCTCCCCGGCCGCACCGGCGTCCGCATCGAGGACCTGGCCCTGGTGACCGAATCCGGCGTCGAGATCCTCAACGCCTACCCCCACGGCCCAGTCCGCCTAGACTAGCCCTTACCCAATAGCCCCTCAATAAGTTGCGGTGGAATAGATCCTGTTTGGGCTGCTAGAACCCAAAAAGGGGGTGCGGACAGAAAGTTGGACCGCGGGGCGGTCCGGACTGGAGGTTCGCATGTACAGCAGGGAGAAGGTCGAGCTCTTCCTCCTGGCGAC
>CABUUJ010000044.1 GCA_902494715.1 uncultured Collinsella sp.
CCCACGGCACGAAAACTTCCTCATCGGCCTTTGCCAAGCCACAAACTGGTATATCGAGGCCAAGCGCCTCAAGTTGCTTAATTGCAGCGGTCAATTGCGGCTTGCCGCCATCGACAACGAGCAAATCGGGGCGCGAGCCAAAGCGCTCGTCCGCCATGCGCTCGGGAGCATAGCGACGCCCCAGAACCTCGGACATCGATACGAAGTCGTTCGCCTCGTCCAATTCGGCCTGAATTTTAAAGCGACGATACTGGCCCTTGTCGGCACGGCCGTTGGTAAATACCACCATCGAAGCGACGGTAAAGGTGCCGTGCAACGTCGAGATATCGAAGCACTCGATGCGCAACGGCGGCGCAGGCAGCGCCAGCGCGCTTTCGAGCTCCAGGAGCGCTTGATTGGTGCGATCGTCAGCATACCCCGTGCGCATCATGTAGCGCATGAGGGCATGGCGCGCATTTTTGGAAGCCATATCGAGCAGGCGGTGCTTTTCGCCGCGCTGCGGCCTATGGAGATGGCAAGAGCGTTCGCGCTTGCCCGCAAGCCACTCCCCCAACGCTTCGGCATCCTCAAGCTCGACAGAGAGATTGATCTCGGCTGGAATATCAGCCGTCTCGTCGTAATAGCGCTTAAGAAAGCCCGATTGAAGCTCTTCCTCGTCGACATCCAGGCCTTTATCGAGGATGAACTCACAAGTTCGAACCGTTCGGCCCTCGCGAACGACAAAGACACAGGCGGCAGAGATAGTCTCTTCGCGATAGAAGCCGATGACGTCGATATCGACGCTCGATGGAAAAACGACCTGTTGGCGATCGTCCAGGCCCCTAATGACTTCCAGGCGACGCTTGACGCGCGCCGCACGCTCAAAATCGAGCGTCTCGGCTGCCTCCGTCATCTCGGACGTAAGCTCGTCAACGACATCCTTGCGATGGCCCGACAAGAAACGTTCGACACGTTTGACGTTCTTGGCATAGTCGGCAGGGGAAATCGCGCCGACGCATGCGCCCGGCCCGCGCCCGACATGGTAGTCAAAGCAGGGACGCCCGTTTTGCGCGCAAATCATATTGACGATGTCTTCTTCGCCCTTATGAGATTCGACGATGCGGCGGCAGCGGCGCCATTCCGCACAGGATGCCGAGCAAATAGGAATAACCTTGCGTAGCGTATCGATGGTCTCACGCGCCGCACGGCTATCGGTATAGGGGCCAAAATAGCGCGTTCCCGGTTTATGACGCTCTCGCGTGTATTTAATAGCCGGAAACAAGTCGCTCTTGGTAATGGCGATAAAGGGATAGCTTTTATCGTCTTTGAGATCGACGTTAAAGTACGGATGGTACTGGCCAATCAGATTGCGCTCGAGCACCAATGCCTCGTGCTCGGTCTCCACCACGATATAGTCGAAACTCGCCACCAGCTGCATCATGAGCGGGATCTTTTGACGCTCGTCCTGCAGTGTCACGTATTGACGCATACGGGCACGCAGGTTTTTTGCCTTGCCCACATAGATGACATCACCCTTGGCATCTTTCCAAAGGTAGCAGCCGGGTTGCGTGGGAACGCGCGAAACCTGCTCGGCAAGTGTTGGAATGTTGTCGTGACCTGCCACGCGCACCTACTTGCGACGAAGCAGCGCCGAGACCTCGGGCATCTTAAAGACGAAGGCAAGACCAAAAGTTACAGCGAGCGAGACGACGCCTGCAACACAAACGTAGCCCAGGGTAATGAGGATCGAACTGCCAAGCGCTCCGACAAAGTGCTCAAGTGCCCACATGACGCCGGCACCCGCGGCAGCGCCCAAGCCACCGAACAGTAGGCCGAAGAAACCGCCATGCAGGATAGACTTGACCTGAAGGCCATGCAGACGACGGCGCAGCCACCACAGTGAGCATCCGACCAAGACTACGTAGTCAACGACGTACGAAAGCGCAATTGCCGGCATACCGTAGCCCAGCACCACGCCAAACAGCAGCACCGAACCGGCCTGACCGATAGCGGAGTACAGGCAATAGCGGCTATAAGGTTTCATATCGAGCAGGGCCGAGAAGCTCTTCTGCATCAGCACGACCACGCCGTAGAGCGGCAGGGAAAGTGCCAGATAGATAAGGAACTCCGACACCAGCGCCACACCGGATTCATCGAACTTGCCGGCGCAGTAGATCATGTTGAGCGGACGGGCGAAGACGATCAGATACATCGCAAACGGAATCAGGAAGAAGAGCATCTGGGCGACACCGCGCGAAATGCCCGTGCGGACGCTGTCGTAATCCTTCTCCTGCGCATCGTGAGAGAGTTCGGTATAAAGTGCCGTCGAAAGCGAGGCGGCGATCAGCGCATAGGGCAATGTGTACCACAAGCGCGCATATGCGATGACGGAAGGGCCGGTCTCGGGCTGCACCACCAGCGCGGCGGCATTGGTAATGGAGGTCGAGACAAACATGCACACCGTGGCGAGCAGCGTCGGGATACCAAGCGCGATCGTCTGTCGCAGCGCGGGATCCTTAAAGTCGATATGGATATGAGGATGCACGCCATGCTTGCCAAGCGCGGGAATCTGGCAGGCCATCTGGACAAAGACGCCGAGGGTCGTACCAACTGCGATCAAGATAATACCGGCCTGCTCGCCAAATTGTGCAGACACGGGAGCAAAGCCCATAAAGCTGGCGATGACGATGACATTGTTGAGAACCGGGGCAAACGTCGACCAGAAATAGTCGCGGTGTGCGTTGAGAACGCCCGAGAACACCGAGCCCAAGCCATAAAACAGAATTTGAATAGCAAAGAAGCGGAACATGAACGCAGCGGTATCCATGCTGCCGCCATCGCCCGAAAGGAACGACTGCGTCCAAATAAAGCCGGGAGCAAACACGGTGCCCAGCAGCGAGATACCGCCCAGCAGCAGAAGCAGAATACCAAGCAGGTTGCCGACATACTCGTTCGATGCCTCGCGACCCTGCTCGCGCCTCACACCCATATACACCGGCAAAAACGCCGTAACGAGCATGCCGCCCATCACGAGCTCGTAGAGCATGTTGGGCAGGTTGTTGGCAACCTGATAGGAGGACGAGAGCAGCGACATACCGATGGCGGCCGCCATGGCCCACGTGCGGATAAACCCGGTGACACGCGACACGATGGTCAGCACGGTCATAAGGCCAGCAGAACGACCAACCGTGGAGTAGTCCGACGAACCCATATCGTCTACGTCGTCCTGAGAGTCCTCATAAACCTCATCTTGTGGCGGCAAATCGTCCACGACGGCAAAGGAGCCGGTCATCGCAAAGGGATCGTCAACCAAAACGGCGTCATCAGCAGGTGCGGCGTCATCGCTGTTCGGCATGTTGTTACCGGATACGGCATCATCATCGAATATGGCATGGTCGCCAAACACCGTGTCAACTTCTTTGGCGGCGACGGTTCGGGCAGAAAACGACAGAGGGTCCCAGTCATCATCACCGTCGATGGCCACGCCCTCGACGGGATCAGTCGAACCAAGCGGCGACCATTCGTCATCCGAAAGAAGCGGCTCGTCATCATCATGAGCCGCGGGCTTGGCGGAACGAGCGACAGGAGCGCTCTGCGGCACGCTCTTTCCCTGGGCTGCCATCAAAAACACCGCCGTCTCATCGGGACGCGGCACACGAGGAGCCTCGGAGGCGACCGGCGTCACGCTGGCGCTCGATTGAGCGGCGGCCAAAAAGACAGCCGTCTCATCGGGACGAGCTGAAGAAAGAACCATACGGGGAAGCGCCGTGCCGGCACCGGCGGCACGCAAGTACACGGCCGTCTCGCCCGGGTCAGCGGCAGCGGACCAGGCGTTTCGAATCTCGTTATCGAACGAAGCGGCCTCGGGCGCAGGCGCCTGAGGAGCCGACCCTTTTGCAAAGTGAGCTCCGCGCTTTGATTCTTCCTGCGGCATCGCTCAGTCCTCTCTCGTGATCGGGGCAACTGTCGCCCCGCAAAATGCAACTAAGTCATCGGGAGCAAGCTCAAGCTGATAGCCGCGCTTGCCACCCGAGATAAAAATGGTATCCCAAAGGACGCATGTCTCATCGATCAGCGTCCGGAAGCGCTTTTTCATACCGACCGGGCTGCAACCGCCGCGGACATACCCCGTCGCGGCAAGCAAATCTTTGACATGCATCATGGTCAGCGACTTTTCGCCTGCGGCGCGCGCGGCGGCCTTGAGGTCGAGCTCGTCGGCAACAGGAATGCAGCACACGACATGGTCGTTGGACGGCGTCGTGCAGACCAGGGTCTTAAATCCCTGACCGGGCTCCTCGCCAAGCTGCTCGGAAATCGCGACGCCCAGACCTGACGATTCATCGCCATCGTCTTCGTACGTATGGAGAACATAGGAGATGCCGGCGCTTTCCAGCTCGCGCATCGCATTGGTTTTTGGCGTCTTCACGGCCTTCGGCATGGCATATCCTTTCCCTCATATAAGAACGCAATTTTTAAGTATATGTCCATTTGCGAGGCATACGCTATCTCGACAAAGAGAGCGCCACCGAATCGCAAGGAATCGGCGGCGCTCATGTTTCAAAAACACCTATGTATTAGGCATCGAGTTGCGCTTGACGCTCCTTATCGCGTTTGAGCAACGGCGCCAAGAACTTGCCGGTATAGCTCTGCGGACATGCCGCAACCTGCTCTGGCGTACCCGAGACCACGACAGTTCCGCCACCGTTGCCACCCTCGGGACCCATATCGATCAGACGGTCGGCGACCTTGATGACATCGAGGTTGTGCTCGATCACCAACACCGTATTGCCCGCATCGACTAGACGCTGCAACACATCAAGTAACTGGCGAACGTCCTCAAAATGAAGACCGGTCGTAGGCTCGTCCAAAATATAGAACGTCTTACCCGTCTGACGGCGATGAAGCTCCTTGGCGAGCTTTACGCGCTGCGCCTCACCACCCGAGAGCGTCGTGGCGGGCTGGCCCAAGCTCACATAACCTAGGCCGACGTCATACAGGGTTTGAAGCTTTCGCTTGATCTGCGGAATATTCCCAAAGAAAGCCAGTGCCTCGGCCACGCTCATGTCAAGTACGTCCGAGATAGTCTTGCCACGATAGGTAACCTCGAGCGTCTCGCGGTTATAGCGCTTGCCGCCACAAGCCTCGCAGGGAACATAAATATCGGGAAGAAAGTGCATCTCAATCTTGATCTGGCCGTCGCCCTTGCACGCCTCGCAGCGTCCGCCGCTCACATTAAAGGAGAAGCGTCCCGGCGAGTAGCCACGCGCCTTCGACTCCGGCGTGCTCGCAAACAGCGCGCGCAGATCATCCCACAGGCCAATATAGGTCGCAGGGTTCGAACGCGGCGTGCGACCGATCGGCGACTGGTCAATATCGATCACCTTATCGATGCACTCGATACCGTCGATTTTTTTGAACGGGCCCACGGGACGCGTAGAGCGATGGATAGCGTTGGTGAGGGCAGGCGCAATCGTATCGGTGACCAAGGAACTCTTTCCCGATCCCGATACGCCGGTTACGACGGTAAGCGTGCCAAACTCAATCTTGGCGGTAACGTTTTTGAGGTTGTTGGCACATGCTCCCGTAATCTTAAGACAGCCACGTCCGGGGTTGCGGCGTTCATTGGGAACTCGAATCATTCGCTTGCCGGTCAGATAGGCACCCGTCATTGATTCGGGGCACGCCATGATGTCAGCGGGCGTTCCCGCGGCGACCACGTGCCCGCCGTTGACGCCCGCGCCTGGCCCCATATCGATCACATAGTCGGCAGCGCGAATCGTGTCCTCATCGTGTTCAACGACGATAACGGTGTTGCCGATATCGCGCAGGCGCTCGAGTGTCTTAATCAGCCGCTCGTTGTCGCGCTGGTGAAGACCAATCGAAGGCTCGTCCAGAATATAGAGAACGCCCATGAGGCCCGCACCGATCTGCGTAGCCAGGCGAATGCGCTGCGCCTCACCGCCGGAAAGCGTCGCCGAAGCACGATCGAGCGTCAGATAATCAAGGCCGACATCAACCAGAAAACGCAAGCGTTCCAGGATTTCCTTGACGATACGACCGCCGATGAATTGTTGACGCTCGGTGAGCTCAAGGTCCTCAAAAAACTCGAGCGACTCGCGGCACGACAGGCAGCAAACCTCATAAATGGACTTGCCGCCCACGGTGACGGCGAGCATCTCGGGGCGCAGGCGAGCACCATGGCAGCTCGAACACGGCTCCTCGCGAATGTACTTCTCCAGGCGCGCCTTAGTGTTCTCGTTGGTCGTCTCGGTATAGCGCTCGTACAGGATATTGCGCACGCCCGAAAACTTGGTGTCCCACTGGCTGCGACGACCGTCGAGCTTTTGATAGTCCACCGAAATCTTCTTGTCGCCCATGCCATCCAAAAATGCACGGCGCACTCGCGGAGGTAGGTCTTCCCACGGTGTATCCGCGCTCACCTTAAAGTGCTTACAGACCGCGGCGAAGATCTGGGGGTAGTAGTTCGAATTGCCGAACAGGCTTCCAAAGACCCCATCGGCAATCGACTTCGACGGGTCCTCAATCAGCGCCTCGGCATCGACCGTTTTCTTAAAGCCCAGACCATCGCACTCGGGACACGCACCATAGGGCGCGTTGAACGAAAAGTCGCGGGGTTGTAGGTCGTCGATGGAGTGTCCGTGCTCCGGGCACGCCAGAGCCAACGAATACTCCAGCAGCTCGCCCTCGGTTCCCTCGGGAGCATCGCGATCGGGCAGCATGTACACGTTCACATTGCCGTGTGCCAAGGCAGTCGCCTGTTCAACCGACTCGGCGATACGGCCCAGAGAGTTTTCCCGAATCACGATGCGGTCGACTACGACCTCGATATCGTGCTTGAACTTTTTGTCCAGATCGATGGGGTCGTCGAGCGAGCGTACTTCGCCGTCGACACGCACGCGGCTAAAGCCCTCAGCCCGAAGATCCTCGAACAATTTTGCGTACTCGCCTTTGCGCCCGCGCACCACCGGTGCCAGCACAAACGCACGACGACCCTCTCCCGCTGCCAGGACCTTATCGGCGACCTGATCGGTGGTCTGGCGTTCGATAACGCGACCGCACTCGGGGCAGTGCGGCGTGCCCACGCGTGCAAAAAGCAAGCGAAGGTAGTCATAAATCTCAGTTACAGTACCCACCGTCGAGCGCGGATTCTTGGACGTCGTCTTCTGATCGATCGAGACGGCCGGCGAAAGGCCGTCGATCGAGTCTAGATCGGGCTTGTCCATCTGGCCTAAAAACTGGCGCGCATAACTCGACAGGCTCTCCACGTAGCGACGCTGACCCTCGGCATAGATCGTGTCAAACGCCAGCGAGCTCTTGCCCGAGCCCGAAAGACCGGTAATGACCACGAGCTCGTCGCGCGGGATGGAAACATCGATATTGCGCAGGTTGTGTTCGCGCGCACCACGGATAACGATAGAAGAATCAGACATGGAAGCTCCTTGCCTCCTATAACCTCAAATCACACTGTCGATGAGTTTAACGCACTCAACGCGCACAGATGTTCGTAATACAAGATTCGCAGACCTTTTGCTTTGCGTGTCGGGTGCTTTGTTTCTCGAAATGCCGTGGAAAGGTTAGAGTAATCTAAAATTGAACTTAATTTGCTGTAACAGAGGAACGTCCATGACCGAAGATATCCCCCTTGAAATCACTTCGAGTGGCATGGCCAATCTGCCCATATTCATCGCCGTCCTTATCGTGGCCGCCGTCGTCGTGCGCGTGTATTTTTCAATCAAACACAACGAAAAACCGCCCATTGCCCGCGTCTTTTGGTGCGCGATGCTCCTCATCCCGCTCGGCATGGTAGCTGCATGGATTACGAATCAATTGCTCGTAAATGAGGACTGTTCCCTATGGGTCCTTTCTTATTCGGCGCTCGGTGCTGCCGCCGTCATACTTCTTGTCGAGCCCTTGGTTTCGGGACTTATCGACCAAACCGATCTTGCGACGGGAACGGTTGCCTGTATTTGCCGCGACATCCTTGTCGTCGCCGCTGTTTCAGCGCTCTCGTTCGTTTCACTCGAAATTGCCTGCAACGAAACGTTCTATCGCATTCCCGCCAACTCATTCGGGTTTTCCGTTGGGCTGCTCGCGACGGTTCTGCTCTCCCTTTATTTGCTGGGACAGCGTCATGGAGGAGTCATGGCCCTCGTGCCCGTCGTCTGTTGTACCCTTGGCATTGCCGAGCACTTCGTCATAACGTTTAAAGGCGAGGCCATCCTGCCGAGCGACATTTTGGCATTGGGCACCGCAATGGAAGTAAGTGAGGGATATGAGTTCACCTTCACTGCAGGAATCGTAACCTCACTCGCCCTGCTGGAGATTTCCCTGGGGCTTCTTTCGCTTATCCGACCGCGAAAGCTCCGTACGCCCGCCCATGTCTTCCCCGCAATCGCCGCTAACCTCTGCGCTTTTCTGCTAGTGACCGTTGTGGGGCTCTTGGGCTTTTCCAACATCGACTTGGAGCAGTCGCTGGATTTTGGATTTGACCGTTGGCAGCCCATCACCACGTATGCGTCTCAGGGTTTTATCACTTCGTTCACCGAAATGGTCAACGAGTTGCCCATTGAAAAGCCCGAAGACTATACGCCCGATGAGGCGCAGAGCATCGAGCAGGAGCTCGCCGCCGCCTACGACAGCACGTATGGCTCGAGCGAGCAGCGCGCGGCGGCCGTTGCCCAGTTCAATGAAATCAAGCCGACGATTGTTGCCGTCATGAACGAGAGTTTTAGCGACCTTTCGTGCTTTGAGCAGCTCCAGGCGGCCGGGTACACCGGTCCCGCATTCTACAACTCGCTTCCCGACACACTTGTTCGCGGCACCATGCTCGCTTCGGTCACCGGTGGCGGAACGGCGAACTCCGAATTCGAATTTTTGACCGGAGCGACAACGGCCTTTGTCGGATTAGGCAAAATCCCCTATCAGCTGTATCAGATGAATGGCGTCAACAGCCTGGCAAAGGACCTTAAAGAGCTCGGGTATACCACTACCGCTATGCACCCGCAAAACCCCGTCAACTACCATCGAGATAAAATCTATCAGCAGCTGGGTTTTGGAGACTTTCTTTCAATCGGCGATTTCGAAGGTGCGCCCTATTACCATGCCGGCGTATGCGACTACGCCACCTACGACAAGATACTCGACCTGCTCAGAACCGACGAAGCCCCGCAGTTCATCTTTGACGTCACGATGCAAAATCACGGCGGCTACGACTATGGCACCGTTCCCGCCGAAGAGCTGACAAACTATTGGGTCGAGGGAGCCAGCGAGGGCGCCAATAGCGCGCTCAATACCTATCTCACCTGCATCAATGCATCCGACCGGGACCTCGAGTACTTTATCAACGAGCTCCGCAATATCGGCAGACCGGTTGTTCTTGTCTTTTTTGGCGACCATCAGCCGAGCGCCGCAACGACTCTCAACGACGAGCTGTACCCTCAGGAAGATACGGCAAGCCACGCTTTCCGTATCTATCAGTCGACCTATTTCGTCTGGGCTAACTATGAAATCGCCGGCAATACCGAGCTCAACGTCTACGACACCGTCGGGGCAAACGAGATTGCAGCTATTACCCTTAATAAGATCGGCGCCCCGCTCACTGACTATCAAAAGGCCCTGCTTGCAACAAGGTCAGATGTGCCCACCATCAATGTCGCCGGCTATCTTGGTGCCGACGGGCTGCGCTACGACTTGGAATCTGAAGACAGCCCATACGCCTCGACGATCGACAAGCTGCAGCGCATGCAATACCTCGAGTTCGCCAGCAAAGTTCAATAAGCCCGCCCATTCGCTTGGACCCATCGTATTGCAAGCACGCTCGGCCCAAATGCATCGCAAATGACTCCCGCTCGCAAACGAGGGTACAATGACGCTCGTGTCACATCGCGGGGCCCCGGCCCCAACATATACAAAGGAGTCATACATGGGTTGCGAGCACGCACAAGCAGCCGGCGGACAATCAACGCCGTCGCAATTTGAAGAGAATACGCTGTCGGAGGTCAAGCGCGTTATCGCTGTGCTTTCCGGCAAGGGAGGCGTCGGCAAGTCGTTTGTGACGGGCGCCATCGCAACCGAGCTCGCCCGCCGCGGCAACAAGGTTGGCATTCTCGACGCCGACATCACCGGCCCCTCCATCCCCAAAATGTTCGGCATGAGCGGACGCCATGTCCATGCCCTCGGCAACCTCATGCTGCCCGAGATCTCCGAGCACGGCGTCAAGGTCATGAGCTCCAACCTGCTGCTTCAAAACGAGACCGATCCCGTCCTCTGGCGTGGTCCGGTCATCGCCGGCGCCATCAGGCAATTCTGGAGCGAAACCTCTTGGGGCCCCATCGACTATCTGCTGGTCGATATGCCCCCGGGAACGGGGGATGTCGCACTCACCGTCTTCCAGTCACTGCCCGTCGATGGCATCGTCATCGTCACGAGCCCGCAAGACTTAGTCTCGATGATTGTCGCCAAGGCGGTCAACATGGCCGAGAAGATGAACGTTCCGATTCTGGGCATTGTCGAGAACATGAGCTATATCGAATGCCCCGACTGCGGCAAGAAGATCGAGGTCTTCGGCAAGAGCAATCTTCCCGAGGTCGCCGAGACCTATCATCTCGACATCCTTGGTCAGCTGCCCATCGATCCCGCGCTCGCCGAAGCCTGCGACAAGGGAGAAGTCGAAACCGCGCTGCCCGCCGGCATGCTGCCCCAAGCCGTCTCCGCCGTTGAGGCCATCGCCCCGCACAAGACAGACGAGGCCTAAGTGAACGCAAGCGCCTTCTATGACGTCTTGGTGATCGGCGGCGGGGCCTCGGGCCTCGCCGCCGCCATTACGGCGGCGCGTGTCGACAAAAGCGTCTGCGTCGTCGAGCGCGACGTCGCCTGCGGTCTCAAGCTGCTTGCAACCGGAAACGGCCGCTGCAACCTCTCAAACGAATCCATCGACATTCGGCGATATAACCACCCCGCCTTTGTCGAATCCATCATGGGCCCCCAACCCGAGCAAGATCTCGAGAGTTTTTTCTCCTCGCTGGGCATCATGACGATCCGTGAGGAAGGCCGCCTATACCCGCGCTCCCTTCGCGCCGAGTCGGTTCGCGATGCACTCCTCAATGCATGCGAGCGTTTGGGCATCACCCTACTCTGCGGGACTAACGTCATTGCGGCTCATAAGGCTTCCGAAGGCTGGACGCTTCAGATCGACCGTCCCGCTCATGTACTCAAACCCAAAAAGCACGGCGACCGAAAGACGGAGCTCCGTTCGCTTCGAAAGGCGTTAGCCGATACTCCTCGCACGAGCGATGCCCTGCAGGCAAGGGCCGTGGTTATCGCTACGGGCGGCAACCCCACCGGCATCGCCGAGGTGTTTAGCCTTCCCTTGACGCCCCTGTGCCCCGTCCTGTGCCCCGTATCGGCATCAGTCGTCGGCGACCGGACGGCACTCGGAACTCTGGATGGTCTGCGCGTCCGAGCCCGCTTAACGCTCTCGCGCAGCCACGAAGAGCTCTGGCGAGAAGATGGCGAAGTGCTGTTCCGTGCCTTCGGCATCTCAGGCGTCGCCGCCTTCAATCTCTCTCGCCGTATCAACCAGGGCGACACTGTTCTGATCGACTTCTTTCCAGATTTCTCCAAAGATGAGCTGCTCGATACGCTCGAGCAGCGTGTCAACGTGCTCGGCGATTTTTCGCCCCGAAACTCCCACTGGCTTGACGGCATGCTCGCCCCGCAGCTCTCACACGTCGTCTGTACGGCATTCGAGCGGTGCCATCCCGGCTCGCGCGATGTCATCCACCTGGTCTCAATCCTCAAGCACTTTAAACTGTCCGTCGAAGGGACGGCAGAGGAGCGCTCAGCACAGGTCACGCGTGGCGGCATATCTATCGAGTGCGTCTCGACACCCAATCTTTACGTGAACAGCACCACAGGCGCCCCGCTTTACGTCTGCGGAGAAGCGCTCGACATCGACGCCGATTGCGGAGGCTTTAACCTTGCGTGGGCCTGGCTCTCGGGCATTCGCGCTGCAAGCAGCCTGTAGCCGCGCAGTCTATAATCAAAAACGCATTCGGGCCGTCTGGGATACCGGACGGCCTCTTTCTTGCCTCTAAGGAGACCTCGATGATCGAAATCACCCAAGTCAACGCGTCGCTCGATGAAGCCGGCGATGAAAATGCCTGCCTCATTGTTGGCAAGCGAGTCGCCAAGCGCGTCCTACGTTGCAAGGACTCCGAGATCAAGTCCATCGAGCTCCACCGCAAGTCAATCGACGCCCGCAAAAAACGAGACGTCCATTTTATCCTAAGCTTTCGTGTTGAGCTGACTAGTCCCCACCTCGAGCGAGAAGCGGTCGACAGCGTTGCCGAGCGTGACCGCTCGCGCGTACGCGCGATAGAAGACGATGAGTCTTCATTCCCCACCCCCGTCTCCGACGCACCTCAAGAACGCCCTGTCGTTGTCGGCGCCGGATGCGCCGGCCTTTTCGCTGCGCTTACGCTCGCCGAAGCAGGTCTTAAGCCCTTGCTCATCGAGCGCGGCGACCCGGCATTTCGCCGCTCGCATGCGATCGACCTCTTTCTAAAGGAGCGCATCCTCGACCCCGAGAGTAATATCCAGTTTGGTCTGGGCGGCGCGGGGACCTTCTCGGACGGCAAGCTCAATACGGGAACAAAAAACCCCGCCCATCGCCTTATCCTCGAAACCTTCGTCGAGGCGGGTGCGCCCCGCGATATTCTGTGGGATGCCAAGCCGCACATTGGCTCCGACATCCTTCCCACAGTTGTCACCGCTATATCCCAGCGCATCGAGCAGCTCGGAGGTGTCGTCCGTTATCGAACGAAGCTCGTCGACATTCGCATCGACGCGTCTGGCACCATTGTCGGTATCGACATCCAGTCGTCCCACGACGCGACAAGCGAGTCAATCAACACAAAGCATCTCATCCTTGCTTGCGGTCATTCTGCCCGCGACGTATTCGAGGTTCTCAAAACCCATCATGTCGCCCTCGCTCAAAAGACGTTTGCCATGGGCGTTCGCATCGAACACCCGCAGCGTGATATCGATCGGGCGCAATATGGCCCCGCAGCGGGTCATCCCGCGCTCGGAGCAGCCCCCTATAAGCTCGTTGCCCATCTTCCCAACGGCCGCAGTGTGTTCTCATTCTGCATGTGTCCCGGCGGACAGGTTGTCGCCGCCTCTTCAGAGCCCGGCCATCTGTGCGTCAACGGCGCCAGTCTCAACGCCCGCGCCGGCCGCAACGCAAACGCCGCTCTCCTCGTTAACGTCACGCCCGATGATCTCCCCAGCGATGATCCTCTTGCAGGCGTAGAACTCCAGCGCATTTGCGAGCGGGCTGCCTATCGCCTTGGCGGCTCCAACTGGAACGCACCGGCACAGCTCGTCGGCGATTTCCTTGCAGAACGCGCCAGCACGACATGCGGCAAGGTAAAGCCCACCTATCCGCTCGGCGTGACTTGGACAGCAATCGATGAGTCATTGCCGCAACATATCATCGAGTCGCTTCGTCTGGGAATTCCCTTGCTCGGCAAAAAACTGCGTGGCTACGACCATCCCGATGCCGTCCTCACCGGTGTTGAAACACGCTCGAGCTCTCCGGTCACCGTTACTCGAGACCGGCAATGCCATGCTGTATCGACCCCGGGGCTCTACCCTTGCGGCGAGGGAGCCGGATATGCCGGAGGAATCATGAGCGCCGCTACCGATGGCATCCGTTGCGCCGAAGCCCTGATCGCAGACCTCTAGCGCACGAATTCCAGCACGCAAAAGACACAGGCCCCGAGCTCCACAGGGAACTCGGGGCCTGTTCGCTATTTCTTAAACCGTGCACCCTGGCGTTTTCTGCCCGATGCGAACGTGGAACCCTTGCGGGCCTGCGAACGTAAGCGCTCGATCGTCTCGTCCTCAGACGCACCCTCGAGCATCGCCCGAATCTGAACGACAGCATCGCGCAGGCGCGCCGCCTCCTCAAAGTCCATGGCGGCAGAAGCGTTGCGCATATCCTCTTCCATGGTTTCGACGATCCGCACAAGCTCGTCATGCGGCAGTTCTTCCAACTGCTCCGCAAGTGTCTGCTCGGGCGCCACCGTCTCCGGCGCGGCGCCCTCGCCGTTTTCGTCAGGCGTATAGAACGCACCGTGACCCAGCGAATCGCCTCTCGAGCGTCCCTTCGAGCCCACAGTCTTTTCGGCCTCGGCAATAAAGCTCGAAATGTCGTTAATGGCCTTGCGGACCGTCTTGGGAACAATGCCATGCTCTTCGTTATATGCCATCTGAATCTCGCGACGGCGCTGCGTCTCCTCGATGGCTTCTTTCATCGAATCGGTCACAACGTCTGCATACATGATGACCTCGCCGTCGGCATTACGGGCCGCACGGCCAATCGTCTGAATCAACGAACGGCGATTGCGCAAGAAGCCTTCCTTGTCAGCGTCGAGAATTGCCACCAGCGAGACCTCAGGAAGGTCCAGGCCCTCGCGGAGCAGGTTGATGCCAACGAGAACATCGATCTTTCCCTCGCGCAGCGTTCGCAGGATCTCGACACGGTCCATCGTCGCCGTATCGGAGTGCATGTAATTGACCTTAATGCCGGCATCAAGCAGATGGTCGGTCAGGTCCTCGGCCATGCGCTTGGTGAGCGTGGTCACCAGCACGCGCTCCTTGCGCGCCACGCGCTCGCGAATCTCGTCCTCAAGATCGTCAATCTGCCCACGAACCGGACGAACGTCGATCTTGGGGTCGAGCAGACCGGTCGGACGAATAATCTGCTCAACGTCGTTCTGGCTAACCCGCAGCTCATAGTCGCCCGGCGTGGCCGAAACGTAGATGAACTGGGGAATCCTCGCCTCAAACTCATCAAAACGAAGCGGGCGGTTATCGAGTGCCGAAGGCAGACGAAAACCATGCTCCACCAGCGTCACCTTACGCGAGCGGTCGCCTTCGTGCATGCCGCGGATCTGCGGCACCGTCACATGACTCTCGTCGATGATGCAGAGCATATCCTTGGGAAAGTAATCGATTAGGGTAAACGGCGGCTCACCCGGCTTGCGACCGTCCAGATGACGCGAGTAGTTCTCGATGCCGTTGCAAAAGCCCATCGTCTCGAGCATCTCAAGATCATAATCGGTGCGCTGCTGCAGACGCTGCGCCTCGAGCAACTTGTCGGTCGCCTTGAGCTCCGCCACGCGCTTCTCGCACTCTTCGCTGATCGATTTCAGAGCCGCCTTGACCTTCGGCTTCTCGGTCACGTAGTGCGATGCCGGCCATACGGGGATGGCCTCGTACTCACGAAGCATCTCACCGGTGACCTCATCGATCTCGGCAATCAGCTCGACCTCGTCGCCAAAGAACTCAAACCGCAACGGATGCTCGGCATAAGGCGGATACACGTCGACAACATCGCCGCGCACGCGGAACGTGCCGCGTGCCAGGTCATAGTCATTGCGGTCATATTGAATGTCGATAAGTGCATGGATAAAGTCATCGCGCTCGAGCGGCACCTTCTTGTCGACGTTTGGAGCCAGACCCGCATAGTCCTCAGGAGAGCCAATGCCATAGATACACGAGACCGATGCGACAACGATTACATCGCGTCGAGAGAGCAGTGACGCGGTCGCCTGATGGCGCAGCATCTCGACCTCTTCGTTAATCGAGGAGTCTTTCTCGATATATGTATCGCTTTGCGGCACATACGCCTCGGGCTGATAGTAGTCGTAATACGAGACGAAGTAGACCACAGCATTATTGGGAAAGAACTCTTTGAGCTCGCTTGCAAGCTGAGCGGCGAGCGTTTTATTCGGAGCCATGACCAGCGTCGGCTTTCCCAGGGCCTCAATAGTCTTTGCCATCGTGAAGGTCTTGCCCGAACCAGTCACACCCAGCAAAACCTGATAGCGGTCTCCGTCCCTCACACCCTGCACAAGCGACTCAATGGCCTTGGGCTGGGAACCGGCAGGCTCATAGGGAGAAACGACTTCAAACGGCACCTCAGCGCCCTCAACGCCAAAGCGCTTAAGTTCACCGCCAACGCGTTCTACTTCAAATTCCGCCATGGATACTCCTAACTCATACATCTGCAGTATACGCAGGCGGTGGGCTTAGTCCTATACGAACCGATCAGGATAGAGAGTCTTATAGCGAACCCAGGCATTATTGACGCGAATCAGATAAGCCTGCGTCTCGGGAAAGGTGATCGCGTTGTGAAGCGATGTGTCCTGCTGCGCCCAACCGTCCACATTACCCATGCCGGCGTTATATGCAGCAATAGCGCTGTCCGTCGACCCGTTAAAATACGTTAGAAGATACGAAAAATACGCACAGCCAAACTCGATGTTCGTAGCGGGATCGTTAAGGTTGTCGGCTGAATACTCACTACCATCGACAAGACCCAAGGCAATCATATCCTGGGCAGTCTCAGGCATCAGCTGCATCAATCCCCGAGCGCCTTGAGTCGACTCAGCCTCGGGATCCCAATTCGATTCAGACTTTATAACAGCACACACCAGATACGGATCAAGATTGTGCGAAATGCTCGATTGCTTTACATACGCCTCGTAGTCAATCGGATACAAAGGCTTAAAGAAGGCGGCAGGAGCATACGAGTAGACGAGCGAAAAAAGGCCGAAGACGAACACAACGGCAAGTGGCGCCACGCGATACCACGCAAAGAAACGTGTCTTAGGCATCGGCATCCTCCTTATCCGCAGTGTCTATAAACCCATGGCATGCAAGCCATGAGTCAAGCTGCTCAAAGAGCGAATTATCGCCTGAGGCATTATCAATCACCGTTGTAGCGAGATTGCACAGCGCAGACTCATCGGGCTGACAAGCAGAACGGGCATCGAAATCAGATGGCTCCATGCCACGTTGAATAGCGCGCTCGCGACGAACTGACAAAGGGGCGCTGATGACCAGAATTTCATCAGCCAAGCCAAATGCATCCTCAAAACCAGTCGGAGCAGAAACCTCGACCACCGCAAAGGGATAACGGGGAGATGAAACCGTGCAGCAAACCGGATCAAGAATCCTCAGCGACAACTGATCGATAAGGACCGGATGGACAATTCCGTTGAGCCGAGCGACGGAATCAGGAGAAACAAAAGCTCGAGAGGCTAAAACGCTGCGACGAACGCCGCCCTCCTCGTCAAGAATGTCCCAGCCAAATTCCTCAGCGAGTGCGCCAACGAGATCAGAACCCGGAACATATAACGATTTTGCGAGATCATCCAAATCAATGAGCATGGCGCCGCGAGACTCAAGATAGCGACAGGCGGTCGACTTACCCGAAGCAATATTGCCTAAGACAAAAACGGTAAACATCAAGTCCTCCCTAACGCCAATGGGAGTTATTATCGCGCAAATACAAAAGAAGGACTCAAAATACAGCCAAACAGTAAGACAAGCTAAACGAAGGCGAGTTCTTGTATTACAGCTCTCTATCAAACGCAAAAAGGGGGAGGCCGCGAGGCCTCCCCCTTCTTCATTCCGTTGCGACGGCTCGGTGCCGTCCACCGGTCAGCGGCGCCCTGGCCTCCCACGGGCTGACCCCGCAGTACTCTCGGCGCGATGGGGCTTAGCTTCCGGGTTCGGAACGGGACCGGGCGTGCCCCCC
>CABUUJ010000045.1 GCA_902494715.1 uncultured Collinsella sp.
ACATAGGACCGGGTGGCCGCTTGGGCAAATCTATGTTTGGCATCCCCATGGTACCCCGAGTGGTGTCAGGCGGGTGCGGGGAGGTTACCGCGACCCGCACGATTCGCTACTCTCGGATTGTGAGTTCGTCCTTGGAAGATTCAAGCTGCTTCTTGAGCTTTTGAATCTGCTCCGTATTTTGCGGATGAGCCAAACCGTATGAGTAGCCCGCCCAGCCGGTTCCCGCGCACAAGGCGGCAACGACAATAACGCCGGCGGCGATGGCGGGCGCATACGACTTGCCCAGGCGCTTGCGTGCTAGCTTGTACTCGGCCTTGGCCGTCTTGAGGCTCTCGCGGTCCTGCTCGAGCTGCTCTTCCTCACTGAGCGGCGTAGAACCAAAATCGGCATGGCAGGCAGGGTCAGTTTCCACGCCCTCGATCGTAGTGCCAAAGTCTGACAAGGGATCGACTACACGCGTGGCGTCCGAATCGGATTCGGGCACAGCGGGCTCAGACGCGCCGGGTGCCGCCGCCGGCTGCTCGTCTGCTTTCGAGGCAGCATCCGCCTTAGGCAACTCCACCGTTGCCGCCGTAGCAGCCTCGCCGTCGCGCCAAGAAAAGGCAGGGCTCTGTGACACGGTCTGGGGCGTAGTATAGGGATCTTCGGAAACGGGCGCAGTCGACGAGGGCGCGGCAAGAGGCGATCCACACTCAGAGCAAAAACTAGCGTCATCGGGCAACAATGCACCGCAATAAGGGCATTCCATAGGGCACGACCTCTCAAAATGTGTCGTTTGCAGCCATCCTGCAACTTGGCGTATCTGCCCTATAATGTCTCAATAGTTATGCAAAGCGTTGCGCAACATTTTTCGAGTCGGTACGCTTTGAGCGTAGCCATTTCCTATCATGTTTGCAGTACGTCATTAAAGTTATCTGGGGAGGCAGCCATGGCGGCGGAAACACCGTGCTCGGTCCTCTACAACGACATCCGATCGTTCGGCGGTCTCAAGCATCTCGAGATTGCGCGAATGCTCATTAACGGCAATTCGTATGCAGGCAGTACCCTGCTCGACAAATGCTCTACCAACCGCTCGTACCTCACTCGCTACATCGTCCACCGCGAGCCCGATCAGTGCGCGCCAGGTATCTACAATGACCTTACCGTCTCCACGCTTAACCTTGCCGCCGCCATTAGCAACAAACTCGGCGGAGGCGAACGCGCCTATCAGGAAATATCCGAGCATTACAGCGGCCCGGCGGCTCAAGGCATGATGTCGATTCTCGCCGATTATGACCTCGACGACCGCCTCTACGCCAATGCCTTGGGGCGTATCAACAGCTCCGATGACCACAGTCCCCGCGAAAAAAGCACGCTCTTCTTGATGCTCTTTGTGGCAACGGGCGCACTTGCCGACCCCGTTCAAGGCGTGGCCACCGTCGAGCGCTTTTGCAACAGCAAGACGGGCGGGCACTTTGGCACCACCGAAACTACCATCGGACGTGGCTTTATGGGCAGCCTGGAGCAGCCGCGCACCGTCGCCCCCAACCTTGGTCTGCTCAGAACACATGCCGACAACTGCGTCGACATGCAAATCCATCCCCTCACACGCGATCCGCGCGGCACCGTGATTGGTTCTTTGCCCAAAACCTCGCCCAGCATCACCGATGTGGGCACCGACGCATCGCGTGAGCATCTTCGCATTTGGCTTGAGGGTGAGCACTGGTACGCCCAGGGCCTTGGATCGACCAACGGCACGGTGCTCGAATCGGGTGCAGGCGACGGCGACATCGTAATCGAGCCGCCCCGCGACCAACGAGAGCCCGGCAAAGTCTATCCCCCCGTGGAAATCGCCAACAGCGACAGACTTCATTTGGGTCTCTATACAACGTTTCTCGTTATTGTGGACTAGCATGTAGGGACGTGGGAAAACAGGTGTCACTCGTCTTATATCATTTACGTTGCACGCTGCACTATAAATAGCAATACGAGTCAGCTTATCGGCAAACACGTCTATCATGGGCTTTAATCGACAATCGCGTTCTCGGTGTGAGCACGCGGCCCCACCAAACGAAGGAACGCCTTGGATACCACCAACACCGCCCCTGGCGACAAACTCATCCGTCTCGACACGTTCGATACCGCCGTGGCAGTCGACCCCAGCGCCGAGGATGATGCCAAGCGACGGTTTATGACGCTTATTCTTCAGACGGCATACCGCGACGGCGGCAATATCGGGCACGTGCTGCGCGCGACCAACACGAGCGGCGAGGTCTTTGCCGTCAAGCTACTCAAGGACAACGCCATCCTTTCCGACCAAGCCCCCGACCGCTCCGCCGAGCAATCGGCCGCGCACCTGGCCAACACCGCCGCGCTGTTCGAGGAGTACCGTCATCTGTGTACCGTCTCGCACCTGCGCGGATTTCCGCGTGTCTATGGCTATGGATCGTGCAAGGACGACCCGCTCATCCTCATGGAGTGGGTCGAGGGCACCTCGCTCAAGCAGGTGCTGCCCTTACTTCCGCACGATGCCTCGGGCGGGCTAACTACCCAGATGGTGGCCGCCGTTGGAAACGCCGTGCTTCGCGCACTCCTGATGACCCAGGGGCTCGTTAATCCGGTCGTCCATCGCGACCTGTCGCCAGCCAATATCATGTTCCGTACCACCAGTCGAACGCTTGAGCAGCAGATCGTCGATTGCTCCTTTGACCCCTGCCTCATCGACATGGGCTCCGCGACCATAGCCCTCGGCGATGACACGATCACCCGGCGCGCCGACATCTGGCGCTTTGCCACGCCCGCATACGCCGCGCCCGAGATGCTCACGCAGGATATCGAAGGCATCGCGGCCCTTCGCCGCTCGCCCGCAATCGACGTCTATGCGCTTTCGAGCATTCTGTACCAGCTCTACAGCGGTCGCAAACCGTTCGATGTTGAGTCGACGGGTGCCGCGGCAACCGGCTCGTTCTACCTCATAAAGACCAAGACCAAGCCGGCACCGCTCGAGCCGCGATGCAATGACGACGAAGCGCTCGTCCAAATCATCATGAAAGGCATCTCAGTCGAGCAGTGCGATCGTCCCACCGAGCAGCAGATGCTCGAGGTGCTCTCGGCATACCTCACCGATGCCGAATCCGAGGGCCGCGAAGGCGCAGGAGACGAGGCCGCGATTGATATCGATTCTGGCACGCACCTTAAGGTCGACGTCGCCGGCGAGCGAGCGCGAGAGATCCTGGAGCAGGCCCGGCACGATGCCATGACCCGCCGCCGCTTTATTATCGGTGGCGTTGTCGCAGCCGTTGCGGGGCTCGGCGTTATCGGGGCGGCAACCCATGGCTTTGGCATCCCCGACTACCTGGACGGCATCCGCGGTTCGCTTGACGACTACACCTGGGATCAGCTGCAGGAGATTTCGCTCAAGATTAAGGCCGCCGAGACCCGTAGCGAGGCACGCAAGATTGCCATGCGCTATCATCTGCTCGACGACAACGGGCATATCCCCTATCCGTGTACCAAGCGCGTGAGGCTCACCAACGGGCCGCACATCGGCGCACAGCTTGTGGGCATCCGCCACGACGAGCTTCTAGACGGTACGGGCAAGGCAGGGTTAACGTTTATGTTCGATGCCGGCATTGCCGAACGCAACGCCGCGGCCCAACCGTTGAGCACCGGCTGGGCAGATTGCGAGCTGCGGGAATGGCTCGACAACGACGGCCTTAAGCTGCTGCCCAACGAGCTGCGCGCACTCATTAAATCTGTCAAAAAGGTCTCGAATAACGTTGGCGCCGCCAGAAGCGTATCGTGTCTGAGCGAGCTGCCCGCAACCCTTTGGCTGCCCGCCATGGTCGAGCTGTGCGGTACGCAACCGCCCGAGTCATTTGCCAAGGACTTTCACTACCTGGCCGACATCTATAACGGCGAGGGCAAGGAGTACCAGCTGTTCCGCGAGCTTAAGGTGAGTCCGTATACCACGAACGAGATGTTGGTTCGCCAGTGGAAGGGCAAGGACACCTGTTGGTGGGAACGAACGGCGAGTCCCGACACATCGGAGAGCGAAGGCACACTCTATATGAATCGCGTGGGACACGACGGCGACGTCTTTACGTACGCAACGCCTGCGGAAAAGCCAAACAAGCGAACCTGCGTGATTCCTGGATTCTGCATCTAAGCAGCGGGCGTCTTGCCGTGACGGGACCCCACCCCGGCAATTGTCTCGATCTGTAACAGTTAGAACCCAAAAACCGGTCTAGATGTTATAGATCGAGACAAAACCCCAGCCCCGCGAGACAACATCTCAATCTGTAACAGTAAGGGGTCAAAAACCGGTCCAGATGTTACAGATTGAGACATTTGAGTTGACCGCGGACGGTCCGTCTCGATCAGTAACAGTTAGAGGTCATATTTGCTGCTAGATGTTACAGAACGAGACATTAGCTTGCCGAGAACTTCGCCTCATAAATGTGATTCAAGTGTGTCGATATTTCCTTGCCAATGTTGCGCAACAGAAGCCCTTTCGGCGGTCGTAACGTACGAATTGTCATAGGTACCCCTTCAACGATTGGGAGAAGAAATGGCAAAGTACGCACCTAAACACTTGGAAGTCTCAAGCGGCGACGAGCCTCGCCCCACATTCTCGGGCCACAAGGCAACACGACTCGCCGTCACCGCGGCAACCACCATCGCTATGACCGGCTCGTCGCTGCTCGCGCCGTTCTCGGCATTTGCCAACGATGTGAGTGATACCACGGCACAGGACGCGATCATGTCCCCGCTTGCTGTCCACGCCGGCGAGGCGGCAGGCTCCGCAGTAAAGGCAAACGCCCAGAAGATTGCCGACTTGCAGGCTGCTATCGACGCCGCAAAGGCTGCCGAGGCAGACGCCAAATCCGACTACGACACGGTGGCTGCTCCCTATACCGAAAAGCAGGCGGCCCGCGACAACGCACAAAGCACCTATGACGCCTCCGTCTCCGATAATTCGCAGGCAGAGGCCGCCGCGCGCGCCGAATATGCTCGCCAGCTCGATGAAAGCGTCAAGGCGGCCGACAGCGCCAGTGCCACGCTGAAGGATGCCCGAGGAAAGCTCGATGCAGTCAAGACCGACGCCGAGGACAAGTCGAAGGTCCTTGATGCCGCAAAGCAGGCGGCAGCTGATGCGCAGGCCAAGCTCGAGGCAGCCCAGAAGGCAGCCGCCAACGCAACGCCGGAGGAAATCAAGGCCGCCGAGCAGGCAGCCGCAGATGCGCAGGCCGCTCTGGACCAAGCAAAGGCTGCGAAGGCCACTGCCGATTCCGCGCTCGCCGATGCCCAGCAGGCTCAGAACGCCGCGCAGAGCGCTTACGACGAGGCGGCAGGCACGCTGGCTTCCGCCCAGCAGGAAAAGAACGCCGCGGATGGTAAGGTAGTCGCGGCACAGACAGCGTATGACAGCGCACAAGCCGATTTGGCGGCCGCAAAGGCAGGCGCTGAGGGCCCGGAGTATGACGCCGCCCAGGCAAAGGTCGATGCTGCCCAAAGCGCACTCAACCAGGCGAAACAGCAGCAGGCGACTGCCGAAGCAGGCCTTTCTCAGGCAAATAGCGACGTTGAATCCAAGCAGGACGCCCTCACCGGCGCCGAAAGCGAGCTCGAAGCCAAGAAGCAGACAGTCGCAGCAGCCGAAAAAGATGTAACGGCAGCCCAGACGAAAGCCGATGCGGCGCAATCGGAGTTGACCTCGGCAAAGCAGGCACATGCTGCCGAACTGGAGAAGGCAAAGGCCGCTCAGAAACAAGTCGACCAGGCAAAAGCCGAGAAGGAGCAGGCAGACAAGGCGCTCGAAACTGCCAAGGCAAACCAGGCGGCCGCCGATCAAGCCGTTGTCGATGCACAGAAAGCATACGATACGTGCAAGGCAGCAACCGATAAGGCAACGACAGCGGAGGCGCAGAGCGTCATCGGCTTCTACCAGTTCATCGGTGCCAACGACGCTGCAAACATCATCTATAGGCAGAGCGATAAAAACCCGACGACCATTGGCGATAAAAAAGACGGCACGTCACTCGACAACGCCAAGCTATCGTTTAACAAGCTGCGCGAGATTAACGAATACCGTGCAAGCGTTGGATTGAGTGAGCTTAGGGTGACGGCCGAGCAAATGGCAATCGCTCAATCCGACTCCAATTACTCTGACAAAACGCTAGGTCACTCAGATTACGCCATTTGTGAAAATGCCGCTTGGAACTTCAGTACTAAAGAAAACATCGCGCACCAATGGGTCGATGATGAAAAGGGGATATTTGACGAGGCTGCAGCGAAAGCCGGCCTTGGCAACGTTGCCCCCAAAGATGCTTGGGATACTTTCTGGAGCCACAAAACCGAATTCGAAAAGCACGGGGCAGACTTTGGCACCATCGGCCATTATTTGAATATCGTACAACCTAACGCCAAAACCATGGGATACGGCATCAACTCGCGCGGAACCCTTTGGCCGTATGTGTTCGTCTTGGAGATCGACAACAATTACGATTCGTACGAGAAAGAATACTCGATCGATGAACTCGAGAATCTCTTTGATCAGTATCAGCTGAGCCTCTCCAAAGCCAGCGAAAAGCTCGCCGCCGCAAAGACGGACCTTGAGCAAAAGCGCAGCACAGCGGCATCGAAAGCCGATGCCGTAAAGGCAGCTGAAACCCTCGTCGCTCAAAAGCAGGAAGGCATTGTTGCCGCGAATAGCGACCTTGCCGCCAAGAACGACAGCGTAGCAAGTGCCGCCGCCGCTGTTGCCCTAGCAAAGCAGAATCTCGCCAAGGCAAACGGAAAAGTTGCCGAAGCCGAAGACCAGGTCAAAGCCGCCCAAAGCAACGTGGCGACCGCAGAGCAGGTCGTCAACCAGAAGCACGCCGAGCTTAAGGCATCGCAAGAGCAAGCCACTCAGAGTCAGAAGAAGGTTGATGACGCCAAGGCAGAGACTCTCGTAAAGCAGCAGGCTCTGCAAGATGCAAAGAAGGAACTTGCCAAGTATTCAGCCGATGTTGCTGCGGCTCAGGAGAAAGCCGACGAGGCCCATCAGGCGCTTGATGAAGCCACGGCAGCCCAGACGTCTGCCCGGAGCGCTCTCAAAAAGGCGAAGCTCGACGAGACCGCCAAGAAGCAGGCCCTCGACACCGCGAAGGACAACGCCGAGGCCAAGGCGGCGAACGCGGTGCACGCCGCGAGCAATCTGACCACGGCGAAAAACGACCTTGCTTCAAAGAAGGCCCGTGCCGACGCCCTGAGCAATGCAGCCGATAATCTTGCCACCGCCGAGGCGGCCAAGCAGGACGCCGACGCAGCAGTTACCGAGGCCGGAGTCGCCCTTGGTGCGGCAAATGATGCCATCGCGAACGCCGAGCAGGCGGTCGAGAATTCTCAGGCCGCATCGGATGCCGCTGTCGCTACCCTCGGAAAGCTCAAGTCCATCAACGTCGAAAACGGCATTGCTACTGGCTCTGACGCAAACGCGAACGATACGCTCAATGCCCTCTTTGCCAAGTGCGTCGCCGCCAAGCAGGCAGAACATAACGCAAAGGCCGCACTTGATGCCGCTCAGGCAGACCTTGATGCTGCGACGCCCGCCTACACCGCAGCGCTCAATGCCTACAACGAGGCGAAGGCAAAACGCGTAGCCGCCGAGCAAGCCCTGAAGGACGAGATCGCCCGCCAGGAGCAAGAGGCCGCGAAGGCCGAGCAGGCCAAGGTCACGCAGGCTGCCGCTAAGCCGGTTACTGGAAAGCCGTCTGCCGGCAACGCCAAGACGGCCGCCAACTCGGCGCTTCCCACCACAGGCGACAATGCTGCGCTCGCCGGTGAGACGTTTATCATCGGAGGTGTCGTGCTCGTAGCCGCCGGCGTCTTTCTGACTGACAAGAAGCGTCGTCAGGAGTAAGGATTTCGGGAGGACGGCTTCTCCTCCCTTCCACCGCTTCGCAAACCCTGCCCTGCATGCGCCGGGGCGCCCATCACGCGGGCGCCCCGGCGCTTTACGTTGTATGCCCGGGGCATCTGCTCCGAGATTGTCTTGATCTGTAACAACTAGGACCCAAACATCAGTCTAGTTGTTACAGATCGAGACGTTAGTTTTCGGCTGATTTCTATGTCTCGATTTGAAACAGTTAGAGGTCATTTCCCCTGCTAGATGTTACAGATTGAGACATTGAGTTTTCTGCCAACTGTTTGTCTTGATCTGTAACAAATACTCGGCAAAATCGGGTCAACATGTTACAGATCGAGACGTTTGGACTGCCGCTCAACAGTTCGTTTCAATCTGTAACAGTTATGGTTCAAAAACCGGTCTAGATGTTACAGATTGAGATAACTGGCAGAAACGGCCACCTATTGAACAGCCACCCTCATCTGTAATGAAAAGTCATACATTCCAACTATTACTAGACACCCCCAGGGGGTATGGGTGTATAGTATCGGCAGGTTAACAATTCCGACACCGAACAACAGAAAGGAGAAGCCATGGCCCAAGATAAGTTTGACGTGGGCGGCATGACATGCGCCGCTTGCCAGACGCACGTGGACCGTGCCGTGAGCAAGCTCGACGGCGTCCAAAGCGTCGCGGTCAATCTGCTCGCCGGCTCCATGCTGGTGGACTACGACCCCGCGCAGGTCTCCCCCGACGATATCTGCACCGCCGTCGACCGTGCCGGCTACTCGGCCTCGCCCGTCGATGAGGGCACCGGTGCCGCCGGCTCAAACGGCAGCACGCAAGCCAGGTCCGGCGCCGCCCACATGGAGTCGCCAACCAAAAAGCTGGAGGCCGCCGCCTCTGCCATGCGCACCCGCCTCATCGTCTCGATCGTATTCCTCATCCCGCTGTTCTACATAGGCATGGGGCACATGCTCGGCTGGCCGCTGCCCGGCATTTTCACCGACCATACCCACAGCATGACGCTCGCCCTCACCGAGCTCGTCCTGCTCATCCCCATCGTCTATGTCAACGACGCGTACTTTATCAATGGGTTTAAATCGCTCGCGCACGGCGCGCCCACCATGGACGCCCTTATTGCCGTGGGCGCCACCGCTTCCATCGCCTGGTCGCTCTACGCCATGTTCGTCATGGCCGACCAGCTAGCCGCCGGGCAAGTGCACGAGGCCATGATGACGGGCATGGACAATCTGTATTTTGAGAGCGCGGGCACGATCCTGTCGCTCGTCACCGTGGGCAAATACCTCGAGACGCGCAGCAAGTCAAAAACCGGCGGCGCCATCGAGGCGCTGATCGACCTGGCGCCCAAGACCGCGACCGTCGTGGCAGAAGACGGCAGCGAGACCACCGTCGACGTCGACAACATCCTTCCCGGCCAGGTCCTGCACGTACGCCCCGGAGAGTCCATCCCCGTCGACGGCGTGGTGCTCGAGGGTAGCTCGGCTGTGGACGAGAGCGCGCTCACCGGCGAGTCCATCCCCGTGGAAAAGACCGCCGGCGACACCGTCAACGCCGCCACCGTCAACCGCACCGGTTCGTTTACCTTCCGCGCCACGCGTGTGGGCGCCGACACGTCGCTGGCCAAGATTATCCAGCTCGTCGAGGACGCCAACGCCACCAAGGCGCCCATCGCCCGCATGGCCGACAAGGTCGCCGGCGTATTCGTGCCCGTGGTGTTCGCGATCTCGGCCGTGACCTTTGTGGTGTGGATGGCACTGACCGGCAGCGTGAACGAGGCACTCACTTCTGCCGTGGCCGTGCTGGTGATCAGCTGTCCGTGCGCGCTCGGCCTGGCCACGCCCGTCGCCATTATGGTAGGCACCGGCAAGGGCGCCGAGATGGGCATTCTGTTCAAGAGCGCCGAGGCGCTGGAGAACCTGCGCAGCGCGGGCACCGTGGTGCTCGATAAGACGGGCACGGTCACCCGCGGCAAGCCTGCCGTGACCGATATCGTGGTGGCCACGCGCGCCGACGGCTCGCCCGCCATGAGCGAAAAGGCGCTGCTCAAGCTGGCCGCTGCGCTGGAGCGCTCAAGCGAGCACCCGCTGGCCGAGGCGATTTTGGCCGAGTGCGAGGCGCGCGGAATTGTCGCGCGCATGGTCGAGGACTTTGCCGCCGTGCCCGGTCGTGGCGTGACGGCGCGCGAGGGGCAAAACACCATTGCAGCCGGCAACGTACGCCTGATGGACGAGCTGGGCGTTACCGTGCCCGCGGGTCTTGCCGAGCAATTTGCCGCCGAAGGCAAGACGCCGCTGTTCTTTGCCAAGAACGGCGAGTTCGTCGGTACCATCGCCGTGGCTGACGAGGTCAAAGAGACGAGCGCCGAGGCCATCGCCGCGCTCCGCAAGCTCGGCGTCGACGTGCGCATGCTCACCGGCGACAACCGCGTGACGGCCGAAGCAATCGCCCGCCGCGTGGGACTGAACAGCAAGCAGGTCATCGCCGACGTCCTCCCCGCCGACAAGGAGCGCCACGTCCGCGAGCTGCAGGATGCGGGCAGCAAGGTCGCCATGGTGGGCGACGGCATCAACGACTCCCCCGCCCTGGCGCGCGCCGACGTGGGCCTTGCGATCGGCACCGGCGCCGACATCGCCAAGGAGGGGGCAGATGTGGTGCTCATGCGCAGCGACCTCATGGACGTCGCCCGCGCCATCGAGCTTTCGCGCGCCACGATTCGCAACATTAAGCAGGACCTGTTCTGGGCGCTGTTCTACAACGGCATCGGCATTCCGCTCGCCGCGGGCGTGTTCTTCCCCCTCACCGGCTGGCAACTCTCGCCGATGTTTGGCGCCGCGGCCATGAGCCTGTCGAGCGTGTGCGTCGTGTCCAATGCACTGCGCCTGAAATCCTTTAAGCCTAAAGTGGCAAAATAGGCTCACTATTACGTCCATTTAGAATGGGTTTTCCAGGTGCCCGAGATTGACCTGAAAGAGGAGCGACGCGTACTTTGGTACGCGAGCAATGGCTTGAAGGTCAAGGTCGGGTGCCTGGGAAAGCCGACACAACAGAGAGGAATACCCATGCGATACACAATCAAGACTTCCGGCCTTATGTGCGGCCACTGCGACGCCACCGTCGAAACGGCACTGCTCAACGTGACCGGCGTGACCGACGCCGACGCCGATCACGAGACCCAGACCGTCCAGGTGGAGTGCGCCGACACCGTGACCGCCGAGCAGCTCGCCGCCGCCGTCGAGGCCGCAGGCGAGAAGTTCCACGCCCTGTCCGTGACCGCCGCGTAGCAGACGCTGCCTACTCAATCCTCAGAAGTTGCGGTGAAATAGTTCCTGTTTTAGCGCTTCAAGCCTGCAAACAAGAACTATTTCACCGCAACTGACGGGGGCATCCGGAAGATCGACCAGAAACGAGGACCCGCCATGATGGCAGACCACAAATCGGTGACCCGCATGCTCAAGACGGCACGCGGCCAGATCGACGGCATCTTGCGGATGGTCGATGAGGACCGTTATTGCGTCGATATCTCCACGCAGCTCATGGCCACACAGGCGCTCCTCGCGCGCATTAACGCCGACGTGCTCAAGGCGCATATCGAGGGCTGCGTGACTTCGGCAATCGAATCGGGCGACGAAGACCTCAAAGCCGCCAAGCTCGCCGAGATCGAACGCGTCGTCGACAAGCTCTCCAAGTAATTGGGGCATTGGGGACAGACTACTTTGCACCGTCTTGGTGTTCCGGGGACAGGAATGTTTGCACCACCTTGGTGCAGATTAACCTGTCCCCCTTGCTCTAAATCGGGTATAAAGGCGTGCAGCATATCGAACGAAAGGCAATTTGCATGAATGACTTTATGAAAGGACGCAATGGCGCTGACGAGCTCACCATCGTGATGGGTTTTGCCGGCATCGTCATCGCGATGGTCGGATCGATAGCCCGCATCCAGTGGCTCAGCTGGATCGCCATCGCCGTCATCGTGATTGGCGTGCTGCGCGGCCTGTCCAAAAACATCGATGCACGTCGCAAGGAGAACGACGCCTTTGTCGCCGCGACCGCCAGTGTTCCCGGCTTGGGCAAGTTCGTCGCCAGCTTGGGCGGCGGGGCCGCAGCGGCCAGCACTTCACGCGCGACCGGCACCAGTAAGGAAGACTTTGAGCGCGCCAAGCGAACGGCCAAGAAGATGTGGAAGGGCCGCAAGACCACGGCGTACCTCAAGTGCCCCAACTGCGGCCAGATGCTGTCCGTCCCCAAGGGCAAGGGCAAGATCCGCGTCACCTGCCCCAAGTGCCACGCCAAGATGGAAACGCGCTCGTAGCGCCCGCACGCGGGACAAATTAATTAGGCTTGTTTGTCCCAAATCCTAAGTATTTGTTCGATAAAAAAGCCGAGGCCTCGTGTTGAGACCTCGGCTTTTGCATGCGGCAACGGAGCCGCCCCTTTGTCACACCTACGCCACGCCGTCGCGGGCAAGCTCCTCGGCCAACGCCTCGGCAGGCATGTCCATAATCGTGTCGAGCTCGTTATCAACCTCGGGGATACGCTTCACCTTGAGCTTGCGCACCAGATCACCGCGACACATCACGTGCATCGGCTCACGCAGAGCGCACAGATCATCGAGCGGGTTCTCGCGCGTCACCAGGATATCAGCGGCCTTACCGCACTCGATTGTGCCGGTCTCGCCGCCCAGCCCCAGCAGCTCGGCATTGACCTGCGTGGCCGTATGCAGCGCGAAGGCGTTGCTCACACCCACGTACTTGGCAAAATAGGCCACCTCGCGCCACATGTCGTACTGGGTCACGAACGGACAGCTCGAATCCGTGCCCAGGCCTACCTTGATACCGGCTTCCAGCGCCGCACGAGCGCTCTCGATAATGCCCGAGCACACGATGTCGCCGTTCTTCTTTTGCGTGTCAGTCGAATGAGTCTTTTCCGGGTCGAGCAATACAAACGGCAGCGCCGGGCTGATGGTGCAGGTCACGCTGGGCGCACGCCCCTCAAGCTGCGTGCCCGCGGCGCCGCGGTACAGTTCCAGGATCTCGGGCGTCAACGGAGCGCCGTGCTCAATCGTGTCAACTCCGGCCTCAAGCGCGGCCTTCACGCCTTCGGTGCTCTCGACATGGGCCATGACCGGAAGGCCAACCTCGTGCGCCGCCTTGCACGCCGCCGCGGCGACATCGACCGGCATGCGCAGCACGCCCGGCTCGCCCACCTCAGTCGCATCGAACACGCCGCCCGTCACGAACAGCTTAATGACGTCGGCACCGCGCGCATACAGGTCGCACACCTGTTCGGCTGCCTCGGCGGGACTGTTGGCCACCTGGGCGAACAAGCCCGCACCATGGCCGCCCGGCACTGTGACACCCGTTCCCGGCGCCACCAGGCGAGGACCTTGGTACTTGCCGGCATCGATAGCATCGCGCACGGCAAGATCGGCAAACAGCGGGTCGCCCGCACCGCGCACCGTGGTCACGCCGCTTGCCAGCTGCTGCTGGGCGCTGCCCTTGAGGATATGGCGCACGATGGCGCGCCCCACTGGATTATCGAGCTTTTTCATCAGCGCACCCGCATCGCCCGCCGAAACCGGCTTACCCGAACCGCACAGATGCACATGCATATTGATGAGACCCGGCATGAGATACGCCCCTGCCAGGTCGATGACCTCGGCACCTGCAGGCGCCTGCGCCACGGCACTCGGCCCCATCCACGTGATGAGACCACGCTCAACGACCACGGCCATATCGGGCTGCGGCTCCATATGTTCCGAACCATCCAGGACGGTCGCATTGATAAACAACGTGGAACGATCGGCAGACGCCATATCGAGCTCCTCCCTCACGATTAACTTGAACATTTGTCCATTATTATCCAGCGCGGCAAGGTTGCTGCGGACATATCGGCTAACGGGAGGAAGAAAAGGGCGTGAGGATGAACAGACCAGCGCAGCGATGCGTCGGTCGTTCCAGCAAAACGTCTTGATCTGTAACAGGTAGACCGTCTTTAACCTTCCAAATGTTACAGATCGAGATTTTTCGACATCGCGTCCAACCTTTGTCTCAATCTGTAACAGTTGGGTCGAATTTTGACCGTCAGATGTTACAGATCGAAACATTCCCCAGCCCCATCGTCAAACGTCTAAATCTGTAACAGATAGACAGGTTTTCGGTCTCTAGATGTTACAGATTGAGATCTTTTGGCGGTAGCCAACCTTTTGTCTTGATCTGTAACAGTTACGAGGCCAAACGGTCCCTTGTTGTTACAGATTGAGACAGTCCGCTTCAGTGCCCATACCACTGACGCTTCCATCCCTCAGCCAAATCGGCCCGCTGCGGAATACCCGCTAGCCTCATCTTTTCAACCAGCTTTCCCGGGTTCTTGAGCTCATCAAACGTGAACCGAAGCACCTTGTGCCCGAGCATTGTCAGATGGGACTCCCGCTGACGCTCTGCCACGAACGGGTCGACCGACTCCCGACCCTCGCCGTTCCGCAAGGCATACTTCCCCTTTCCGTCGAGCTCGCCAATCACGCACGTCCCGTCCTCGAGCCTCCAGAAATAATCGACCCGAAACACTTGGCTCAGATCAAGCGGGTCGCGAAACTCCACCTGCAACTCTGGCACCGGAAAACCGTATGCAATAAAGAACGCTCGGAACCGAGACTCGCCACCGTTTTCGGACAGGCCGTCCGCATGCGATGCAATCACCTGAGCTCTGCGGTACCCTCGCCTGCCCTCGCAATCGGCCTGAAGCCGTTCGCGGAGGTCGTCGCGCGACATGCCCTTCGCCCGCAGCGCAGAATCGGCAATCGCCAACCCGTAGGAGAACGGCGCACGCAGCAGACAATCCTCCACCGTGCGCCAAAAAGGCGTCACTCGCACGCCGTCGACTTGCTCTAGCGCACCCGCCGCCTGCGGACGCAACAGCCGGCATCCTGCACTCAGCTGCACCGAGCAACCTGTCTTAACAAGAAATCGCGGCCCGAGCAGATCATTCGGCACCTCCAGACCCCATATCAGCGCGGCGTCATACCCCCAAAACGCCCAATCGGGGTGAAACTCGGCAAGCCCCTTGATGGTCCACCGCGCCCGCTCTGGCGGCGTCAACTCATCCCATTCATGCTGAAAACAGAATAGGTGCGATTCGGGCTCCGCAATATCGTCTGTGCCCACATGGCGCCGCAGCCACATAAGCTCGGCATTGTCGTGCGTCACAAGCAGCACACCTTGTTCAGCCGCCTCCCTGAGCCTGGCAAGCATCCTATTCCGCGCCAAGGTGTTACGTGTTGCATGCTTGTGTTTGAAAACGGTATTAGACACTTCCATCACCACCATATCGGAGAAATGGGCCATCGCCGCTGTTGCCGCCGCCGTCAAACGTCTCGACCTGTAACAGTTACGGGCACAAGCAGCCGCCAAGCGTTACAGATCAAGACGTTCGCGCAGCATTGCACCTCTTTGTCTCGATCTGTAACAGGTAGACCGTCTTTGAGCCTCTAGATGTTACAGATCGAGATCTTTCGGTATCGCGTCCAGCCTTTGTCTCAATCTGTAACAGTTAGGTCGAGTTTTGGCCTGTAGATGTTACAGATTGAGACATTCCCCCTGCCAGGTTCCAAACATCTCAATCTGTAACAGTTAGACGTTCTCCAGGCCCCTAAACGTTACAGATTTAGACAAACCAGCGGCGCTCAAGCATTCGTCTCGATCTGCAACAGGTAGACCGGTTTTTTGTCCCTGAACGTTACAGACCGAGACAAATAAACAGGCGGCGGCGCTGCGACAGTCCATCCCCTACTCCCATTCCTGCTCGTAGATATTGAGCGACTTTACATACCGTCCCTGGGCACCCATGATGTCGCGGACCAGCCTCAAAAAGAAGCTGATACACGAGGTATCGAAGCCGTCTTCCAAGTCTTCCGGATGAACGGCGCCAGGCCCGTCAATCGCCGTATCGCTCAGGCGTGCAATGTCGTAGAGGTAGAGCTGCCCCGCCGTCAGCCAGACATCGTCGACGCACGCGATGCGCACCGCAATCGCACCATCGCGCCAGTGCTCATTTTGCACGATATGTGGGTCGTAGACATCAAAACGTCGGTCGGTGCGTGTATCGCGCAGCGCGACCATACCGGTCGCCGGATCCTTGTCCAAAATGCCAAAGCGAGAGAAATAGTGCGTGTCGCGTACCTGTTCGAGCCGTCTGAGCGAAGTAGGCGAAAGCGACGCCGGCGGCTCGTCAACATACAGCTCAAGCAGCGTTTTGCCATGGTAATAGGGACGCTCGAACAGCAGCCAATCGGTAAATGCCATGTTATAGGCCATGATTTCGTTTTGCGAGGGCTCCTCGCAATAGCTGAGCCATGGATCGACTACCACTTCGAACTGTGCGCGCGCCGACTCCAAAAACTGAAACTTGCGCAGCATCCAGAACTGGGCCATGTCGGCAATATCGCTACCGACGGCTTCGGCCAGACGTCCCCGGTCCAAAACATGATCAGCCATGGCATCCTCCTCAAACTGATAAACCTCAATTTGAGCTTACGAGGAGGGCCGGCGATCGCCGCCAGCGCGGACGAAATGGGCATAAGGCTGCAAACCAGATGCTGACCGAATACTTGACGGAACGCTTGACCGATACGTTATACCGAAGCAAAACCCCAGTTAAACATAGGCAAATAAACAGAGATTTTGAGCTTGCCAGCCGCAGCCATCACGAAAACAGCAAGGCACCGCGAGCCCGCACGTCAGCAAATGAGCAGTCAGACGTTAAGAGTGTCCCCAACGACTAGACAAAAAAAGCGCGTCCCCAATGACTAGTCGTTGGGGACGCGCCTGAATGACTACCTTACAGCCCCAAGGCCTCGGCGACCTCGGCAGCGCAGGCGAGGGCATCGGCCATGGCGCTCACCACGAGCGAGCTGCCGTTACGGGCGTCGCCGGCCACATACACCGGCGCGGCATCAACAGCAACGCCATC
>CABUUJ010000046.1 GCA_902494715.1 uncultured Collinsella sp.
CTGACTCGCACGGAGAGCACATTAAGTGCTCTCCGGCTCGTGCGGAACTCGCGATCGACTTCATATGCCGCCGCGCGGCCGGGGCGAACGTGGGTCCAAAATTGTCATAAAAGCGGTCGGCGCGCAGGTGCGCCGACCGCCGATATATGGGGTCTGATATTTTCTACCAGCTAGTTCCTCTTACTCGTCGAGGAGATCTTCTGGCATGTCGTTGCCGTCGCCTAAATCGACAGGGGTTTCTTCGGGGGCAGAGCCGTCTTCTGCACCTTCGCCCTCGGGCTTCTCTTTGGCGGCTGTCATGCGAGCTACGGCGCAGATGCGGTCGTTGTCGTCGACGGTCATCATTTTGACGCCCTGGGTGGCGCGGCCGGTCTGGCTGATCTCGTCGGTCTTGACGCGAATGACCGTCGCGCCTTCCGTCACGATGAACAGCTCGTGTTGCGGGCCCACCGTCTTCATGGCCGCGAGGTTGCCCTTACGCTCGGTCATCTGAATGGTGTAGACGCCCTGACCGCCGCGGTTCTGCTCTGGGTAGTCCGCAACCGGCGTGCGTTTGCCGTAGCCGCGCTCGGTGATAACGAACAGATCGCCGTTGCCGTTAGTGACTTCCATGCCCAGAACGCTCACGCCGTCCTTCATACCGATACCGCGAACGCCGCTGGTATCGCGGCCGGTGGCGCGCACCTGCTCCTCGGAGAACATGATCGCCTTGCCCGCGGTGGTGGCCAGGATAATCTTGTCGCCCTCGCGCACGCGGCGCACGTTCAGCAGCGCGTCGTCGTCACGCAGGTTGATAGCGATCAGGCCATCACGGCGGCTACGATCGTAAGCGCTCATCACGGTCTTCTTGACCATGCCACTCTTGGTGGCAAACATCAGGTACTCGTCGGCCGGGAACTCGCGGCAGCTGATGACGCTCGCGATCTTCTCGCCCTCCTCGAAGGGCAACAGGTTGACGATCGCGGTACCGCGCGCCTGGCGCGTACCCACCGGCAGCTCGTGCACCTTCAGGCGATAGACCTTGCCCTTGCTCGAGAAGAACAGCACGTACTCGTGCGTGGACGCGATGAACATCTCGTCGATGACGTCGTCCTCTTTGAGGTTGACGCCCGACACGCCCTTGCCGCCGCGCTTCTGGGCGCGGTAGGCGGCCACCGGGATACGCTTAACGTAGCCGGTGTGGGTGATGGTCACGACCATGTCCTCGTCGGCGATGAGGTCCTCGACATCCAGGTCCTTCTCAACCTGGCTGATTTCGGTACGGCGCTTGTCGCCAAACTTCTTGGAGATCTCGCGCATCTCTTCCTTGATGACGCCCAGAATCTTCTCCTCGTGCGCCAGCAGGTCCTCGTAGTAGGCGATGGCGCGGCGCAGGCCGTCCAACTCTTCTTGGATCTTGTCGCGCTCCAGGCCGGTCAGGCGGCGCAGCTTCATCTCGAGGATGGCCGTGGTCTGCTCGGGCGTAAAGCCAAAGCGTTCGATCAGTCGGCTGCTGGCCTCGGAGTCGGTCTGCGAGGAGCGGATGATGCTGATGACCTCGTCGATATGGTCAAGGGCCATCAGGTAGCCCTCGAGGATATGCGCGCGGGCCTGGGCCTTCTTAAGGTCGAAGCGGGTGCGGCGGGTGACGACGTCGACCTGGTGGTCGATGTAGTGCTGCAGCATCTCGCGCAGGCTCAGGCATTTGGGAACGCCGTTGACGAGTGCCAGGTTGTTGGCGCCAAAGGTCGTCTGCAGCGAGGTGTACTTATACAGGTTGTTGAGCACGACCTGCGGAATGACGCCCTTCTTGAGCTCGATGACCAGACGGATGCCCTTCTGGTTGGACTCATCGCGCATATCCGAGATGCCCTCAATGCGCTTGTCGTTGACGAGTTGGGCGATCTTCTCCTGCAGGGTGCCCTTGTTGACCATGTAGGGAATCTCGGTAAAGACCAGGCGGCTGCGGCCGGTCTTGGTGGACTCCACATGTGCCTTGGCACGCACGGTAATGGAGCCGCGGCCGGTCTCGTAGCTCTGCTTAATGCCGGCGCTGCCCATGATGATGGCGCCGGTGGGGAAGTCCGGACCGGGCATGATCTGCATGAGCTCGTCGACGGTGGCGTCGGGGTTGTCGATCAGGTAGCAGGTGGCCTCGATCGCCTCGGTGAGGTTATGCGGGGCGATGTTGGTGGCCATGCCGACGGCGATGCCCTGGCTGCCGTTGACCAGCAGGTTGGGGAAGCGCGCAGGCAGTGCCACGGGCTCGGCGAGCGATTCGTCGTAGTTGGGCTGCCAGTCGACGGTATCCTTCTGCAAGTCACGCAGCAGTTCCATGGCGGGCTTGGCCAGGCGGCTCTCGGTGTAACGCATGGCCGCCGCGCCGTCGCCATCGATGTTGCCGAAGTTGCCGTGACCGTCGATGAGCGGCGTGCGCATGGAGAACCACTGCGCCAGGCGGACCATGGCCTCGTAGACCGCAAAGTCACCGTGCGGGTGGTACTTACCGATAACTTCGCCGACCGTCCAGGCCGACTTTTTGTGTGGGCGGTTGGGGTAGATGCCGCTCTCGTTCATCGCGTACAGGATGCGGCGGTGTACCGGCTTTAAGCCGTCGCGCACGTCCGGCAGGGCACGCGCTGTGATAACCGACATCGAATACTCGATGAACGACTGCTTCATCTCGCGACCGAACTCCGAAATCTGGAGCTGGCCGCCGTTGATGTCCTCGCCGGCCGAGGCGCCACGATCGACTTCGCCAAAGCTCTCCTCGAGCTCACCGTCGTCGTCCTCCTCCTCATCATCATCGGCATCGGGGTTATAGGCGTCCGGATCGCCGTCCTCGCCCTGCTCAGCACGGGCAAGCAGGCGCTTCAGATCATCGGGCATACCGGCATCGCCGGCCTCGTCCATACCCTCGTTATTGTTGATATCGTCTGCCACGTTACCTCCTCTTAAGCGTCAAGGAATCGTGCATCATGTGCATGCTTCTCGATGTACTCGCGGCGATAGCCGACCTCGGAACCCATCAGCTCGCGCACGGCGCGGTCCGCCACCACGGCGTCCTCGATCGACACACGCTGCAGAATGCGGGTCTTTGGGTCCATCGTCGTCGAGGCAAGCTGTTTGGGGTCCATCTCGCCCAGGCCCTTGTAGCGCTGGACGGTATAGCCCTTGCGCTTTTTGGTGATCTTGCCGTCCTTGGCCTTGCCGTCCTCGTCGTTATCATCGGGGTTCAGGCCCAGACTCTGGATGGTATCGCGCAGGATCTCGTCTTCGGGCTGGCGGCCGTTGGGATACACGTAGTGGATCTTGTTGCGCACCTTAATGCCAAAGATGGGCGGGCAGGCAACATAGACGTAGCCGGCATCGATCAGCGGACGCATGTACTTGTAGAAGAACGTCAGCAGCAGGATGCGGATATGCGCGCCGTCGACGTCTGCATCGGTCATGATGATGATCTTGTGGTAGCGCGCCTTGGTGATATCGAAATCGCCGCCGGCGCCGGCACTCGTCGTGACGCCGCAGCCGATCGCGGTAATCAGCGACTGGATGGTGTCACTCGAGAACGCGCGATGGTCACCAACGCGCTCGACGTTCAAAATCTTGCCGCGCAGGGGCAGAATCGCCTGGATGTCTCGGCGACGGCCGTCCTTGGCCGAACCGCCTGCCGAGTCGCCCTCTACGATGAAGAGCTCGGTCAGCTCGGCATCGCGCACCGAGCAGTCGGCGAGCTTACCGGGCAGGGACGCCGTCTCGAGCAGGCTCTTGCGGCGGGTCGCCTCGCGCGCCTTGCGGGCGGCATTGCGCGCCTTGCAGGCCTGCTGCGCCTTCTTGACGATCTCGCGAGCGGGCTTAGGGTGCTCCTCGAGGTAATCGGCAAGGCCGTCGGTCACGATCTTGAGCGTCAGCGCGCGCATATAGGAGCTGCCGAGCTTGGCCTTGGTCTGGCCCTCAAACTGCGGATCGGGCAGCTTGACCGAGATAACGGCCGAAAGGCCCTCGCGCACATCGTCGCCGGTCAGATTGGCGTCTTTTTCCTTGAGCAGGTTCTGCTTGCGCGCATAGTCGTTGATCACGCGGGTGAGCGCGGTGCGGAAGCCCTCAAGGTGCATGCCGCCCTCGGGGGTGTAGATGTCGTTGGCAAACGACATGACGTTCTCGCCGTAGCCGCTATTCCACTGCAGGGAAACCTCAACCTCGCCCATCTTGGCCACAGGTGCGTCCGGGTCCGATTTGCCCTCGATGTAGATAGGCTCCTTAAAGGCCTCGGGGACGTCCTTGCCCTCGTTAAGGAACTTGACGAAGTCGATGATGCCGCCCTCGTAGCAAAACTCCTCCACGTGGGGAGTAGACTCGCGCTCGTCAGTCAGCACGATTTTGAGGTTCTTATTGAGGAACGCCGTCTCCTGCAGACGGTTGTGCAGCGTATCGAAATCGTAAATGCAGGTCTCGAAGATCTCGTCGTCGGGCCAGAAGGTGACGGTGGTGCCCGTCGAATCCGAGGTGCCCACGACCTCCATCTTCTTGACGGTCTTGCCGCGCGAGAACTCCATCTCGTAGGTGTTGCCGTCGCGACGAACCTGAACGACCACGCGCTTGGACAGTGCGTTGACGACGGAGATGCCAACGCCGTGCAGGCCGCCCGAGACCTTATAGGCCGAATTATCGAACTTACCGCCGGCGTGCAAAATCGTCATGACGACCTCGAGCGTCGGGATCTTTTTAACAGGGTGCTCGTCGACGGGGATACCGCGCCCGTTGTCGACGACCGTGATGGAGTTGTCGGCGTGGACCGTCACCTGGATCTCGGTGCAGAAACCGGCCATGGCCTCGTCGACGGAGTTGTCAACGATCTCCCACACCAGGTGATGCAGACCGCTGGCGCTCGTCGAGCCGATATACATGCCCGGGCGCTTACGAACGGCCTCGAGACCTTCGAGAATCTTAATCTCGCCGCCATCGTAATCGTTTTCGTTTGCCACACGTCCTCCTTCAGTCAAGAAAATGTGTACAGCCTTACTAGTTTATCGTAAAAAAATACCCTCGGGAACGAGGGTATTTGGCTCTACAAGGCCACCAGATGCGATTTAAGGCTCTTTTTTGCTTTGCACGCCCTTGGCCCACTCGGCACTGGCTCTCATGGCGTTCTCGAGGGCCTCGCGCAGTTTTTGGTCTTCGATGGGCGCCACTTGGCGCTCAATCTCGGTGCGCTCGGCATCGCTGAGGTCGGCGTGTGGGGCCGGCGGGCGCTCGGTCGCCGCTGGGCGAAGGCGCTCCTTGGCGGCGGGCGGCGTGTGACCGGGCGCGGTGGTTTTGAACACCAGGCCATCCACATGCGCACCGGCGCGCTCCATGCGCGCGCGGATGATCTCGCGCAACAACGTCATTTCCTGCGTCCACGAGGGCGAGTCGAGATATACCAGCAGCTCATTGGACTCGGGCAGGTAGCGCAGGCCCGTCACATGCCGCCCCTCGCGCGTGCCCGAGCACACCGCGTTCCACGCGCGATAGACCGCGCGCGACTCCTCGGCGGCCTCCATCTGCGCACGGCGCTCAGGGGTCGCAGCCGCCAGGATGCGCTGGCGCTCTGCGTTCAACAAGCCACTGAAGGCGACCGTTTCGCTCTCGCGCTCGTAATTAGCACGTCTCACCCATGCTCACCACCTTGGCTCGATCAAGCAGGTCATCGGTAAAGTACCCCAGGTTGGTCGTGGTTATGACCGTCTGGATATCATCGCCGATCAGCCGCAGGAAAGCACCGCGGCGTTCGCCGTCGAGTTCGCTCATCACGTCGTCCAAAAGCAGCAGTGGGGCGGTGCCCAGGACATCGCGAGCCACGGCCACCTCCGCCACCTTCCAGGCCAGAACCAACGTTCGCTGCTGACCTTGGCTGGCAAATGAACGGGCGGAGCGACCCGCCACAGCAAACTCAATCTCGTCGCGATGCGGTCCCACCAACGTCACGCCGCGGCGAATTTCCTCGTCGGCGTGCTCATCAAGGGCAGCCAGCATGCGCTCGTACGCCCAGCCCTTCAGCTCTTCGCGATCATCGACCTGGGGCAAATCCCCCAGCGTGGACGCATAGGACACGTTGGCGGCTTCACCGGACGCCACTTGCCCGTAGGCAGTACGCACATGGCCCGCCAGCCGGTCGAGCAGGGCCAACCGGTGCACGAGCAGAGCCGCGCCCGCGCGGGCAATCGAATCGTTCCACGCGCCGAGCATCTCGCGGCAGCACCAGGCCTCCTTGAGCAAGGCGTTACGCTGGGTCACGCAGCGACCATAGGTGCTCGCAAGATCGGCATAGCGTGCGCTCAGTTGCATGCCAAAGTCGTCGAGGGCGGCGCGGCGCACACTGGCGCCTCGCTTAACCATGTCCAGATGGTCGGGGCAAAACAGCACGCTCGGCAGAACCCCGCGCACACCGGCGGCAGAGCATCTCTTGCCGTTGCGGCTAAACGAGCGTTTACCGTCCTCCGCGCTCAATCCCATATCAAGCACGCGGCCGTCGCCCTCGAGCCTCAGCTCGACCTTGCACGAGCCCACGCCGTCATGGACGAGCTCGGCTGCGGTCGGATGCCTAAACGAGGCGCCGCTCGTCAGCAGCTGCAGCGCCTCTATGAGATTGGTCTTTCCCGCCGCGTTGGGTCCCGCAAGTATCGTCACGCCCTCGTCCAGGGCAAGGCGATAGCTATCGAAGCTGCGGTAGTGCGCGACGGAAAGATCGCGGGCGAACATGGTCATAGGGCGGTTGCTAGATGCGGACCGGCATGACCAGGTACAGGTAGTTGATCTTGTCGTAGGACTTGAAGATGCCCGCCTGCGAGTAGCTCTTGAGCTCCAGCGTGATCTCCTTCTCCTTGGACAGGGCATTGAGGCAGCCAAAGATGTAGTGGTAGTTGAAGGCGATGGTGCCCGACTCGCCCTCGGCCTCGACATCGATCGTCTCCTGCGCAAGGTCCTGGTCATTGGAAATGGAGGACAGGCCCATCTGCCCGTTCTCGACATCGATCTCGAACTTGACGGCGGGGTTGGCGCTCGCGATAACGGCCACGCGCTTGAGGGCGCCGTTTAAGGCGGCGACGTCGATCTTGACGCTCGTCACGCACGAATCGGGGATGAGCTGCTTGTAGTTGGGGTACACGCCCTCGATGCGGCGCGACACGTAGGTGGTGTTGCCGGCCTCAAAGACGACCTGGGTGTCGGTAGCCCCGATCATGATGGTCGCCTGGCTGGCCATGATGTTCAGCGCGTCGTTAAAGGCGTCGGCCGGAACGTTGAGTTCAAAGGAGCCCTCGAGGGTTGAGGTCTCGACCTGCGTATCGCACACGGCCAAGCGGAAGGAATCGGTCGCCACCAGGCGCACGGTGTTGTTCTCGACCTTCATGTGCACGCCACCCAGGATGGGGCGGGCCTTGTCAGTCGAGGTGACGCGCCACACGCGGCCGACCATTTCGGACAAGATATCGGTCGGCAGTTCCACGGCGCTCTCGATGGCATAGGCCGGAAACTCGGGGAAGTCATTGGCATCGAGCGTGTTCAGGCGGAAAGAGCTCTTCTCACAACCAATCAGCACCTGGCGCTCGGACAGCTCAAAGGTGACCGGGGCATCGGGGAGGGTCTTGGTGATATTGGAGAGCATCTTACAAGGGATAACCATCTCGCCCCCTTCTTCGACATGTGCCGCGATGCGATGACGGATCGAGATGGTGTAGTTAGAGGTCTGGAATTCCAAGATGCCGTCTTGCGCCTTGACGAGCACGCCCGACAGGATGGGAAGGGTGGACGCCGAAGCGACACCCTTCATAACGACGCCGATGGCTTGTGTAAGCGAGCTCTGGCTGACGGTGAACTTCATCTTTTAATACCTTTCTTTAGATATAAATATCTTAATAATAGTAATGGCACTGACGAAACTGTTGATTACTCCCAAAGACGCAGGTCAGACCCAGAAAGAGAATCGACAGCAACCTGTGTGCAACGGGGGTGGTTTTCCACGTTCAAAACCTGCGCAAAACTTTTCACCACCGCGGGTTGGGTTTTAGACACCTTATGCCCATGGTTTCGACAAGTTTTCAACAGGTGTCTCTATTTCCCTACGAGCGCAGTGTAATTTTATCGCGCAGCGATTTGAGGTCTTCGGTGACGGTACGGTCTTCCTGGATCATCTTCTGGACCTTTTTGTAGCTCGTGCTGACGGTCGAGTGGTTGCGGTTGCCAAATTCGGCGCCCACCGCCGTGGTCGTCATCTCGCACATCTCGATGGCCAGGTAGATAGCGATATGGCGTGCTTTGGCGATATTGGCGTTGCGACGCGGGCCGATGAGCTCCTCGTGCGTCACGCCGTACTGCTCTTCGATGACGGACTGAACCGTCTGGACGTTGATCTTTTTGGCCGATGTGTCGAAGTACTGGCTGGCGATGGCGTCGATATCGTCAAAGGTGAGCTCCCCGCCCTCGCGCTCGCGGTCGCCCGCCTCGCCGGCGCAGCGCTCGCAAAAGCTCTCGAGTTCGCGGATGTTGGTGCCCGAGACCTCGGCCATGTGTTTAAAGTGCTCGTCGGTCAGGTGTCCGCCGTCGCCCCCATAGGCCGCCAGCAGCGAGTCGTCGCCTGCCTCGGGAGCGGCGACGATGGTGTTCTCGTAATAGCGCTGCAAGATCTTGTATTTCATCTCGTAGCTGGGCTCTGCGACCAGGCAGAGCATGCCGGCGTTGAAGCGGCTGGTCAGACGCTCGTCCATGCTCAGGTCCTTGGGGGCACGGTCTGCCGCGATGACGACCTTCTTGTTGTTGCGGATGAACTCGTCCATGAGCTGGAAAAAGTAGTCCACGCTCGCGCGCTTGCCGATGATGTTTTGGATGTCATCGATGATGAGCACGTCCACGCCGTGGTACGCCTGCATGATGGGGGCGTTGCTCTTCTTTTGGCGGTCGAACTCGGTCATCAGGTCGTCCAGATATGCCTGGGAGTTGGCATACTTGACCTTGATCTCGGGCGACTTCTCGGCGAGCTCGTTTTTGATGGCAAGCAGCAGGTGCGTCTTGCCCAGGCCCGATTTGCCGTAGATGAACAGTGATGTGCATGTGCCGCGCTCGTCCGCGAGGGCGGCAAACTTGAGTGCCGAGCGATAGGCATGGCTGTTTTCGGGGCCGTAGACAAAGTTCTCAAAGGTAAATTTTGAGTTCGCGGCGAGCGGGGCTCCATCCGTATTCTGCTCGGCCGGCACGGTCGGCGCCGGTATGGGTGAAGCGGGGGTCGCAGCTTGCGTGGATTTAGTCGGCGCTCCGCCCTTCATCTGGTTCATCATGCGACGAAAATCATCGGCCGAGAGCGTGTTCTTGATTGCAATGCCCGAATCCGCGCCCGCCGCTGCGTCGTGAGCGATAGGCATGTGCGTGACGGGTGCGTTCGTTGACGTCGCCGCGGCGGTCGGCAACGGTGCCATGGTTTCACGGGAAACATCGCTGTGCTGGTGCTCGATTGTCGGCACGTCGCCTGCGGAGGTCGGTGCCGCCGGGGAAGCGGCGGGAGCCGTGGCGGGCGCCGTCGCGGCAGCGGATTCCGTTGCGGCGCCTTGCGGTGCCACGATGTCGAGCGCGATCGGTGCAAAGGCGATTTCTTCCAGATAGGCCTCAATAGTCGGCTGATGCTTTTTGAGCTGCGCGATGGCAAAGCGCGAGGGGGCCTCGATCGTGAGCGTATCTTCGGTCAGGCTTATGGCCCGCGATTGCCCCAGCATGTTGATGAGGCGTGCATCTTGGCCGTCGCGCTGGCAAAAGGCGATGGCATCCCCCAGGATGATGCTTGCTTCCTCGTCCACTGTCTCTCCCGTTCTTTAGCTCTGAGCTCGCACGCGAGCGGCGCCGAGTTCGGTCAGATGGTATTTCTGGCCATGCTTGATGACCAAGCCGGCCTGCGCCAAGTCATTGAGCGTGCGTGACCAAGTGGGGGCCGAGTTTCCAAACGCCCTCGCCAGATCGGTTGCACCGCACGCTTGATTTTGCGCCAGATAGCCCAGCGCGGCGTTGCCGCGATCGCTTACGAACACGTCCGGTTGTGGCTGCGCATACTGATTTGCTGCATTAGGATACATCATTTGAGCTGCTGGTTGTTGAGAACTCTGCATCGGCGGCATTTGCTGTTGAAAACTTTGAGGCCACTGTTGGTAAGGCTGCAGAGGCATCTGTTGGGCCCAGGGGTTGTACTGCTGCTGCGGCATCTGCTGGTACGGCTGCTGATATCCCTGCTGGTGCTGCTGCGGGAACTGCTGGCCATACCCCAGTGGCGGCATCTGCTGATATGGATATCCCCGTTGGTACGGCTGATAGCCCATTTGCTGGCCACCCGGTGCCCCCGTCGCCTGCTGCATTGCTGCTGCATCCTGATCTGCCAGCGGCATGGCCTCTGGCATGTTTGGCGTCATCGACATAGATGCCGCCTGGGGCTCTTGTGTGGGAAGCATTCCGGGCTGCTGCATCTGTCCCACGGGGGGCTGCATCTGCTGCGTTGCCATGGGCTGCTGCGCAAAAGCTCCCGGCAGGGGATATGTGGGCTGCTCCGTCTCGGGCCGCACGGCAGCACCGCGTCCGCCGGCACGCTCGATTTCCTGCACGCGTTTAGGGTTCAGGCTTACCGTAACCACGGTGCCGTTGCCCATGTTGTCCTCGATGGATACGGCACCGCCGGCGTTTTCCAAATACTCCTGCACCATGGGAAACCCTGCTCCGGTTCCACGGATATAGCGCTTCATCTTGCTGTTTGCGCTGGTAACGCCAAAGTCGAAAGCGCGTTCCTTGTCGTCGATGCCGGGTCCTTGGTCAGCAAAGCGGATGGTGTCTCCGCCGTCCAGAATCGAGATGATGGGCTCTGCAAAGTGTGCGTGGATAAAGTTTTCGACAATCTCGCGGATGACCATGAGCGAGATATGGCCACCTTGTTCTTTCATGCACTGGTAGACGGTGTTGGTCGTCTCTTCCAAATACGTGCGGACATCTTGCGGATCGATGACGATCACACGCGGTGTCGACAGCATGTCGTCATAGACGGCGATGCGCGCGGCGTACATGGCTTTTGGCGCCTGCGTTGTCGTCTGTTCACCTTCGTCACGCTCTTCGCGCACGCCGGTGATGTGCTCGTTGTCGGGTGCCGGGTCTCCGGAATCGACCATGGTGTAAAAGTCGTCAGACATGCCGCTCGCAATCTTCCAAAAGGTTTCGAACAAATAGTAGCTCACCGTGCAATGTTTCTCATCTTTCGACAAACTTTCAAAACCTGTTGAAAACTTTGGAAAACGGACGAAAAGTTCTCAACATTGCCAACATGAACTGTTGAAAACTCGATGAAATATCATGAAAAGTTGCCATGCACCGCTAAATCGAGCTTGGCTTATGGGGGAACCGTGTGAACTGCGCAACCTTTTACCTTTGATTTCTTGACATTTGAACATTGATTTCCCTACAATCTTCAAGCTCACGTGTCTATATCTGCGTCCGCGTCCCCGCGGACACTCGAAATGCAGCAGGAGGAACTTAAGATGAAGCGTACGTATCAGCCTAATAAGCGTAAGCGTGCCAAGACCCATGGCTTCCGTGCCCGTATGGCCACTAAGGGTGGTCGTGCCGTGCTCGCCCGTCGTCGCGCCAAGGGCCGCAAGCGTCTCACTGTCTAGCAGCGATACACACATCTCGCATGAAGACTATTAAGTCTCGGCAAGATTTCGAGCATGTGTTCAGTCAGGGGCGTCGTTTCAATCACCCTCTGATTCGAATGACCATATGTGAATCGGTTGGCGAAGGCGACTCCGGAAGGGTCGCCTTCGTTGGTGCTAAGCGACTCGGTTGTGCCGTCGTGCGCAACCGATCTAAGCGTGTGATGCGCGAGGCCGCCCGCAGCTGCGGATTTCCCGTTGCGGGTTATGACATCATCTTGTTTGCAACTCCCAAGACGAGGGTTTCCTCGCCGCAGGAGATGGACAAGGCGTTGCGTTCGCTTATGAAGCGCGCCGGCGTTGCCGGGGAGGAGCGATGAGCAATCACGTTTTGCGACGTGTTGCCATCGCTCCTATTCGCATATATCAACAGGTTATTTCGCCCTTATTGCCTGACGCCTGCATTTATTACCCAACGTGCTCGCAATACGCCATCCAGGCGATTGAGAAGCACGGTGTTTTGAGAGGCTGCTGGCTTGCCGTGAGGCGCATCGCTCGCTGCAATCCCCTGCACGTCGGCGGTTATGACCCTGTGCCCTAGCGGGCACTCGCTATCGGAGGAAAACTTACATGTGGGATTGGATCGTTAACATCCTTTTCGAGCTGCTCAAGCTCATCCAGACCTTTGCGGTCGACTGGGGCCTGTCCATCATCATCCTGGTGGTCATCATCCGTCTGCTGCTGACGCCGCTTATGCTCAAGTCGACCAAGTCGACGGCTCGCATGCAGGTGCTGCAGCCCAAGATGCTCGAGATCCAGGAGCGCTATGCCGACGATCCCCAGCGTCAGGCCGAGGAGATGCAGAAGTTCTACAGCGAGAACAAGTTCAACCCCATGGCTGGCTGTCTGCCGCTGCTGATTCAGATGCCTATCCTGTTCGCCCTGTTTACATTGCTGCGCAACCTGCCGCAGTACTTTAACAACGGCACGTTCTCGTTCTTCAACATCCTGCCCGACCTGACCACCACGCCGAGCGCTTCCTTTGCCGATGGCTTTATGGTTGCACTGCCTGCGCTGGTTTGCCTGATCCTGTTTGCCGTCCTGACCCTGATTCCGCAGCTCTATATGTCGCGCAACCAGACCGGCCAGCAGGCTCAGAGCATGCGTATGATGGCCGTTGTCATGACGGTCATGATGCTTTGGATGGGCTGGAGCCTTCCCGTTGGTGTTCTGCTGTACTACGACGTCTCGTCTGCTTGGCAGGTTATCCAGCAGATTTTTGTGACGCAGAAGGTCATCGACAAGGCGAAGGCCGATGAGGAGGAGCGTCTTAAGAACGCTCCGCTGCAGGTTGAGGTCACTCGTCGCGAGAAGAAGCCGCGCCCGCACAAGAAGAAGTAGTGGGATATCAATCTTATTTAGGTACCTAACTTTTGGAGTACGTTATGTCTGAAGAGATCATCGAGGATATGCTTGAGGAGGTTGCCCCGCAGGTCGCGGGCGATTATCCCGAGATTGCACAGCGCTACAAGGCTGGTGAAGAGCTGACCGATGAGGAGCTCGACACCATTGCCGATGTTGCGATTTCCATCCTGCGTTCCATCCTTTCGCACTTCGATGCCGCCAACTCTCCTATCGATGAGTATGAGGGCGACGAGGGTGAGCTGATTTTGGATGTAACGGCTCCCGACCTTGCTGTTCTCATTGGCCGTCATGGTCGCACTCTTGATGCTCTTCAGGTTATGTTCTCTTTGCTGGTGAGCCGCAAGCTTGGCTTTAGGTATCCGGTTGTAGTGGACGTCGAGGGATACAAGAGTCGCCGTCAGGATAAGGTCGCCTCCATGGCTCAGTCTGCTGCCGAGCGTGCCATCCGCACTCATAAGAGTGTTTCGCTTCCGCCCATGAATGCCTACGAGCGCCGACTGGTTCACATTGCACTTCGTGGCAACGATGCAGTCGATACTCATTCTGAGGGTTCTGACCCTGATCGCCATGTGGTGATTGTTGCTCGATAATCTACTCGAGCTTATGCTAGGGGGACGTGGTTTCCACGTCCCCTTTTTTTGTCAAAAGTTCTCGATACGCTGATTTTTGTCAGAAAGGAGCTTCTGTTGTTTGTACTTACCGATCAGCAGGCTGACGAGATGTTGAGTCGCCTAACTTCCTATTGCAAAGAATATTCCTTGAGCGTAACTGATATTGAGCTGAGGAAATGTATCCAGCATTTGGATTTGGTTCTAGAAACAAATAAGACAACCAATCTCACCCGTATTCTTAACGTAGAAGATGCTGCCGTACTTCATATCCTCGACTCACTTGTTTTGCTCCCCTATATCAATAAGGCTCCTGAGGGAGCTTTGCTCGATATGGGAACAGGTGCGGGCTTCCCTGGTATTCCATTAACCATAACCACGCATCGTAAAGCTACTTATATTGACTCTGTTGGCAAGAAGGTTGATGCGGTTAATTCCTTTGTCCATGCTCTTGGATTGAAACATGCTCATGCGGTTCATGATCGTCTTGAAGAATATGCTCGAAGCCATAAGAAGCAGTTCTCCGTTGTAACCGCCCGCGCACTGGCCCCTCTACCGATTCTTGTTGAGTATGCGGCTCCGTACCTGAAGGATGGAGGGCTATTTGTTATCACCAAGGGCAATCCTTCGGATGAGGAGCTTGCTTCCGGCATGTCAGCAGCCAAGATTTGCGGCTTCACTTTGCTTCTGAATGACGCAATTGATTTGCCTGAAGGCTTGGGTCACAGGGAGTTCATTGTTCTTAAGAAGAGTCATTCAGCATCCGTTTCATTGCCTCGTGCAAATGGCATGGCAAAGAAGAATCCGCTTGCCTAGATGTTTCACGTGAAACATAATGGTTACTAACAGCTTGCAGTGTTTCACGTGAAACATAGCAGTTGCTATCGATTCGGAATGTTTCACGTGAAACATCCTCCGTTTGACAGCTTTAATACACACCAGGAGGGACCGTGGGATTTCGCGACGTTAAGCGTTCTAAGAGCGCAAAAGACACGCGTATCATTGCAATCATCAATCAAAAAGGCGGCGTCGGTAAGTCAACGACGGCTGTAAACCTTGCAGCAGCACTGGGTGAGCAGGGTCGTAAGACACTGATTGTTGATTTTGATCCGCAGGGAAACAGCACCAGTGGATTCGGAATTGAAAAAGAAGACCTTGATCACTGCATCTATGATGCATTGCTGAATGATGTGCCGGCAGAATCGCTTGTTCTTGATACAAATTGCAAAAAGGTATTCGTAATTCCGGCTACAATTCAGCTTGCAGGCGCGGAAATTGAACTCGTAAGCGCAATTGCTCGTGAAACCCGTCTCAAAGATTTGCTTGAGCCGATTCAGGACGAGTTCGATTTTATTTTCATTGACTGCCCTCCTTCGCTCGGCCTGCTTACTATCAACGCTTTGACCGCAGCAGACAGCGTTTTGATTCCGATCCAGTGCGAGTATTACGCACTCGAGGGCGTTACGAAGCTGCTTGAGTCAATGAAGATGGTCAAATCTCGTCTGAACAAGGGCTTAGACACCTACGGTGTGCTTATGACCATGTATGACTCGCGTACTTCTCTATCGAATCAGGTTGTTGAGGAGGTTCAATCGTACTTTGGTGATAAGGCATTTAAGACGTTGATCCCCCGTACGGTTAAAATCTCCGAAGCTCCGTCTTTTGGGGAACCGGTAATTACCTATGCACCTCAAAATAAGGGTGCAAAAGCATATATGAACCTTGCAAAAGAGGTGATCAAGCGTGCCTAGTGTAAAGAAACGTGGCGGATTGGGACGTGGACTCAATGCTTTGGTCTCAGAGGCCGAGTATGAGACCGGTGGTTCGGCTTCATCGGCTTCGAATGCCGCATCTGAAACAAAACTACCTATTGAGGATATCGTTCCCAACCCTAATCAGCCGCGAATTCACTTTAACGAAACTGAACTTCGTGAGTTGAGCGAATCAATCCAAGAACATGGCGTCTTGCAGCCGCTTTTGGTTCGCAAGCATGGAAACGGCTATGAGATCATCGCTGGTGAGCGTCGTTACCAAGCGTCAAAGCTTGCTGGTCTTGAGGAGCTGCCTGTCATCATTAAAGATGTTAATGATGAAGAGATGCTGGCTCTTGCTCTGATCGAAAACCTTCAGCGTTCTGATCTGAATCCCGTCGAAGAGGCTAAGGGCTATCGCCAGCTTATCGATGCCAGCGGTATGACCCAGGAGGCATTGTCGAAGGCAGTCAGCAAGTCACGCTCTGCAATTACAAACTCGCTGCGCCTTCTCGATCTCCCTGAAGTTGTTCAGCAGATGATTTTTGAGGGCAAACTTACTGCTGGTCATGCACGTGCGATTCTTGCAGTTCCCTATGAGGACGCTCGAATTCGACTTGCAGAGAAGGTTGTTGCAGAGGGCCTTTCCGTAAGAGCGACAGAAAATCTTGCTCCGTTGTTTTCTGCCGGAGAGACACCTAAGACGCCGAGGCCTGCAACGCCTCAGTCTTTTAAAAAGGCTGCCCGCGTGCTTCGTCAGGTTTTTAATACCAACGTGCGTGTTAAGAGCTCGCGTGGAAAGAATAAGATTGAGATTGAGTTTAAAGACGAGGAAGAGCTCTCTCGTATTCTTGGCGAAATGATTCAGTTTGATCAAGGAGGCCAAGATGAGGAATAGGATTTTAACTGCGATTGCATTGGCGACGACTGTCGCGGCTGGTGCCTTTGCTGGCTATAAGATCGCGACAGACGATGAACTTCGAGGTCGTTTGCTTCGTAGTGCGCAAGATATTGTCGATACATCCAAGAAGAAAATGGATGTTATGACAGAAGATGTTGCCATGCGTACGGCTCAGGTAACGAAGAATCCCAAGATTAATCAAGGTTGGGTTAGTAACCAATGGGAAAATGTAGGCTATTAGGTACCTAACAATTACTTAGCATATTTTGAGGGGTCCTTGTCTGATTCACGAGGCAAGGACCCCTTATTTTGGCCGTAAAAAATGGGACAGGTAGCAGCTGATTCAAAATTAAGGTCAATAAATAAAACGGCCCCGGTTGCATCTCTGAACTGCATCCCAATTCTTGGACGGGCTAATTAGCGGCCTACGCCGCACATAGGGACTGATTCCGGAACTCCTCCGGGGTCAGTCCCTTTAGTTTAACCTGCCTCCTTCTCGTGTTCC
>CABUUJ010000047.1 GCA_902494715.1 uncultured Collinsella sp.
GGCGGTCGGCCCCATGCCGTCCTCCGTCGCCAGGAGGAAGAGCTCGACCTTCTCCCTGCTGTACATGCGAACCTCCAGTCCGGACCGCCCCGCGGTCCAACTTTCTGTCCGCACCCCCGGATGGGGCGAGGTGCTGCTATTTGATGGCTGCCGTAACGGTGCCGCCGCCCAGGACGACGTCGCCGCGGTAGACGACGACTGCCTGGCCGGGGGCGATGGCTCGCTGCGGCTCGTCAAAAGTCAGCAGCATTTGCCCGTCTTCGCCGCGCGTAAGGGTCGCTGCCTGGTTTTTCTGACGGTAGCGGTACTTGGCGCCCACGCGAATGCCGCCGGACGTGAGCTCTGCCTCCATGCGGTCGGCAGGGGCGCTCCAGATCCAGTCGTTGGCCGTGAGCGCTGTGGCCGTCAGGTCCTCGGCCTCGCCCAGATGCACAGTGTTGTTGGCGGCATCGACGCCCGTTACGTACACGGGGTGCGCCATCGCGACGCCCAGGCCCTTGCGCTGGCCTATGGTATAGCGCAACGCGCCGTTGTGGCGTCCGACTACGCTGCCGTCGCGCCATACAATATCGCCCGGCTCGGCGGCATGTCCGCAGCGGCGCTCGATATAGCCCGCGTAGTCGCCGTCTGGAATAAAGCAGATATCCTCGCTCTCGGCCTTCTTGGCGTTGATGAAGCCCTGCTCGGCGGCAATGCGGCGCACGTCGCGCTCTTTGTCCAGGCCTGCCAGCGGAAAGATTGTGCGTGCCAAGCGCTCCTGCGTAAGCGAATACAAAAAGTAGCTTTGGTCCTTCTTTGGGTCCTCGCCACGGTGCAGCTGCCAGGTGCCGTCGGACGCCTGGCTTGTTTTGGCGTAGTGACCTGTGGCGATGTAGCCGCAGCCCATATCGAGCGCTGCATCGAGCAACGCGCCAAACTTAATATGGCGGTTGCAGATGATGCACGGGTTGGGCGTCAGCCCCTCCTGATAGGCAGTCACGAAGCGCTCGATAACGTTGCGGTCGAAGGTCTGCTGCAGGTCGAGCACATGGTGGGGTATCCCCAGGCGCTCGGCGACGGCCTTTGCATCGGCGATGTCGCGGTCGACCTTACTCATGCCCGTGACGGGATCGGGCGCGGGGCAGGTGAGGCGCATGGTGGCGCCGACGCATTCGTAGCCCTGGCTTTTGAGCAGGTACGCGGTCACGCTGGAATCGACGCCGCCGCTCATGGCGACGAGCACGCGCTTGTTGTGCATGGGGAGGTTCTCCTTGGTGGCATGTGGCCAAAAAAGAAAAGCGGCGCGGGAGGCTGGTTCCGCGCCGCAGACATTGTAGCAAGTTCGGACGTCTCGTGGGATACCCTAACGAGATGGGCTCAGGCAGCCAGAAGAGAGGGGAGGCCGGCGTGCCTTGGGCCTATCGACAAGCGACGGGCCCTTAGTCCTGGAACAGTGCCGTGGACAGGTAGCGCTCGCCGGTGTCGGCCAGCAGAGCCACGATGGTCTTGCCCTCGTTCTCGGGGCGCTTGGCCAGCTGCAGCGCGGCCCACACGGCGGCGCCGGACGAAATGCCCACGAGCACGCCCTCCTTGTGGCCCACGGCGCGGCCGGTCGCAAAGGCGTCGTCGTTCTCGACGGGGATGATCTCGTCATAGACCTGGGTGTCGAGGACGTCGGGCACAAAGCCGGCACCGATGCCCTGGATCTTGTGCGGACCGGCCTGGCCCTTAGAAAGCACCGGCGAGGTGGCGGGCTCGACGGCGACGATCTGAATCTCGGGGTTCTGCTCCTTAAGGAACTCACCCACGCCGGTCACGGTGCCGCCGGTGCCGACGCCGGCGACGAAGATGTCGACCTCGCCGTCGGTGTCATCCCAGATCTCGGGGCCGGTCGTGGCCTTGTGGATGGCGGGGTTGGCGGGGTTCACAAACTGGCCGGCGATAATGCTGTTGGGGGTCTCCTTCTGCAGCTCCTCGGCCTTGGCGATGGCGCCCTTCATGCCCTTGGAGCCGTCGGTGAGCACGAGCTGTGCGCCGTATGCCTGCATAAGCTTGCGGCGCTCGACGGACATAGTCTCGGGCATGGTGATGATCACCTTGTAGCCGCGAGCCGCCGCCACCGAGGCGATGCCGACGCCGGTGTTGCCACTCGTGGGCTCGATGATGGTGTAGTCGCCGCCGCGCACGAGCTTGCCGGCCTTCTCGGCCTCGTCGATCATGTTCTTGGCGACGCGGTCTTTGACGGAGCCGGCGGGGTTGAAGTATTCCAGCTTGACGAGCACGCGGGCCTTGAGGTCCTCATCGGCCTCAAAGTGAGTGAGCTCCAGAAGCGGAGTGTGGCCGATAAGCTGATCGATGGACGTGTAAACATTGCTCATGGTGAACCTCCAAAGTGTTCAAATGACTGGATACCGTGTGGTTTTACGGTGTGTGTAGCAGCGAAACCCACAAACCTTATGGGTTGTTCGTTTTGCTGTTGGCAAGCATAGTAGACAGTAAAGCCTAGTAACGCAATAGGAAATAGGAGATTATTGCAAGTTGATTAACCATCTTGACCGGAACGGGTATTTTCAAAACCAATTTTTCGGCTAGAATTTCTACGGACTAAATGACCGAAAGGCAGCACTATACATGTTGGTTTCTACTAAGGGCAGATATGCCCTGCGCGTTATGGTCGACCTGGCCGAGCACCAGGCGGCCGGTCGCATCCCGCTCAAAGAGATCGCGGCGCGACAGGGGATTTCCGAGAAATATCTCGAGAACATCTTGGCTACGCTCGTGCGCGCCAACATGCTTTCGGGCATGCGCGGCAAGGGCGGCGGCTACGTGCTCACGCGCCCGCCCGAGCAGTACACGGTGGGCGAGATCCTGCGCCTGACCGAGGGCAGTCTGGCACCGGTTGCATGCCTGGATGGCGACTGCAAGGGCTGCTCACGCTCGGATGAGTGCCCCACGCTCGACGTGTGGAAGAACCTGGACAAGCTCATCAACGACTACCTCGACGGTGTGACACTCGATCAACTTGTCGCTCCCAACCATGGCTACGACTACGTCATCTAACCCACACCTGCCATTTGGGGACGGGGTAGAAATGGTAGATTCTCTCGCCCTTTGAGACTTGACAAATAAGAAGGCCGCCCATTTTTGCGATGGGCGGCCTTCGTTTTGGGCTGTTGAGACGGGCACGGCCGGAATGGCCGTTTTAGTCCTCGGCGATGCTGTCGAGGATGCTGCGCGTGATGGATACCAGGATACTGCCCATAAAGGCCGATCCAAAGCTGGCGATGGAGATGCCCGCGCCCAGCAGATTGACCGACAGGTAGCTGGCCAGCTCGAGCATAAAGCTGTTGACTACGAGCTGAAAAACACCAAGCGTAATAATAGTGAGCGGCAGTGAGATGACGGTCAGGAACGGTTTGACGAACGAATCGACAATGTTCAGGAACAGTCCCACAAAGGCAAAGCAGACCCAGGTCTCGGCAAAGCCGAAGGGTTGGATACCGGGGACGAGGAACGTGGCGATCGCGATGGCGATCGAGGTGAAGAGCCAGTTAAGCATAAAGCGCATGGCGTGAATCCTTTCTTGCGCCGGGATTGCTGGCGTCGCGTGAAGCGGCTTACGGCGGCGACCTGGATGGTTGCGCGGGCGCGCCGCGGTGTTTGGGCGCCCATTGTCTCAAATATTCGTGGAGCTTACGTGCGCATATGGTTTCTAAACGGCGTTCGTCCTGAAAAACGCGCCGCTGGCAGAGAGTCTTGTCGCTTTAGTTTGGTGGTGTGCTACACTGCTACGGGCAAAAGCCACAGGCGTTGCCCTATTGCATAGAACGGGTGAACGATGCCCGATGTCAGTATCAACTTCGATGCCTTTTGGCGGGTTTGGCGGTGATCGATGAATATCGAGAACATGTTTGACAAGCCTGATGTCAAGCAGCTGGTCCACGCATTTAGCCTTTTGGACGACGAGAAGGATATCCAAGCGTTTTTGACCGATATCTGCACGCCGCGCGAGATTTGCGACCTTTCTCAGCGTTTGCAGGTTGCGCGCTATTTGGACGAGGGCGAGCCTTATGTTGAGGTTCAGGCCCGTACCAGCGCTTCGTCCACCACGGTGAGCCGCGTTTCAAAGGCGCTGAACGGCGAGTACGGTGGCTACCGCAAGATCCTCATTAAGTTGGAGGATGGCGAGTAGGCCAGCGACAACATTGAATTACGAAGAACCGTCCCTCCGGGGGCGGTTTTTTGATCCCTTGGGGACGGAGGAAAACGGATCACCGGGTTAGACTGACCCCTTCTGTGATCCATTTTCCTCCGTCCTCAAGGGATCAAATCTGTTGGCGTGGGGCAAATCTGTCCGCTTGGGCGGGTAGGATGGATGCATTGATTATTGCGAACAGTTTGAGCGGAGGACCATGCCTGTTCGAATCTATACCACCAATGCCGGCACGGATTTGAGCGATGCCGAGTCGGCGCTGCTTGCCGACCTTATTGCCCGTCACGGGCGTGCCGTGTTGCTGGCACCAACGTTTGCCGAGCTCGATCTGTGCCGTCATGATGCGGCGGAAGCCGGCATTTCGCTGGGTATCGACTACAAGACACCCGCATCGTGGCTTCGCTCGCTTTGGGAGCTTTTGGGCGACGGGCGCGGTTTCGTCGACAACCTGCAACGTCAGATGCTGTTTTCGGATATGATTGCCCGCCGCGACGATGCCGACCTGCAGCCGCTTTCGCGTAGCCAGGGCACGGTGCGCATGCTCGCGCGCATGGCCCGCGATGTGCTGCCGGGTGTGGCGGGGACGACGGCCGAGCGATGCGGTGGCAACAATTGCCAGCCTGAGCCAAAAAGCGATGCCGAGGCTCGTGTGTTTGAGCTTTTGCGTGCCTACGCGGGCGGTTTGGACCGTCGAGATATGGTCGAGCCCTGCGAGGCAGCCGACATTATGGCCGGTGCCCTGGCCGATAGCCTGCCGGCGTGCGCCCGCGCCGTATGCGTGCGCGGTACCACGTCGTTTACGCACGGTCTACTCGAGCTGCTGTCTGCCGTGGCGAACAATGGGGGAGAGGTCGTCGTGCTGCTTGCCCGCGAGCAGGCGGCGATGCGCGAGGAGCTTGCCACGGCATTTGATGCCCGCGGTGTGCTGTTTGAGATCGCGCCGCTGGGGGAGGACGCCGTCGCGTCTGATGTCGCTTGCGGGGCCGCCGCTCAGCCTGCCTTTATTGAGGTCGCCGGCCCCCATGCCCGTGCTCATGTCTATGCGGACGCCATCGATAAGTTGGTGAAAGCGCACAAGGAGTCCAAGGCCGATAAAGCTGCTGCAACGCCCGCCGACCCCGTGCGCGTGCTCGTCGTTTCTGCCCGGGCACCCCAGCTGTTCGGCGAGCTCGCCGCCCGTTTGGCGGCGCGTCACATTGCGGCCGAGACGACTGAGTTCACGGCGTTTTCCCAGTCCATCGCGGGCAGGCAGTTTACGGCGCTCGCCAACCTGATCGAGCGTATGAAAGCCGCCGACGAGGGCACCGCTTCCAAGACTGAGTGGTGGCCCGCGCCGGAGCTTACCGACTGGATCTACAGTCCGCTTTCGGGCGCTGATGCCGTCAATGCCCGTACCTTCGATAAGAATATGCGTCTCTCGCGCAGCAAGACTACCGCGGGCGTCAAGAGCCTGCTGCAGAGCGTTCAGGGCCAGGTGAGGGGCGCGCGCAAGGCGACGAGCGACGATAACTGGTTTAAGAACGTACCGTGTGTGGTCTCGGACGTGTTCCAGGCGCTGTGGCGTGACAAGCCCGTGACGGCGCTTAAGGCCATGCTTGCCGTTGCCGAGGCGTTGCCCGATCGCGCTCTAGGCGGCCTTGACGGCCAGGCCCGTCGCCAGGCAGAGACGGCTTTGCTGCGCCATGCCATCGACATCCTTATGAACGATGCTCGCGCGCTCGACGTGTCGCAGGCCGCGACCGTGCCGGTTCTCGACGGCGTTCGAACCAAGGTGGACAAGCGCAGTACCGCCTACGATTACGAGACCTATGAGGTCGATCGCACACCACGAGCACAAGTGCGCTTCGCGTCGCTTGCCGATGCGTCGGTTCTTCGCCCTGGCAGCTACGATGCCGTGCTGTTTGCCGATGTCGACCTGGACAGCTATCCGCTTTCGCACGAAGAGGGCCCGCTTGCCACGTTGACAGCCGAGCTGCGCCGCGACGGCGTGTCTTTGGAGCCCGCTGCCCTGCTGCGCGTGCGCTTTGGCCGTGCGATGCAGGCGGCGAGCGGTCCGGTCGCGCTCGCCCGTGTGACGCACGATCGCCAGGCACGCGAGTGCTACCCGGCAGCCGTATGGACCGAGCTGTGGGCACATGCCGAGGCCGCTGGCGCTGCCAAGCCCATGCGCGTGGGCGAGGGCGATATCATCGCCGACTTTGATCCCGCGGCAGGTGAAGGCCTCAAGCGCGAGCGCGTGACCTGTGAAGCCCCTCAGCATCTGAGTGCCGAGGCCGTGCCGTATTTGGTCCTGCGCCGTCGCGATGGCGAGGGTGAGGACGCGCCGCTCGTGCCGCGTCTGACGTCCGCCTCGCAGATCGAGGCCTATTCGACCTGCCCGCTATGCTGGTTCGTCTCGTACCGCGTGAAGCCCCAGTCGATCGACGCGGGCTTTGGCAACATGGAAAAGGGCAACTTTGTCCACGACGTGCTGGAGCATCTGCATGCCCGTCTGCCCCAAGAGGGCATGGAGCGCGTGACGCCCGAGAATCTGCCGCGCGCACAGGAGCTGCTGCACGAGGTCTTTGACGAGACGTTGGCCGAGCACGCCGGCAAGCGCGGCACGGAGGGCCCGCTGGTGCCGCTCTCTGCGGTGGAGGAACGCCAGGTGGCCGAGATCTTGCCGCAGCTGGAGGGTGTGCTTGCCTACGAGTCCGAGGCACTTGCCCCCTTTGCCCCGCGCTACCTGGAGTTCGCCTTCAACGAGCTCAAGGTCGAGTATGCCGGTTGGCCGCTTGGCGGGCGCATCGACCGCGTGGACGTGGACGCCGAGAATCGTGCCGTGGTGATCGACTACAAGCATCGCACGGGCGTTGAGGAGTTTAAGCTCGCCGACCCCACGGTGCGCGACGAGGAATCGGGCACGGCGCCCATCGACGATCCGCGCTGGTTGCCACCACATACCCAAACGCTCATCTACGCCCAGGCCATGCGCCGGGCGCTGGATTTGGACACCCGCGCGGCGCTCTACTTTTCGACCAAGGGCGGCAAGCCGGCGTTGCGCGGTGCCGCGAGCGCCGAGCTGCTCGAGGAAGAGCGCGGCGACGGTCGCATCCCGGGCCTTAAGAAAGGTTTCCCCGGCGAGGGTGGCAGCATGGACTTCGACGCCCTGCTCGATCGCGTTGAGGCCGGCATCGCCGAGCGCCTGCGCGAGCTCGAGGCAGGCAACGTTGCCGCCGTCGACCCGGCGTCGGCTCAGGCCGCGCATGCGCGCTGCTCGTATAACCACGAAGGAACGTTTGTAAGGAGGGACGTGTAGACCATGGATCTTTCGACTTTGATGCCGCAACAGCTGCAGATTGTCAAAACGCTCGACCGCCCGCTGTTTGTCTCGGCGGGCGCCGGTTCGGGTAAGACCTTTACCCTCACGCGCCGCATCGTCTATGCGCTCTCGCCCGAATCCGGTCCGTTCGTTGAGCATCTGGACCAGGTGCTCGCCATTACCTTTACCAAAGATGCCGCGGCTGAGATTCGCGACCGCGTGCGCCGTGCGCTTATCGACGAGGGCATGGACGAGGAAGCACTGACCGTCGACGACGCGTGGATCTCGACCATTCACGGCATGTGCTCGCGTATCCTGCGCGCGCATGCGCTGGAGCTGGGCATCGACCCCGAGTTCACGGTGCTCACCGATACCGACGAGCTTATGGACCAGGCTGTTGAGCACGTGCTGGCCCGCGCGACGGCACCCGATGCCGCCCCCGAGCTCGCGGCATCGCTCAAGGCCCTCTATGCCTGGTATCCCATGGCGGGCGAGGGCGGTTCCTTTGGCACCGGCACGACCATCAAGGGCCTGGTGCGCGACCTGCTGGAGCTGTCGAGCCAGTTGCCGGGCGGTATGGACGACGTGCGCGTGGCGCGCGGCCAGGCCGATACCTCGGCGCTCGCCGATGCCTATCGCGCGGCGCTGGGCGCAAGCAAGTCCTCGACCGAGAAGGCGCAGGCGGCGCTCGATGCCGTCGACGCGTTCGAGGCGAGCGACAAGACCATGGTCGATGCGGCGCGACTCATGATGTCGTGCACCATGCCGCGCGCGAGCAAGGCGTTCCCCAAGGAGCAGGTCGAGCTGCTCAAGGCCGAGGCCGCCGATGCGTTTATCAATATCGTGCTTGCCTGTGGTGGCCCGGCGCTCGATGCGTTGGTGGGCCTGGCCCGTTCCGTGGAGGCCGAGTATCGCGCGCTGAAGGCTGCCCAGTCCGCCCTCGATAATAACGACCTGCTGCGTATGGCTTACGAGGCCCTGCGCGATTACCCTGCCATCCGTGCTGCGTACGAGGGCCGCTTTAAGATGGTCATGATCGATGAGTTTCAGGATACCGACCAGATGCAGGTCGATCTGATCCGTTACCTGACGGGTGCGGGGGAGCGCGCGCTGTGCACCGTGGGCGATGCGCAGCAGTCCATCTATCGCTTCCGTGGCGCCGAGGTCGAGGTGTTCCGTCGTCAGGAGCGCAAGGTGGGCTCGTCTGCCGCGCCCGAGGCGACTGCCGTGGTCGACGCCCCTGCCGGCGAACTCGTCAAACTCGTGCGCAACTTCCGCAGCCACGACGAGGTACTGCGTTACGTGGCACGCGTCTTCGACGGCGATGACGGCGGCCTGATGCAGGGCTTTTTGGATCTTGAGGCGAGCGACGGCCGCAAGGACACGCTGGTGGCAGACGCCTCGCGTCGCCAGGCCCTCTTTGTTGCCGGCGGCAGTACGCAGGAACGCACACAGGCCAAGGCCCGTGCGATCGCCGAGCGATTCCGCGCGCTTGCCGATGCCGGCCAGCCCCAGGGCGGCATGGTGCTGCTGCTGGGCCGCATGACCAACGCCGACGTCTACGCCCAGGCCTTCCGCGACCAGGGGCTCGACTGCGTCATCGCGGGCGGCTCGGTCTTTGCCCAAGCAGCCGAGGTGCAGACGGTGCGCGCCCTGGTTTGTGCGCTCGCCAATCCGGCCGATACGGCGCAGGGCCTTATGCCGCTGCTCGCCTCGCCGATGTTTGCACTCGGCGCCCAGGAGTTCCTGGCGCTGGCGACCAAACTCGACGATCAGACGGGCGAGACGTCGCGCCGCAACATCGATGCGGGCATCATGAGCGATTCCGATGTGCCGGGTTTGCAAGACTTGCCGCTCGTGACGCGCGCCCGCGAGGTGCTGCGGTATGCGCTTCGTCGCGTGGGCCGCGATTCGTTCGCCGCCATCGCGCACGACGTGGTCAACGCCTCCGGCTGGTTTGTACGTCTGGCACAGCGTGGTCCCGAGGGCAAGGCCATTGCCGCCAACGTGCTCAAGGCACTCGACGCCGTGGCCGAGGAGGAGGCCGAGTTCGGCAACTCGCCGCGTTCCATCGCGCTGGCCTTCGACCGCTTCTTGGCGGGCAAGGAAGCCCCAGGTGCCCTCAACGAGGAAGGCGACGGCGCGGTGCGCATCATGACGGTGCATGCCTCCAAGGGTCTGGAATATCCGGTCGTGGCGGTCGCCGAGTGCTTTGGCGTGCGTAAGTCCTCGGGTGCGGCACAGATGGGTCGCGTCGAGGGCGGAGCGCAGGTCGTGGCACTGCCGGCACGCTTCGGCGGCGTTAAGCTCGCCGACGGTACCTTTGTGAAGGGTGACGACGTCAAAAAGCAGTTTGAGCACGCGTTTAAGGGCAAGGGCACGTCGCTGTGGCTGCCGCCGGAGCTCATGGAGGACGTCTGTGCGACGGGTTCTCCCGCCGAGGCATTTGCTCGCCTGCGCAACGACGACCTGCAGCTTTCGCTCGAGGAGCGGGCTCGTCTGCTCTATGTCGCCATGACGCGAGCGCGTGAGCTGGTCATTCTGGCGATGGATGCCGGCGTGAGCCGCGGCAAGGTGACGGCGCCGACCTTCGATGTCGAGACCGATCTGACCTACGATGTGCTGCGCCGTATTTTGCCGACCGACGCTCTGGACATGCCGCAGCTCGATGCCGACCGCCTGGTGTTCGACAACTCCCAGCCGGGCGACTACGAGCTCATTTCGCTCGCGGGCTTTACCTTTGGCGAGCAGGCGTTTGAGGCCAACGCTTCGTTGGATGCCGAGGGCAGGCTTGTTCGTGGCGATGCCGATACAGATGCTGCCGACGATTCGGCCAGTACAATCGTCCCCGGTCCTGCCGACCCCAAGCCCGATTCGTTTGAGCTTGTGTATCCCCAGGCAGTGGGCGTGCGCATGGGCATCTGTCCGTATCCGATGCGCGACTCGTATAGCTACTCGTCAATCGCCGCGGCGCTCCATGCCGAGACAGAAGACCGTGCCGCCGAGGCGCGTGTGCCCATGGACGAGGCTGGCGATGATGCGGAGTCGGATGGTTCCGAGATGACGGATGCGGACGTGGCCGCTGTCGAGCCCGCCGGCAACCCCATGGCGCTGGGCTCGGCGTTCCATGCCGCCTGCCAGTGGCTGATCGAGATGGGTTCCGATGCGCTGCCCGCTGAGCGTGCCGATGCGCTGGCGCGCCTGTGGCACCTGACGCCAGAACAGCGCGAGCGCTTCGATGTCGCTCTGGAGCGCTGGCTCAAGTCGTCGGTTCGTGCCGAGCTGTTCGCGTGGCCGTGCGTTCGCGCCGAGGTGCCGTTCTTCTCGCTGGGCTGCGAGGACGAGGACATCGCCCGCTACGGTGCATATGCCGAAGGCGCCATCGACGCTTTGGCGACCGACCCGGCCGATCCGTCACGCGCACTGGTCATCGATTACAAGACGGGTGGCACGCCGGATGAGACGCCGGACCAGCTGCTCGAGAAGCACGCCCTGCAGGCGCGCGTCTACGCCGACGTGTTGCACAAGGCGGGCTTTGAGACGGTGACGGTCAAGTTCGTTCGCGTGGAGCAGGCGAATCCAGCCATCTTCGTCGAACCCGCCGAACCTCAAGTAGTCATCTACAATCTCTAGCCCTCAGATAACTTGCGGTGGAATACGGGCTGTTTTGGCCAAAAAAGCCGCCAAACAGTCCGCATTTCACCGCAACTGCAAGAGGAGCCGTGTTGGTTTGGCTAGGTTCGGGTGCTGTCCGTGCCGTGCGGTAAAATCGTTCAGTCAGAACACGAACCCGCATCGGAGCTCATCACATGGCATTCGTCCATCTGCACAATCACACTGTTTTCTCCATGCTCGACGGCGCAACCCGTATCCAGGATATGGTCAATCGTGCCGTTGAACTTGGCATGCCCGCCGTGGCCATTACCGACCACGGCTACATGTATGGCGTGCCCGACCTAGCGCTGGCCTGCGACGCCGTCAATCACAACACGCCCGAGTACAAAACCTGGAGCCACGACAAGGCCTTCTTGGAAAAGGACCGCCGCGACGAGCTGGTGGAGCCCGACCCCGAGGCAAACCCGCGCGAGCATGCCCAGTACGTCAAAGACATGGCCATGTGGGACGAGAAGGGCAACATCGACGAGCTCAAACCGCCCCTGGTCATCAAGCCCATCTTTGGCTGCGAGGTCTACTTTACGCCGGACGAGACCCTTGCCCGCGACCACAAGCCCGAGCTCTACCACATGATCCTTCTGGCCAAGGATCAGGAGGGCTACGTCAACCTAATGCAGACGGTCTCCGAGGCCGCCGTGCAGGGCTTTTACTACAAGCCGCGCGTGACGCTCGACAACCTGCGCCGCCATGCCAAGGGCATGATCTGCACGAGCGCCTGTATCGCGGGCATCATCCCCAAATACATCGACCGCGGCGACATGGAAGGCGCCATCAAGTGGGCCGAGACCTTCCGTGATACCTTCGAGCCCGGTGACTTCTACATCGAGATCCAGGAACACGGCATCACCACCGACAACGGCCTGACCGACGAGCAGATGGACCGCACGCTCATCGACATCGCCAAGCAGGTGGGCGTCAAGGTCATCGCCACCAACGACTTCCACTACCTGCGCCGCGAGGACGCGCCCGTGCAGGACGTCATCATGTGCATTGGCATGAACGCCAAGGTCGACGACCCTAACCGCATGCGCATGACCGGCTCGGAGTTTTACATGAAGACCGAGGAGGAGATGCGGGCGATGTTCCCGTATTGCCCCGAGGCCTGCGACAACACGCTCGAGATCGCCGACAAGTGCTACGTTGAGCTGGACTGGGACTCCATCATCCTGCCGCGCTTCCCGTTGCTCGATCCCGGCGAGACGCACGAGAGCCAGTTCCGCCGCGAGTGCGAGAAGGGCCTGCGCCAGCACTACGGTGACGACTGGGCCACGCGCGAGATCGGCGGCGTCAACATCAAAGAGCGCTTTGAGTACGAATACAAGGTCATTTGCGACAAGGGCTTTGCCGCCTACTTTTTGATCGTCGCCGAGTACGTGCAATGGGCCAAGGACAACGGCATCGGCGTCGGCCCCGGCCGTGGCTCGGCCGCTGGCGCTATCGTCGCCTACGCCATGAACATCACCGCGTTCGACCCGCTCGAGAACGGCCTGATGTTCGAGAGGTTCCTGTCCCCGCAGCGTACCGAGATGCCCGATATCGATATGGACTTCGACGATGAGCGGCGCCTCGAGGTCGTGGAGCACGTTCGTCAGCTCTACGGCCCCGAGAAGGTCACCCACGTCATCACCTACTCGACCATCAAGGCCAAGCAGGCCATCAACGACGCCGCGCGCGTCCTGGACTACCCGGTCTACATGGGCCAGCGCCTGTCCAAGATGGTCTCGAGCGACCCCAAGGTCAAGCTCAAGCAGGTGCTCGACAAACAACCCGGCAAAGAGGATCTGTTTAACCCCGATTTTGCCGAGGCATATAAAAAGGACGACGACGCTCGCCGCATCATCGACACGGCGCTCTCGATCGAGGGCCTCACCCGTGGCGAGGGCGTGCACGCGTGCGCCGTTCTGATCTGCCGCGACCCCGTCAACGAGCACGTGCCCACCAAGCTTGACACCAAGGGCGGCGTCGAGATTACCCAGTACGAGGGCCATACCGTCGCCGACATGGGCCTGCTCAAGATGGACTTCTTGGGCCTGCGCACGCTGACGGTTATCTCCAAGGCCAAGGCAAACATCAAAAAGAACTTCGGCATCGACATCAAAGAGGAAGAGATTCCCTTTGACGATCCCGAGATCTTTAAGCTCATGGGCTCCGGCCACACCGCCGGCGTCTTCCAGGTCGAGTCCGCCGGCATGACGGCCACGATCAAGAACATGAAGCCCACCGAGTACAAGCACGTCGTAGCATTGATCGCCCTATACCGCCCGGGCCCGCTGGGCGCCGGCATGGTCTCGTCCTACATCAACCGTATGAACGGCAAGGAGCCGGCCGTCTCCTACGACGACCGTCTGGACGACATCCTGGGCGAAACCTACGGCACCATGGTCTACCAGGAACAGGTTATGCTCATCTCCGTCGAGATGTGCGGCTTCTCCAAGGGCGAATCGGACTCGCGTATCCGTAAGCCCGTGGCTAAGAAAAAGATTAAGCTGCTCACGTCGACGGTGCTGCACTGGGAGGATGGCTCGGACGAGACCACCTACGACCACTGGATGAACGGCGCTATCAAGAACAACTACACGCGCGAGGTCGCCCAGAAGATTTGGGACGATGTTCTCGAGTTCGCATCCTACGCCTTCAACAAGTCGCACTCCGCCGGCTACGCCATCCTGGTTATGCAGACGGCATGGCTCAAGGCGCACTATCCGCATGAGTACATGGCGGCCGTTCTGACGTCCTATACGGGTAAGACCGACAAGATCGTGCACTACGTCTCGGCGTGCCGTCACGACGGCATCCCCGTGCTGTCGCCAGATGTCAACGAGTCCGGTACCGAGTTCACGGCTACCAAGGAAGGCGTGCGCTTTGGTCTGGCCGGTATCCGCGGCGTGGGCACCGGCGTGGCACAGGCGATTATCGCCGAGCGCGAGGCGGGCGGTCCGTTTAAGACGCTGCACGACTTTGTCGAGCGCGTGGACTCGAGCCAGGCCAACCGTCGCGTGATCGAATCGCTGATCAAGGCAGGCGCCTTCGACTCCACGGGGTATCCGCGTCGCCAGATGATGCACTTTGTGGACAAGAACAACCCCGAGAACATCATCGATGCCGCGGTAAAGCGCCAGAAGGACCGCGCGAGCGGCCAGACGTCGTTCTTCGATATGTTTGGCGACGTTGAGGGCTCGGGCTTTGAGGTGAGCGTGCCCGATCCGGATGGCCAGGAATGGGACCGCCACCTTAAGCTGAGCCAGGAGAAGGAGGTTCTGGGCATCTACGTCTCGGACCACCCGCTGCGTCCGTTTGAGTATGCGCTAGCCAAGGCGCGCGACTTCTCGTTCTCTCAGATCGATACCGGCTACGAGGTGCAAAACCCCACGGGCGGTACCATCAACCAGGAGATTCCCGAGGGCAAGGCGCTGTGGTGGGCCGGTATGGTCTCGAGCGTGTCCAAGCGCGTGACCAAAAACGGCGACCCCATGGGCATCGTGCAGCTCGAGGACATGGAAGGCGAGGCCACGGTCGTGGTGTTCCCCAAGACCTACAAGGAGGCCGAGGGGTACCTGTACGGCGAGGTCGATCCCGAGACCGGCGCGCAGCTGTCCGACGCGTTTGTGCGCATTAAGGGCAAACTCGAGCGCTCGGACCGCGGCGACCAGATCATCGCGCAGGAGATCGTGCCGCTGGAGCTCAACGAGGAGAACAACAAGCCCAAGGTGTTTGAGGTCATGGTGCCCAACAGCCGCTTTAGCCAGGGCAATATGGCGCGTCTTGCCACGGTGCTTACCGCCAACCCGGGCGGCGACCGCGTGGAGATCTTTATCGAGCAGGTGGACGGGCGCGTACTGCGTGCCGAGGTGCCGGCCAAGGTCAACGCACGCTCGATTCCGCTGTTGGCAGAGGCAAAGGCCATCGTGGGCAACCAAGGCAGAGTGACGGTGATCTAAAATGATTTTTTAATCCCCGTCCCAGAAAAATCATCCGGTGGGTGGATTGGAGGAAGTGATGGCGCAGGGGACGTTTGTGCAGGCGCTCCGGAAAGAGGCGGCGCTGAGCGGCACCTTTATGAAAGGGCGTTCGCTCATGCTCAACGGTGCCGTGCTGTCGATCGAGGACAACGGCTCGCGCTTCTCCAAAAACGTGACGCTTGAGGGTGCAGTGCGCGGCTCGCGTGGCGACCTGTACAAGACGCACGTGGCGCTCGACATGGACGAGCGCGAGGTGATCGACTACGACTGCGATTGCCCTGCTGCCTATCGCTACCCCGGCATGTGCAAGCACGCCATCGCCACGGCGCTGGCGTATCTGGACGCAAGCGGCACCGAGCCCGTCGAAGGTTTACGCACGCCGGTCCGCACGTTTACGGCGGCGCCCAAGCAAGCCGCGCGTCCCGCGTCCGCCGCACCGGCGGTCAACCCTAACTTTCCCTTCCCGGCGCCAGTTCCCACGAGCCCGAGCCTCATGAAGGCGCTCTCCGATCTTTCGGACGCGCGCATGGATGAGTTGGCGGGCATGCGCCGCAAGCTCGCCGGCACTGTCGACCCCGATGCCCCCAAGGCGGTGTTGGAGCCCTCGTTGGTGCCGTACTACAATCCACTGTTCGCCGACCGCTTTAGCTGGGCGCTCGAGCTTCGTATCCGCTGCGGCTCGGTGTCCTACGTGGTCAAGGACATCGACGGCATGGCCGCCGCCTATGTGCGCGGCGGCACGTTCTCGTACGGCAAGAAGCTCACGTTCCTCCATGCGCCCGAGGCCTTCGACGAGGTTTCGGTGCGTCTGCTCGACCTTGTTGTGGCAACGGTTGTGTATCTGAGCGACATCACGAGTTCGCGTTCGGCGTCGTACGATTTTGCACGCAGCGGCTTTGTCGCCGAGCGCCAGCTGCCGCTGTCCGAGCATGACATCGTATACATGCTGGACTTGCTGCGTGGCCGGACCATTTCCTTTGAGCCCGCCTGGTCGCGGGGAACGACGACGCATCGTTCCTACGAGGTTGCGGTTGAGTTGTCGCCGGTGGGGGAGGACGAGGCCTCGGCAAAACAACCGCCGCTCCTTGCCGCCAAGATCGCGCCGGCGGCCGGTGGTAGCTACGACCTGCGTCTGCCC
>CABUUJ010000048.1 GCA_902494715.1 uncultured Collinsella sp.
ACATCTCGATGCTGGAGAGGGGCCAAAGGGAGCTCAAGCCCATAAGGAGGGCCTACGAGGCATGGGTCGAGGCCGGACTTCCGCTCGATTGGGACAGGCAGGCCTTCGAGGCCGAGCGCAAAACGGATTCTAAAAAACACCTTGCCAAATAGGAGCGTCAGAATGGCGTTCAGAATTCCAGCACTGGAATGAAGACGAATTACAAGGCGCCTGTTAGTCATGTTTACGCTTCTGGCAGTGCTGCGTCTGCCGGTCGTACGGGCAATGCTTCTGCTGCGAAAAAGGAAACAGCGAATACTAAGAAGTCCAGTTCTGGAGTGAAAGGCAAAAAGGAGCCGAACGCTTCTGGATATGGCGTCTATGATGGGATGCCTTGCCGTATCGACATCTACGCCAACTACATCAAGATTACTCATACCTCGATGTATTCTGGAAGGCGCGATTTAGAAAAATATAAATCCGCAGTTAAATCGGGTAAAACATCTGACTTGGACAAGGCGTTTAATAGGCCCTATGCTGTAAATACAATCAATATTCCAGCAAACGCGCTCACTAATTGGCTTCGCATGCCTGGCATCACCAATAGCCCCGAATTTACGTTCGACCGAAAAGATCGCAATCTGCACACTCGCGTGCAACATACGATTCAGGTTTTTTCGCCGGGTTTCGATGAGGTACTCGAAGATTTTGCAGACTCTCATTTCCATTACTGATGAGGACAGAGGGTAATACTCATGTGCCCATCGGGGAAGACTCCGATTGGCGAGACGACAGTTTGGATGATCAATGCCAACGTTAAACTTTGGAAATATGTTTGGAAGCTCCGGTAACGATAGGAATCGTAACGGGGACTCTCAACAACAGGGCTCCAATGCTCAGCGAGCAGGTGGGCAACTTCACGATGTTGAGCGGCTGGTTATGGGGGGCCGCGAGGCTATTGCCAATAGTGCCGAGGCACAGCGCCAACGACGCCGCCTTGCCGAGAGCATGGCTAGGAAAGATGCGGTGTACGGAACCGTCATCGACCAAGGATACGGAACGTACGACGGAAGGCCCTGTTCGATTAGATTGTACGAAAACCGCATCGAGATTGTTGCAAAACGCGAAGGCTCGACGCTGGACAATCATCCGGTGGTCAAGTCGCTTGTTCCCGGCCTTGGCAAAAGCAAGGCTGTTGCGGGAAGGATTCTTGCTCCGGGAAATTCAAACCCGCCAATCGTCATCCCTGCCAACGCCATGACGGGTTTTCAGCAAGTGGCATGGGGGATGTTCCCGACGTTTGTATTCATGCGAAGGGATCCTGTGACGAGGAAGCGAGAGACCCACACGATTAAAGCTATGACTAGAGAGCTTGGCTATTCGTTAGAGCGTTTTGGCGCTATGCATTACCACTTCTGATGATATGTGAGGATATAGATAATGGGCATGGGGGAACGAGATTCTGAGGGCCTGTCGGCGCAGGAGCGACTCGAACAGCTTCGCGCTCAGCGGATGGCACCGAAAGATACCGGGGTTCATATTGAATCCGACGCAGCAAATGGACGTGTGGACATCAACTGGAATAGCGCCGGTGCAACAAAGCACCATGTGAGCATTAATTTATCGCGCATTGTAGATGCTATTCCGACCGTCATTCGTTTTCTTCCGGTGCGTATTTTTACGGTGTGGGGTCTTTGCTCGGTCTGGTACCGTCTGTTCCTAAATACAGGTGGAGACGATATTTTGCATACGGGTCTCCCTGCTCCTGGATATAGCGCTTTTAACCCATTCGCTCAAGCAGCCGTTATTTTCGGTGGCCTAATTGTCGTTTCGATTGAGTTATTAATTGGACCGCTGAGTCTGATTATCAAACAGCTGATCATTGGTCTTTTCTATTTGCTACGCGGTTCAGCTGCTACAAGGCGCGCATTATCGGATGCGCATGCTCAATTTAACTTTGGTCAGTTTATCGCTGACACGCGCGAAGGCTATCACAATGGCTATTCACTATTGGGGTCGGCGTTGCGCGCAAAACGTGGTGCGCGCAACGGCTCATCTTCTCTTGATTACGGCGAGGGTGCCTTGACGGGCGTAGATCCATATTCATATCAATATGATGATGGAATTGGTGATCGTCCGTCCGTCTTGGAACTGACTGATGAAGAGGCCGATCGCTTGTGGGACCTGTACTACCCGGCCTACGGCGCCGAGGGCCCCATGTCCAACCTGCACGAGGCGCTCGCCTCGGGCGACCCGCAGGACTACACGACCCTGATGAGCCTCGCCCTCAACGTGGCGGAGTGGTGCGAGCAAAACGGCACGCCCGACACGCACGGCTGGTTCGACGACCCCGCCTACCCGGGCGACTACGTCGATGCCGGCACGTTCTACCTCATGGCGTACTCGTTCTGGGAGCAGGCGGCCGAGGCGCGGCGCGTGGGGCCGATCGAGCCGCTCGCGGATGACATGAGCCGCTTCATCCTGCGCCACCTGAGCGACTGGTCGCGCGAGAACGCCCACGCCTACCGCTGGCGCGGCGACTGGCGCGATGCTGACTACTTCGACAAGGACCGCCTGTAGGCGCCGGAAGGGGAAACACGGATGGCAATTAATCAGAACGGGTCTGGCCGCGGGGGCGCCGGGCCCAACGGATCGGATATCAACGATATCGTGAACCGCTTGGGCGGTCCGCGCGTAGTGATCGTTCTTGCCGTGGTGATAGTCATCGCGATTGTGGCGGTCACGTCCATCACAAGCGGCATCTCCGACACCAATCGGCAGACCGAGCAGCGCGCCGAGGCCAAACAGCAGCAAGAAGACGAGGCGGCGCGCGCTCAGCGTAAAAAGGAAAAAGAAGAGCGCCACCAGGAAGAAGCGAAAAAGGCCACAGTGCTCACGCTCGATGAGATTACGGACGAGGCGCTGCGCTCGGACTTAGCGCTCGATGCAGATGAGGACGGCAATATTTCGCAAGAGACTGCGGATGAAGCTAGCTCAATCGACGTCGAGTCATTTGATTCGCTTCCGCTGCTGGCCAACTTCCACAACATCACGACGTTTGGCATCGGCGACTACGACAGCGAAAGCTACGACATAAGCTCCATTAGCAATATCACTCATCTGTCCATTGGCGACTGCTCGGTGCCTCAGGTTGACCTCACACGTTTTCCTCAGCTACAGCGCGTTACCATAAACAGGCTCGAGAGCCCCGTCGATACCTTGAATGCCAAAAACATGTCCTCGTTGACGAACGTCCAGATCGAAGGCCTTGATGGCAGCATTGGGACACTTGACCTGTCGGGTGATGTGAACCTCGAGGTCCTGAAGATCAGCAGCAGAGTCGAAACGCTCAATCTGTGCGGGGCAGGCAGGGAAGATGCCTTCCATTTCACTTTTACACCCAATCGTGTTGGCAAGATTTTGTACGACAGCCACACGAGCAGCAGCCTGGTCGAGTATTTGCAAAAAATGAGCAGTGACTACGGCTACACCATGGAGCAGCAGTAGCGATGCGCTCAAGTGAGGAGAAGCGGTATGGCGAATTTTAAGCCCGACATGTCTTGGCGGGATGACGAACGGGTTCAGCGTGTGACCGAGCAGCCTTCGGGCGGGGCTCATGAGCAGGCTGCCGAGACGCCGGATGTGCGGGTGAATATGCGTTCGAACGGGCAGGCAACCGAAAAGTCTGCTGGGCAGGCGCAGCAGACGCCGAGGCGTTCAACAGGTCGGATCCCTCGCCCTGCCGGCCAGCCGAATGGACAGGCGGCTGAACGTGCAAATGAAGCCGTCTCTCGCTTGGGCGGCGTTCGCGCCCTGGTAGTGCTTGCGGCGGTTGTGGTCATAGGTGCGGTCGCCGCTTTCGCCGTGATTGGCGGCGTCGGTGATGTGCAGAGCGGCGGGGGAGCCTCGTCGAGCGCCTCTAAAGAGTCGAGCTCAACTGACGCCTCTGGCTCCGAGGCCAAAAAAGAAAAAGGTCTCGTCGATGTTGATGCGATCTCGGATGATGCGCTGCACGGGCTGCTTGCCGACTATGATAACGATGACGATGGCCAGCTGACCGCCAAGGAGACCCAGCGCATCACGGAGCTGGTCGTGAGTGACGAGGTGGCGGATTTCACGCCCATTAGTAAGCTGGACAAGCTCGATACGCTCGGCATCAATACCCTGAGCGCCAAGAGTGCGGACTTTAGCGAGCTCGAGGCACTCGAGGTGCTCAAGTTTGGCGACATGACGACTCAGGACCTCGACCTGAGCGTCTGCCCCAAGCTCAATTCCTTTAAGATCGAGGGCCTTAAGGGTGCTGTCAATTCCATCAACGCCTCGGGTCTTAAGAACCTGATGTTCTTTACCGTTGACCAAGGGCTTCAGGGCGACGTCGAGAAGATTGATCTTTCGAACGATGACATTCTTGGCGCACTCGAGATTACATGTAACGTCGGCGAGCTCAACCTGTCGGGTTGCAGCCACTCGTTCCCCAAACTCAACATTGCCGCTGATCACATCGATAAGATCGTGGTCGACAGCAACACCAATGCCGACCTGGTGGCTACCCTGCGTGACCTCTGCGCTCAGAAAGGCTGGACGCTAGAGGAGCGGTGACGAATACGATGGATGCACGCCGCCATGGTTCGAGGTGGCATTCAACGCAATGAGCGACGATGGGCTATGCCTGTGGAGGTGGCTCAAATGGAAGATATGACCAGTAAAGAATACGATGTCTTTTTTAGCTACGAGACTTCGACTTCTTCCGAGCTTGTGCGCAAGCTGGCTGAGGTGCTTGAAGGGCATGGCTTAAAATGCTGGTATGCTAAGAACAATATAACGATTGGAAAATGGAGAAAGCAGATTTATGAGGCGCTGGACAGTTGTCGCGTCTTTATCTTGCTGCTGAACAGGGCGGCGTCATTGTCTGATGAGGTTGATGATGAAATCGAAAATGCTATCGTTCTGAACCGCAAGGGCGATCTCGAGCTCCTTCCCATTCGTTGTGATAACGAGATTGAGCCGAGTCTGGACCGGCATTTGCTGCGCTATCAGCAGCTTGATTGGACTTCGGGCGTTAACGAGCAAGCTATCTCGCAACTGTTTGAGTATCTAAAGGGTGTCTTGCCTGATCGTTTTGACGATTCCGGCAATGTGGTCCAAACCGCACGAACGGCAAATAAATATTATGAACTGTACGGTGACGAAAGCGATCAAGAAGCAAAGTGGCTGCATGTCCAGCAAGAGATGCTTCGCAGCTATGACGCCCCTGTCTTCCAGAAGATATTCAATGATATAGAATGCCATAGCGTTCTCGATCTCGGCACGAATGATGGTTTCCAGCTTGTTGATCGCTTGGCTTCGTGTGATTCGCTTGAGTTTGCGTTGGGTATTGATGTAAATCCCAATGCGATTCGCATGGCTTCGGAAGCGTATGCCGACGACTCTCGTTATTTATTCGAAGAAGCCGATTGTGAAGCTGCTTCGTTTTCCGATTACCTTGAAAGCCGTCTTGCGCAGGCAGGGAAGAAAGGATTTGACCTCGTAATCCTGTCAATGGTGCTTCTCCATTTAAAAAACCCGTTTAAGCTGCTTCGTGTTGTGCGTAAGCACATGAATCGCGGAGGCTATATCTTCATTCGGGATATCGACGATGGATTTAATATCGCCTATCCGGACGATGAGGGCTACTTTGCGCGGCTGAACAGGCTTTGTGGGGAGATTACGACGACTGGCTTCCGTTTTAGCGGAAGACAGCTGCTTGAAAAACTAACGAGGGCTGGGTTCAAGGACATTTCATTCGAGGGCAGTGGCATTTCAACTGTGGGGATGGACCAGGATCAGCGTTCGGCTTTGCTGTCGGCTTCTTTTGGATGGCTCGGGGGAGATTTAAGGCTTCGCGCCAAGAACAATCCCGATAACGATGAGTATCAACAAGATGCTGATTGGTTTGAAGAGACATACGATGAAATTGAGGAACGTTTTCTAGATGTCGGTTTCTTCTATCATGAGGGATATGTCATCTATACTGCACGAAAGTAGTTCACATGAATAAAAAAGGGGCTCGGTTTTGAACCGAGCCCCTTTTATTTCTATTTCTGAACAGCAGCTGCCTTCTTTTTTTCCTCCTCGAGTAACTCGCCAAGTTGCTTGCCGCTCTTGGTTTTCCAGTCAGCCATGCCACTACTGCAGCGACCGATAACAAACGCAGATGCAGCAGAGGGGGTTGGGAATACCAGTTTTTCGGTTAGGATGTTGTCCTCGTTGATGAGGTGCTGGTATTTTTGACGGCTTTCATATGTGGGCTTGCGGGCAGATGCGGTGGTGCCTTCGGCAATTTTTGAGCCGTTCATTACAATGAAGCCATCGCTTGTGAAATACCCGATTGCATCGGATCCACGACCGTACGTATGAAGCTCGATTTCCGATATGTCTTGTGGGGCGCTGATTTTGACGGGGATGTCTTCGATTTCTTCAGTAGCGTCTTCTTGCATATGATCGATGGCAGCTTTGACTTTATTGGCAAGCCATTGAACAATACAGTCTCTAATAAAGAAATAATCAGGACCTTGGGCTTCGTTCTTGAGCAAGTCGATCAGTTTTGGCAATATGCCCTCGACGCCATTGACCTCTTTGATTTTTGTCCAAGTTTCGCAAGCATTTTTGTAGGCGGCTTCAGAATCCTTTTCATTATCAAAATGCAGCTTGGATTTATCTTTCAGTTTGTCTGCAACGGTTTTTTGAGCAGCCCAAAAAACCGGAACACAAAGGCTTCCGTGGTGTTTTTCACTATCGTTTCGAGTGTCAATTTGATTCGTGCGAAACGTGTTGAATTCATATCGGCAAGGATCGCTTGTAAGGTATTCTTCTGTAATAAATGCTAGGAGGATATCGCTTTTGGACAGGTCTTTATCGATCTTCTCTGGCCAGTTATCGCCGATACTGATTGAATTTAAGTCGATCACTTTTTCCACTCGGTATTCGGTGTCCTTGAGAAGATCATTGTTAAGCTTGTCCATTGTTCGGTTAACAATATCTAGGAGATGGTTGAATAGATTGTCGTTGCGTCTGTAGCTAATAAAGACCTTTACCAGGGTGTTGCCATTTTCATCTTTTTCAACCCCTAGCATGGACTGCTGCTGGCTCATGGGTTCCTCCGTTTTGCTGACTGCTGTTATTTGACGATGCTGCCCTTGGCGATGCGGGCTGAGAGGGCGACGATGATTCGGTCGTAGGCGTAGACGTCCTTGCCCAGCAAGAATCCACGGGCACCGAGTATGTCGTTGTCGGGTGTCATGTAGGCGTGACGCATGAGGATGTCGGACTTGCGAACGCCTTCGGTCCCACTCTTGTTGGGCTTGCCGCTCAGGAACGCATCGACGGCTGCTGCACGCATACGCTGCTCGCGTTCCTGTTCGACGGTGCCGTGTCCCAGTTCGGTCATGCCCGTTGCCTGGCAATAGGCAAGCCAGCGATCGTGCTCCATGTCACCTAAACGACAGGTAAGGGCGAATTCCTCGCGGTTCTTCTGCTCGCTGGCATCGAACTCGGTTTTGGTAGCTGCGTCGGGAACGACGGAGCTTAATATCGCATTGGCAATGTTGTCGTTATTCGAAGTCGGCTTGACCTTGCCCTGCAGCTTCTCCCTCCAGGCATGCTCGAAGGACCCCTGCTCCACGTCGGCGTCGCTAAAGCCAAGCGCCCAGAAGCGGTAGGGGATATGTGCTGCCGAAGCTCGGCTGCTGCTCTTGTTGGATTCTTTGCCGTTGTAACTATTGACTGCCTTATCAACGGCGAGTGTTGCGTCAAAATCATTCTCAATGGAGCCATTAAAGCAAAGGTCGTATGCCGCATTGAGCTGTACGGCCAGGCGCTCGCGCTCGTCATTGATGATGTTACCGTAGGTGTAGAACGCCTTGCGGGCACCAAACGGATGCATGATATTGGCGGCGTCTTTGCCAGTTGTCTGAGTCTTATCGAGGCTTTTAAGGGCGCCTAGGATCTCTTCGCTCTCGATATGGGGACAGATGACGGGTTGCTGTTTGGTGTAGTCCGGTGAGCCCTGGTCGATAAAGCGATTGAAGATCTGACGTTGGAGCATGAGCGAATAGGAGAGGTTTTGTCCACAATCTCCCATGGTTACGAAAGCGTAAAGACGAGCGTCATCGGTAATTAGCGCGCTGTCGGCCTTGGACGATACGCACTTGTTTTGAGCGTCGTAGTGCAGCGTAGTGACGGTCCCGCCCGCAATAAGGCGATCGGTTGTAACCGAGGGCGCCTCAGCTTCTACAAAGCGAATTGTCGGCATGCCGTTGCAGCTTTCGCCAAACATCTCGGGGTAGCGGGCTGCTTCGCGTTCTAGTATCGTTCGGGCGTTGGGGTCGACAACAACAATGTTCAGACGAACGCCCGGCATGCGGCCCATCCAGAAGGAAGTGCGTGTTGCCTGCATGCCGAAATCTCCTGCGCCGAAAACGAGAACGGTGAGATTCTGAGGCTTGGGATTTGGGTCGACGGAGATATCGATGGGCTCGAGCACGCTGTAGAGTGGAGCCTCTTCAAGTACATCGTATATTTCGTCTTGTACGCGTGAGAGCAAGTGAAGACAAGTCGGCTCATTGTCGGCTTTGATGGCATCGAAGATCTGGGCATCATCGGGGTTCTTGTGGGTGCAATGGAGTGTAATTTTGAGCGCGCAGCCGGCCTGAGGATCCTTGTGCGTCGCTTGGAGCATGTCGATCGTCGCGCTGACGTTGTGTTCGGTTTCTTCGCTCGTTGCGACGACGTCAACTGCGAGCAGATGTTTAACTGCATCGCGCAGCGATGTAATCGTTGTGAGCACATCGGCCGCTTCGGAGTCGGTGAACACATAGCGCACATAGCCCTGGCACAGATTGCGCAATACGCGCTGACGCTCGCTGTCCTCGTCGCTGCCTAGACAAAAGATGAGGGCGATGTCGCCGTTGCCATTCGAGTTATTGAGCGTTCCGTCCTTGATGTTGTTAACGATATCACGCGCGAGTAACTCGGTGTTGGCGTCGACGCTCTCAAAGATAATTGCATGGTCGGCATATTTGAGATGACGCTTGATAACGCTGCCCGAGAGACGCGTGGCAACAGCGTTGAAGGCAAACAGGCCAATTTCAACGGGAAGGGCGATGATGTATGCAAGTGTGAGCAGCGAATAGAGCAGATTGAACACCTGGCCGGCAATGCTGCCGCCAAGGGGAATAGCGCTATAGACGGTTGACGTCACATCGGTGAGGCCGGTCTGGATGGTCGTTGTCCATCCCACGGCAAAGAAGTTGGTGATGAACCAGCTAATAAAGTTGAAGGCTCCCGGCTCCCAGCCCTCGCCAAGATCCGAAGAAAAGCACTGCGCCCAGGTAACGGGGGCGAATAGGCAAAAAGCACCAAGAGCAAGAATTCCAAAGGCGACGATACGACGGTTGGAATTGATCTCGAAGCCAAAGAGTTTGTGCTGACAGTTGTGCCGTTCCAAGTGTATGGAATAGCAGAGCGCGACGAGAGCGACGAGGAATGCCGCGAACCAACAGATTGGAGAAATCAAAGTAGGTACCTCCTGTGGGTATAGAGATGAACGGATAACGTGAACTGGGCCTGTTGCCGCCTACGTAAACATGCGGTCTCTCAGCTCGGCCGCCTCGTTGATCTCGACGTTGGTGCGGCCTTGGTGGTCTTCGGTGCGCTTGCTGGTGAGCTTGCCGTCCTTTAGTCCGTAGGTGGTGTACTGAACGATTGCACCGGCGGTTTCGGCTGCCTGACGTAGGGGCTCGTAGGTGTCGGTTTGCTCGCACCATGCATAGAAATCATCAACGGTGGCGTTGGGATTGCCGCTAAAGAGTCGATACCATTCGCGCCCAAAGCTGCCAAGGACCGAGAACGTCTTTTTCTCGACAAGCTTGTCGCCCTTGTATTTGTAGTCCAGCGCGAGGTCCACCAGATAGGCGGCTCCCGTTTCAAAGGCGTTCTCATTGCCCTGATGACCGATGACATCGGCCTCCGGGTAGTACTTGTCAATAAACTCGGCAGCGTCGCCTTCGTAGTCGGCAACGATGCGCACACTCTGCACCTTGCCGCGTTTGTACGTGTAGCGCAGGATGCGCAGCAGCCGCTCCTGCCAAAACGCATAAGAAAACAGGTGGTCGACAAAGTGCGGGTTCTCAAGCCGATTGGCCCGATCCATCCAAACAGTTTGGAACAGTTGGTAGTCGGCCTGCGGCTCGCCCGTGACCTCGCGGAACCACTGCACGGCGACGTCGGCGGGGATATAAAACGATAGTCGCTCCTGCGGAGTACCGCTCTTGGTCGTTTTGGCGCGCAGGGGAACCTCGACCTCGTAGCCAGAACCGTCGTCCGTTCCGCAGTTTAAAACGGGCGGCAGCATAAACTGGCAGGGGCCCTCGTCGCATACGCGCATCGGCTGGGGGCTAACAGGTTGCCCTTCAAACTCCATCTCGATGTCTGTGTCGTCTTCTTCGTCCTCGTCATCATCTTCGATGCCAAGGTCGTAGCCGGTGTAGTAGTCATCCAGGTGTCGTTCGTTTACATTTCGCCCGTTTACGACGTCAAAGACGGTAACGCCCGTCATGCGGTCGCAATACTTTGCGACTTCAAAGAGGTTGCAGCTCTCCTCGGGCGTAAAGTTATCCATGCGGTGCAGGAACTCGGTAGCGCATTCCTCGGGATCATAGCCGTCCATGTCGCTGTCACCGACCCAAAAGTTGGGATCACGATTGCTTTTGAAGTACCACCAGTACCAGACGGGGCAGAATACCGCATTTACGCCAAAAAAGACCTTTTGGATGATGTTGCCGTTGCCGTCGAACTTGTAATCGAGCGGCAAGTTAACAACCGGATCGTTTGATGTGTCACGCGCCATGGTGTGCTCCCTGCGATGATTTGTGTTGCGCGCGCAGGTCAGATTCGATGCGTCTGACCTGCGCGCGCCTGTTACTTCGCATACTAGGCCGCCTGCGCTGCATTCTGTTGCGCAACATCGTGGACGGCGCGGTTCGACGTCCGGGGCCGATGCCGCGCAACAGATACATGGCTTGGCCGTGCCAATCGCTCTCTAGTAGCGCGCCGAGCGCTGGGCGTTGCCCGGGTTGTAGCCCGCCCAGGCGGCGATGACGTCCGACTCAACGACGCTCGTTGCAATGTTGATAAAGCTGCCGGCGCGGGGCAGGTTGGTATGGAAGTCTTCGAGCAGGTTGGGCTGGAACCTAAAGTCCTCAAAGTTGACGGTGTTGGGGTTGTAGAGCTGACAAGTACCATCCTCGGTAGAGATCGGGCCAACCATGTAAACGGCCTTGTGCTCTACGACCTCGGTATCGTCGACGTCGATCACCTCTCCACGATCGTGCGCGGCAGCGGCGTGCTCCATGAGCTCGAGGAATCGGTCGGCTTCGGCGCTGCAGAGTACGCAGCGCGAGAAGAGCACCGTAAGGGCATAACCCGTTTTACGACCCAGTTTCTCTCGCAGCTCGCTAAATCGTTGCGACTGCTCCGGGGTCATGCGCGTTTTGGACGGTGCGGTCTGCTTGAGTCCGCACGCCTTAAGGAACATCGCGTTGGCCTTGCGAAGAGCGCTCATAGCGGCGGAGTCGCTCTTTGCCGCGGAGACGTCGATGCGTCCTCCCTCGGGAATCTGCTTATAGCGAGAGAAGCCCTTCTCGCCCTCGACGGGCATCCAGTACGTAATGACGTCATTTTCCACTACGCTAAAGCGGCACGTAAAGGGCGCGCCGATTGCCGGTGCCTCGCCGTAGAACTTTACGCGTACGGCTTGGTCGGTGTCCGCCATCCACATCATAAAGCGATGGCTATTGTCGCCGTCATGGCTCCGGAGCTTTGCAATAAGGTAGCAAACCGAGTCGCAACGGCTTTCGAGCGCGGCGCCTCTTCCGGTGGCGATGGCGCTTATACCCTGGGCCTTGAGCTCGATATCGCGGTGCAGCGCGTTGAGCTCTTCGGATGTCAACAGGTCTTGGCCGAGAAGCCCCGCGACAAGCGCGCCGACTTCTATGTCGGTAGTAAGGGCGGCGTCGATAACCTTGCGGTGCGCCTGGTGGCTTGCATATGCCGGCATAGGTTTGCGGCCTGTGGCAAATCCAAATGGGTCTCGGATCTGGTCGCCGCCGCGATAGAGCGGCTCTAAAAAGAACATGTTCATGTCATTTTGCTTGCCCTGCTTTTGACCGTAGGCATCGAGGGAGTTCCAGACATGCTTCTCTGCAATGGGGTTCATCCACAGGCTGATTTTCGATTTTTCTGCCGAGGAGGTCGAGGTGTTCTTTTTGGAACTTGCGGCGGGACGCGAGGCCGGTTTCTGATATCCAGCGGGGAGAACTTGCTCAAGATCGAATTTTTTAAGCAGCCTAACGTAGACTCCGACCGATGCTTCTTCTGCCATTTCCGCCATGACCGACTGCGATGGGTCGTCGACAAAGGAAATGCGCGTTTTGCCATCATCGGAGACTGCCTGGCAGTAGCCGCATCGAAGTGCAACGTAGCCTTCGTTTTCGCTGCCATGGTCAAAGTACATCTGCTCTTTGCAGCCGAGTGTGCCGGGGACGAATGCGGTCGGGTTTGCTATGTCGGGGATCGTAATGGCAGCGCCGGTCGCGCGTTTGAGCTCATCGAAATACTCGACGTACAGCGGAATGTTGTAGTGCTGGACTAGTGCCTCGAGAACGATGGCGTTGGGCACGGAGTGCGCCACGCGATAGCGCACGGAGTTATAGCCCCATTCGACATCGGTTGCATCATCGGGGATTCCGTGGCCCGTCATGGTCCTCAGGACCTCGTCGGGTGAGTCAAACGTGCTATCGGGCGTGCCGCAAATCGCCTGGAGCGAGAACCCGCCAAAGCACTTTTCGAGATCATCGCGGATATACTCGCAGCAGTCATGATTGGGAAAGACGATGCGAAACGTCATCGCGCCCATGGCTTGGGACATGTAGACATTGCCCGACGCCTGGGCATCGGACTCTGCCTGGGCATCGGACTCTGCCTGGGGCTCCTCTTGGGCGCCAAACTGGTCCTTGAGAAAGTCGAAGTACAGGGACACGTTTCCGCGCTGCGCATACGAACGCATGATGGGGTCGGTGGTGTCCTCAAAGTACTTTTGGCTTCCGTCGGGCATGGACATGGTTCCCATGCCGCAGCGGAACAGGGTGTCGGTGGCACCGTCGAACCCCTCTGGGAAATACACCCAGCAGCTCTTGTCGACCACGTTTGCAAACGAGACGCTGTCGCCCTGCGCATCGGCGATCACGGCGCCGGCAGCGAGCTCATCGGCATCGGTGTACTCGTAGTAGACGGGAACGCCGATCATCTTAGAGATGGTCTTGGCAACCTCCAGCGAGGGGATGCCGTTGTATTCGTACTGGAGCGAGTTGTAGCCCCAGACGACGTTGGTGACCTCTTCGCCGTCGGACCCGCAGGTTTCCAGGGCAGCATTGGTGGCGTCGGTCGGATCCATGTGCTGGAAGTCCTCGTAATCGGGGATCACGGCAGCAAAGCAGAACTCGCCATAGTCTCGCTCCAGGGCGGCTTTGGCCTGCATGCAGATATCGTGGTTGGGAAACACGATGCGATTGACAATCTGGTTGATCGAGATCCCTCGGTCGGTATCTTGAAGCAGATGCTCAAAAATCTCGTCCATCGTTCCTTCTTTCGTATGCGGTGGATGCCCACGATCCCGGGTTTTAGGGCTCGTGGCTTTGCTAACCCGAACGCTACTGCCCCGATGGGCGAGAACGTTGCGCAACATCCGCGAGTGCGCAAATTGCAATGCGGAACGGTCTGTGCTGGGGCGTTTTGAGAGCGGATCTGTCTCGTTCCCAGCAATGTTGCGCAACGTCTGCTCGGTATGGATTTCTACACTTGAGTTGTCCAAAAGGGATTCGGTTCTTGAATGAGGGATGAACGATGAGCGGGAACTCCTATTACGATGACGATATGTCTGAAGAGGACTACGAGCGGGTCATGGAGCATATGTACGAGCTTGAGTGCGAGCTCGAGGAGCCCCATGACGCTCGTGCTGACCAGTTGATTCGCGAGGAGCTCGAGCAGCTTTCGAGCGCTATGTTGTTTGAGCCGGTGGTAAAAAACGGTGAGTACCTTGGTGAGCGCGACCATGTGCCCGGGTATTGGACGGATCGTCGCGATTTGGAGTCCGAGTCTTCAGGCGCTTCGAGCGATGTCGACGAGGTGGAAAAGGATGAGCCGTTTGATTTGATTGGCTATCAGGGCTCTTCTTCGGGCGGTTCGGTGCTCGACATGTTTACTCCCATTTTAAGGAGTCGCGTGTTCTGGATCTTCATCGCGTTTCTGGTGTTTATCGGCCTGCTCGACATGTTCTACGACAGTTTTATTGTTCCTTCGGGCTTCGCTATTAGCCGCATTAATTTCCAGGGCTTGGTGCTGCTGGCGATTGTCGTTGCATGCATTGCCCTGAGGCGTCGTCGCCGTTAACGGCGGTATTGACGCAGCTTCCGATGTTGCGCAACAGGTTATCTGGACAGCGCCGTATGCTCGGGTTGTCCTGAAAGCGAGAGAAAGGACAGGACAATGGCTGAAGTTGAAGTAAGGGCTTTGGGTCCCGACGACGTCGACGATATGGTCGATCTGGACGAGCAGTCGGGCTACGAGGTCTATGACGCGTGGGCGGACTATGTTGAGGACGAGGACGAGGAGAACTGTTACCTCTGGGGCGTCTTTGCCGATGATGAGTTGGTCGGTTTTTGCGTAACGGGCGGTGCAGATGACCCCGACCTGCCGGATGCCGTTACGGAGCACCCGCTCAACGAGTACACGTCGACGTTTTTGAGCCATGTGTATGTTGACCCCGACTACCGCGGTAACGGCTATGGCGCGCGCCTGGTGCACGACGCCCTGTTGGGATACTGGGAGAGTGAGGGCGAACAGCAGCCTACATTCCTGGATCTGAGCGAATATCTCTTTGACGATGCTGATGCGGATCCGATTAAGCTCGCGCATCTGCTCATCGACTTCTTTGGCAAGAACGGGTTTGAGCCCATTCCCGACGATGACCACGACATTACCTACACCTGCATGGTCTTGGATCCCAAGAACTTTAAGGACCCGGACGCAGAGTAGAGGCTGCGATCTGTTGGTTCAGCTTCCCTAGTTGGTGTTTGACGGGGCCGGACGTTCCAGTTGTGATGGCTGGACGTCCGGCCCTTTTTGTGGTCTGTCGGGTTTGGTGCTCGGCACGTTTGTCTCGATCTGTAACATCTGGCGGGGGATACGGGGTCTAGTTGTTACAGATTGAGATGTTAGCCAAGGGGCTGACTGAACGTCTCGATCTGTAACGTGTAGACCCGGTTTTGCCCCGTAACTGTTACAGATTGAGACGATCGGTCCAGACCCGCTCCTCCTGCTCCGTCATCTGTGGTTTACGTGGGGGCATACGGAGTACGGGTATACTAACCGGCGGCGAATCTGCTCCATCGCTTAGAGCTGCTGCGTCTGGACGGCGCGTGATAGGGCCGCCAAAGCGATCGCCAGCGTGCTGAGCAACGTCCTCTCTGTGCGCACCCGTTTTTGTATGTATTAGCGCACTACCAAGCACGCCCGCGCGGCCGCATGCCGTGCCCATTGCGCGTGCAGATAAGGAACAACAACATATGCGTAATTCTGTATCCGACGTTACGGACGCCGAGATTCTGGACGAGGCCCGCGAGGCCATGACCCAGGCTGCCTTCGATGCCGCCGACGAGGCAAATGCTGCCCAGGCCGTCGAGTCCGCTACCGAGAGCCTGCCCGCCTTTGACGAGCTGGGCCTCTCCGACGAGATGCTTCGTGCTATCGAGAACCTGGGCTACACGGCGCCGACGCCCGTGCAGGCCGGCTCGATTCCTGTGGTGCTCGAAGGCCGTGACTTGCTTGCCGCCGCTCAGACCGGCACCGGCAAGACGGCCGCCTTCTTGCTGCCGACCATGAACAATCTGGAGCACATCGCTCCTCCCAAACC
>CABUUJ010000049.1 GCA_902494715.1 uncultured Collinsella sp.
CAGGAGGTTCCGCGCCGACGAGCCCAACCGGCTGCGGCTCACCGACATCACCGAGTTCAGGCTCCCGGGCGGCGAGAAGGTCTACCTGAGCCCGATCGTCGACTGCTTCGACGGGATGCCCGTCGCCTGGTCGATCGGGCTGCACCCCGACAAGCGCCTCGCGAACTCGAGCCTGCTCAAGGCCTGCGCGGCGAGGCCGGCGGGGGTGCGCACGACGATCCACTCGGACCGGGGCGGCCACTACCGCTGGCCGGAGTGGATCGGGATCTGCGAGGAGAACGGCCTGGTCAGGAGCATGTCCGCGAAGGGCTGCAGCCCGGACAACTCGGCCTGCGAGGGCTTCTTCGGGCGCCTCAAGAACGAGTTCTTCCACTACAGGGACTGGGAGGGCGTGACGGCCGAGGAGTTCATGGGAAGGCTCGAGGCCTACCTCGTGTACTATCGTGAGGAGCGGATCAAGAAGTCCCTCGGGTGGCTGAGCCCGATGGAGTACCGCAGGAAGCTTGGATACGCCTAGGCGCGGTCCAAGAAATCGTCCGCACCCCCATTTTAGTCCGTATTTCACCGCAACTTATTGGAGGGTGCTAAGGTTGGGGGCCCAGGCGATGGTGGGGGTTGTGCCGTCGAGAGTCTCGTTGATGGTGGCGGCCATACCGGCGAGCAGGCTGTTCTCGCTCACGGTAAGCGTCTTGTAGCCGCCGGCACGCATGAGCTCGCGGATCACCACGGCGCCAGCGAGAATCACGCCCGCGCGCTTGGGCTGTACGCCTGGCAACGCGGCAATGCCTGCAACATCCAACGCAGACATGCGCTCGATAGCGGCCGAGACCTGCTCCAGCGACAGCTCGCATAGGTGCACAAAGCTCGAATCGTACGGTTCCAGCTCGTGGACCAGAGCCACCAGCGTAGTCACCGTGCCGCCCACTGCGACCAAGCGTTCGGCGCGCTCAAAGTCGCTGGGCAGGCCTTCAAAATAGGCGGCGAACTGCTCGCCTGCCCACGCGGCAGCGGCAGCAAGCTCGCCGCCTGCGGGTGGCAGCGCCGAGAAAAAACGCTCCGTCACGCGGCGGCAGCCAATGTCCAGCGAGCGCGTACCTTCCAGCGCAAAGACCCCGCACTCCGGCACGTACACACCAGTCGCAAGCTCCGTGGAGCCGCCGCCCGAATCGGCGACGATAATGCGTTCACCGGCAAAGTCGTGCGCCACGCCAAAAAATGTCAGGCGCGCCTCAACCTCGCCCGGAATCACCTGCGGTTCGAGCCCCAGCCCGCGCAGGCCGTCCAGCAGCAATGCGGCGTTGGACGCATCGCGCGCTGCACTCGTGCAGGTGGTGCAGACGCACGCGGCCCCAAAGGCACGGGCCTCGTCCACAAACATGCGGCATGCGGCGAGCACACGCTCGACAGCCGCCTCGCAAAAGCGACCCGTCGCGTCCACGCCCTCGCCCAGATCGGTAATCTCGGTATGCTTGGACGATTCCACGATCGCCCCGGCCTCGACCTGCGCCAGCACCAGTCGCGACGACACCGTTCCCAGGTCGATCGCGGCCACCTTATATCGTTTGCAATCTGCCATTGCGGGCTCCCCTCTGGGCGCTACTCGCCGCTGGACGCGACTGTCTGGCCTTCGACGCCTTTAAAACCAAACAGCATGTCGAGTGTCTGAATGTACCACGGCGCGTCCTTGCCGACTTCCTCGATCTCCTTGGCCACCTCGCTGGCCTTCTTGGCGTTCGACGACTTCTTTTCAGCCGACGACGAGTCCGAATCGTCGTCCAGGCCCTGCACTTCAATCCTCTTCTCGCCGGGCATCACCAGGCCCAGGTCCTCGGATGCCGCATCCTTGATACCCTCCTCCGAGAGCAGCTTGTCGACGCTTTTTTGCAGCCCATCATTGTATTGCTGGCGAATCTCGACCTGCTTGGCCAAGATATCGCTCGAACGCTTTGCCACATACAGGTCGCGCACGGGGAAATACAGGCTCCCGAGCACCAGGGCAACGACGATGCCGATGAATAGCCCTCGCTGAGGACCGTGGGTAAAGTCGTAGATCGCCTTGACCACCGCGTTGTCGTTGGCGTAGTGCATAAAGTCCGAGCCCGAAAGACGGTTCGAGGGCCTGCTCGACCTATCGTGCGCTTGAGCCGATGAACGCTGAGCATGCGACGAACGTGCCGGGCGCACTGGTCCATCTGTCGAAGTATTCACTTGAGCATTGGGGCGCGAGGTACTTGTCGGGCGCTGCATGGAGCGGTCGGCGCCGGCGTAGGCGGACCCACCGAGCTGCACCGTGCGCGCACGGCGAGGCGACGGCTCGCGCGAACCGGCGGAATAGTACCTGTTGTCGTAAATCTGATCCATGTGCGCCTTGTGCGGTTGAGGTTTGTTTGCGCTAAGTATTCTAGTTATAGCACGAGCGCCCGCACCGCCTTCGCCAGCCTTTGCTCGACATAAAAAAGGCGCTGAGCCATATGGCCCAGCGCCCACAGCGCTTTGCGGCGTCCAGCCAAGGCGGGGCGGAGCCGAGTCAACCTCCGCCCCCCGCGAGCACCGCTTGTTTAGCGAATGTTGTAGAACGCGGCCTTGCCGGCGTAGCGCGCGCTGCCCTCGAGCTCGTCCTCGATGCGGATGAGCTGGTTGTACTTGGCGATGCGGTCGCTGCGGCACGGGGCGCCCGACTTGATCTGGCCGGCGTTGACGCCCACGACCAGGTCGGCGATCGTGGAGTCCTCGGTCTCGCCGGAACGGTGGCTCACGATGCAAGCGTAGCCGGCCTCCTTGGCGGTCTCGATGGCCTCGAGTGACTCGGTGAGCGTGCCGATCTGGTTGACCTTGACCAGGATCGCATTGGCGGCACCCAGCTCGATGCCCTTCTTGAGGCGCTCGGTGTTGGTGACGAACAGGTCGTCGCCCACCAGCTGCACCTTGTTGCCAATGCGACGGGTAAGCTCGACCCAGCCGTCCCAGTCCTCCTCGGCCATGCCGTCCTCGATGGAGATGATGGGATAGGTGTCGACGAGCTTCTCCCAGTAATCAACCATCTGGGCGCTCGTGTACTCCACGCCCTCGCCCTTGAGCTCGTACATGCCGGTCTCGGCGTTGTAGAACTCGGTCGAGGCCGGGTCCATGGCATACATGAAGTCGACGCCGGGCTTAAAGCCGGCCTTCTCCACGGCCTTGGTGATGTACTCGAACGGCTCGGCATTGGTCTTAAGGTTGGGGGCAAAGCCGCCCTCGTCGCCCACGCCGCCACCCAGGCCGGCCTCGTGCAGCACGCCCTTGAGGGTGTGGTAGACCTCGGCGCACCAACGCAGGCCCTCGGCAAAGCTCGGGGCGCCCACCGGCATGATCATGAACTCCTGGAAGTCGACGTTGTTGTCGGCATGCACGCCGCCGTTGAGGATGTTCATCATGGGCGTGGGCAGCAGATGAGCGTTGACGCCGCCCAGGTACTGGTACAGCGACAGGCCCGCCGACTCGGCAGCGGCGCGGGCAACGGCCAGCGACACGCCCAGGATGGCGTTGGCACCGAGCTTGGTCTTGTTGGGGGTACCGTCCGCGGCAATCAGCGCGGCATCGACGGCGCGCTGGTCGAAGGCGTCGAGGCCCACGACGGCGTTAGCGCACTCGTTGTTGACGTGCTCGACGGCCTGCGAAACGCCCTTGCCCAGGTAGCGGCCCTTGTCGCCATCGCGTAGCTCGCAGGCCTCAAAGGCGCCGGTCGAAGCACCCGAAGGCACCATTGCGCGGCCAAAGCTGCCGTCCTCGAGCACGACCTCGACCTCGACGGTGGGATTGCCGCGGCTGTCGAGCACCTCGCGACCGTAGACGTCCAAAATATCGCTCATGTTGTCTCCCTCTCACTTGGAAACGTAGTGGATGCAAGCGACCGGCTGACCGTGCACCATCGGTGCGTCTCCGTAAGTTAGCCATGTCGCACTTTTTGCATTATGCCCTAAGTTAGCCGAGGGATACACTTGATTTTCGAAAAATTTAGCGGGAACGATGAGGCGTGTCAGCCCGTCGTTCCCGCAGTCTTACTCCTCCGCCTTTGCGGCATCCCACAGGTCGTTGAGGCCGTGGGTCGAAAGCTCGGCAAGATCCACGTGAGCATCGGCCGCCATCTGCTCCATCGCGGCCCAGCGGCGGCGGAACTTTGCTGTGCTGGCACGCAGGGCGCTCTCGGCGTCAATCCCCTCTTTGCGCGCGACGTTGACCAGGGCAAAGAGCAGGTCGCCAAACTCCATCTCGCGCTCGGGCGAGCCAGGGGCCTCGGCCTCAAACTCGGCACGTTCCTCGGCGACCTCGTCCCACACGTCCTGGACCGTCTCCCACTCAAAGCCCACGGCAGCCGCCTTGCGTGACACCTTCTGCGCCTGCATCAGCGCCGGCAGATGCGTGGGCACGCCGTCGAGCAGGCCCTCGGGCGCGGCCTCGCCCGCCGCCACGGCCTTGTCCTTGGCAGCCCTCTCGGCAAGCTTGACCTCGTCCCAAATCTTGAGTACCTCGTCGGAACTGTCAGCATCTACATCGCCAAACACGTGCGGATGACGGCGGATGAGCTTGGCATCGATATCACGCGCCACGTCGGCCAGTGTAAACTCGCCGGCGTCAGCAGCAATCTGCGCATGCAGCACGACCTGCATGAGCACGTCGCCCAGCTCCTCGCGTAGGTGGACCGCGTCGTCCGCCTCGATGCAGTCGAGCGCCTCGTAGGCCTCCTCGATCATGTTCTTGCCAATGCTGCGGTGCGTCTGCTCACGGTCCCACGGGCAGCCATCGGGCTGACGCAGGCGCCAGATGGTCTGCACCAGATGCTGCAGCTCGGTCGACGCGTCTACCAGCGTAGACAGATCGCGCGATCCCTCGGCATTTTGCTGAGCCATGTGCTGCGCCATGGCTACTCCTCCTCCAGGATCACGTGGCGGAACGCGCCGTTCTCGTAGATGCCATAGCTGTGCGTGCCGTCCTTGGGAATGCTCACGCTACCGGGGTTGAAGAGCCACAGGCCCGGGTGCGCGGCGCTTTCCTCGTTGACCTTGATGTGCGTATGGCCGTAGACGAGCGCGGAGCCCTCGGGCAGCGCGGGCGCGTGGTCGACGCTGTTGTGCATGCCGGCGCCAAAGACGTGGCCGTGCGTCAGGAACAGCTCGCGGCCGATCTCGTCGAACAGCGTAGCGTAGTCGGCCATGACGGGAAAGTCGAGGACCATCTGGTCGACCTCAGCGTCGCAGTTGCCGCGCACCGCGATGATGCGGTCGGCCAGGGCGTTGAGCAGCGGAATCACGCGCTTGGGGGCGTAGTCGCGCGGCAGGTCGTTGCGCGGTCCGTGGTAGAGCAGGTCGCCCAGCAGAACGATGCGGTCAGGCTGCTCGGACTCGATGGCGGCGACCAGGCGCTCGGCCCAGTATGCCGAGCCGTGAATGTCGGAAGCGATGAGGTATTTCATGGTGGTCCTTTCGGGTGGGGACTGATGTGGCCGGGCGCGAGATGTCGCCGGCCGCGCTATTCAAATCGCAGTGCCGAGGCTTGTGCCGCCTGCATCACGCGCTGGAGCGGCACGTTATGCTCGCGGGCAAGACGGGCGCAGTCCTCGTACTCGGGCGCCGCACGCTCACTGCCGTCGGGCAGGGTGGCTACTTTGACGGCCACCTCGCCCCAAGGCGTCGCTACCTGCTCAAAGCGGCGCGGCAGGCAAACGCGCTCCATAACCTGACGCCGGATGCCATTCGTGGTGGTTTCCAAAAAGATGATCGCCTGCAGACGGTCAATGTCCTCACAGGCGCAGATTACCTGCAGCTGCCAGCCGGGGCGGCCCTTCTTGCAGTAAAGGGGTAGCCAGTGCACCTCGCGGGCGCCGACCTCGCGCAGGCGGTCGGCGGCATAGGCGAGTACCTCGGGCGACGCATCGTCGATGTCGCACTCCAGCTTGACGATGGTCTCGGGCGCATCGGTCTCGCGGGACAGCGGAGATGTACTTCCACGTTGCATACGGTCCGGTTCCTTTCCGCGCGGGCTCGTTTTGTTCACTCAAACGCTAGCACATCGGACGTGGCACAGGCGTGACTTTCGTCCGTCGCCGTCCTCGCCCCCATCCAAACGTGTACGTCAGCCTCCAAACATGTCATTTTTTGTCGGTTTTGGAGGCTGACGTACACGTTTTGAGGCAGGGTCGATGTCGTGCGGCAGCCCTTGCGCGCCGTTTGCCCTTTCCAGTCGATTTCGACCCTCGGCGTGCCCAAAGCGTCAGGGGTCGCGCCATTACAATGGAGCAGATTTGCCGAATGCAAAGGAGCCGCCATGTCCGCTTGCCCGCTGGTCGATTGCCATACTCATACTTCGTTTTCGGACGGCCATGCCTCGTTTGAGGAAAACGTCTGCGCCGCCGCGGCCGCCGGCTGTCGGGTCATGGTCTCGACCGACCACCTCACCCTGCCTGCCAGCATGGATGCTAACTGCGAGGTACAGGTCGTCGAGGGCGACTTGCCGGCACATCGCCTGGCTTTTGAGGATGCCCGCAAGCTTGCCGCGCAGATCGCGCCGGAGCTCGAGCTTATCTATGGCTTTGAATGCGATTGGTACGAAGGCTGCGAGCCCTTGGTAGAGCGCTGGTCCCAGGGCGCCGTGGTGCGCTTGGGCAGCGTGCATTGGATTGGCGACCCGGGCGATATCATGGCCGGCGCCGCGGGCACGGCGGGAACAGAGAGCGTCGCTCGTCCCGATACGCCCGACTCGCTTTGTGGCTGGATCGACGACGATACCAACCTGCATGTTTGGGAAAACTTAGGCGTGCGCGGCGTGTGGGAGCGCTACGTCGATGACTGGTGCCGCGCCTGCGAGAGCCCGCTCAACTTTGATGTGATGGCTCACCCCGACCTAGTCATGCGCTTTTCGAAGGAAGGCTTTGCGCCCGACTTTGACCCCGCGCCGTTTTGGCAGCAGATGGCCGAGTGCGCGCACGATACGGGTCGCCGCGTTGAGGTCTCGACGGCCGCACCGCGCAAGGGGCTCGACGACTACTATCCCGTGACCGGCCTTTTGCGCTGCTTCGCCCACGCCGAGGTGCCAATCACTTTTGGCTCGGACGCACACCGCGCCTGCGACATCTGCTGGAACATCCGCGAGGCTCAGGCCCACGCCTACGACTGCGGTTATCGAACCTTCGACATCCCCCACTTCACCGGAGAATGGGAGTCCACGCCCCTCGCCTAAGATTAGTCGTTGGGGACGTTCTTAAACGACTAGTGGCGGCGGACATTGAGTTCGCCGGCCAGTTCGTCGAGGGTGATGCCGTAACGCTCGAGCGTCACGAGTAGGTGGTAGATCAGGTCGCCGGCCTCGTAACGGATGTGATCGTGATCGTTATCCTTGCAGGCCATGATCACCTCGCTCGCTTCCTCGGCAAGCTTCTTGAGCAGCTCGTCCTCAACGTCGGTCAGCAGGCGGGCGGTGTAGCTCTCCTGTGGCGACGCATCGCGACGACCGTGAATCACCTCGGCCAGACCTGTCAGCGTCTCTCCGATATTTCCATCCTGAACGTTTGCGGTGCGCACACCCATAGTTCAATCCTTTCTGGTGGCCAAGCGCCTAGTCGAGCGCCCGCCCTACGCGAGTTTCTTAAAGAAGCAGGTACGGTTGCCGGTATGGCAGGCCGGGCCCGGCGAGTCCACCTTGACCAGCAGCGTATCGCTATCGCAGTCGGCCCAGAGCTCCTTGACCTCCTGCATGTTGCCACTCGTCGCGCCTTTGTTCCAGAGCTCCTGACGGCTGCGACTCCAAAACCACGTGGTCCCGGTCTTGAGCGTCAGCCCCACCGACTCCTCGTTCATCCAAGCAACCATAAGCACCTCGCCGGTGTCATATTGCTGAACCACACAAGGAATCAGCCCCTTGGCGTCGTATGTAAGATCCGCTGGAGCAGTAATTTCTCTCATTTCAATTCCCCAATTTAAACATCGCCGGTCGGCGAGGGTTGCCCAGGTGCCCGAGATTCCGAGCGACAAGCCCGACGACGCGTACTTTGGTACGCGAGGAGGGTTGGAGCCGGAAGGTCGGGTGCCTGGGCAAGCCGCAGCGCTAGAAGTCCAACCTGACAGGGATGCCCTGCGACGCCATATACTCCTTCACCTGGCGAATGCTGAAGATTCCAAAGTGAAAGACGCTCGCCGCCAGCACGGCATCGGCCTCGCCCTCGATCACACCCTCGGCAAAATGCTCGAGTGTGCCCACGCCGCCGCTCGCGATAACGGGAATCGGCACCGCGCGGGCCACGGCGCGAGTAAGCGCCAGATCGAAGCCGGCCTTGGTACCGTCGCGGTCCATGCTGGTCAGTAGGATTTCGCCGGCGCCACGACGAGCCGCCTCCTCGGCCCACGCCACTGCGTCGATACCCGTAGCGTTGCGGCCGCCCGCCGTAAAGACCTCCCACTTATCGGCGCCCGGCTCCCCGGGCAGCCCCACGCGCTTGGCATCGATCGCCACGACCACGGCTTGGCTGCCAAACGCCGCGGCGGCCTGGCTGATCAACGACGGATCGCGCACGGCGGCAGAGTTGAGCGACACCTTGTCAGCACCGGCGGCAACCATGGTGCGCATGCCCGCCAGGTCGCGAAAGCCGCCGCCCACGGTATAGGGAATGGCCAGCTCCTCGGCCGCATGCGCCGCCATCTCGATAGTCGTCGCACGGTTATCGCTCGTCGCGGTAATGTCCAAAAATACGACCTCGTCCGCACCCTCGCGGTCGTAGGCGCGGGCCAGCTCCACCGGATCGCCGGCATCGCGCAAGCTCACAAAGTTGACACCCTTGACCACACGGCCGTCCTTAACATCCAGACAGGGAATTACGCGCTTGGTAAGCATGGGCTACTCCTCCCCTCGGGCGGCGGCCAGCGCCTGGGCCAGCGTAAAGTTGCCCTCGTAGAGCGCACGACCGGTGATAGCACCCTCGATGGCGTCCTCGCCCACCGCGGCAAGCGCGCGGATATCGCCGAGCGTCGAGATACCGCCCGACGCCACGACGGGAAAGCCCGCGACCTCGGCCACATGGCGATATGCCGCCACGTCGATGCCTGTCTGCATGCCATCACGCGCGATGTCGGTATACACCAGATGCTTAAAGCCCAGCTCGGTAAGCTGCGCTACGGCATCGTCGAGCGCCACGCCCGCGCCGTCGCGCCAGCCGTTCACCTTAACCTGGCCGTCGCATGCGGCAATGTCGGCGACCAGCAGCTCGCCAAAGCCTTGGGCTGCCACCTCGGCAAAACCCGGCTCGGTCACCAGCACGGTGCCCAGCGCAATGCGGCGAGCGCCATAGCCGGCCAGCTCGTCGATGCGCGCGAGCGAGCGGACGCCGCCGCCCACGTCCACGGACAGACCATCGACGCCGCAGATGGCCTTAATCGCCGTCGAGTTGGCAGCGCACGCATCCTCGTCCTCGCCAAAGGCAGCGGACAGGTCGACGACGTGCACCCAGCTCGCGCCCTGCTCGGCAAACGAGCGGGCAACGGCCACGGGGTCGTCGGAATATACCTTGCAGCGGTTGCGGTCGCCGCGCTCCAGGCGCACAACCTTGCCGCCGATCAGATCGATTGCGGGAAACAGGATCATCGGCCAACCTCCTCGACGATGTTGACGAAGTTCTTAAGGATGCGCTGACCCAACGCAGAAGATTTCTCGGGATGGAACTGGCAGCCCCACACGTTGCCATGGCGCACGATGCACGGGAAACTCCGTGTATAGTGCGTGCGCGCCAACACATCGGCGGCATCGACGTCGTCGGCTACCGCGTAGCTGTGGGTGAAATACATGTTGGCGCCCTCGGCAAAACCGGCGAGCAGCGGATCGGCCGCACCGGTAGGCGTCATGTGCACCTGGTCCCAGCCCACGTGCGGCACCTTCAGACGGCTCGACTCCAGGCGCGTGCACGAGCCACGCATGATGCCCAGGCCATCGACCCAGGGACCACCGGCCTGCTCGGAGGCATCGTCGTCCGCGTCCGCGCCCTCGTCCGCAGGCACGCCCTCGTTGCCGCGCTCAAAAAAAAGCTGAAGACCCAGGCAGATGCCGAGCAGCGGAGTTCCGGCGGCAACGGCGTCGAGCACCGCGTCCGCCTCGCCGCTCTGGCGCATAAAGGCGATCGCGTCATAGAACGCGCCCACGCCCGGGATGACCAGGCCGTCGGCGTTGCGGATCTGCTCCGGATCGTCCGACGCGCAGGTGGCGGCACCGGCGCGCGCAAGCCCGCGCACGACGCTCGACAAGTTGCCCTTGTGGTAGTCGACCACCACGATCTTCGGTTCGCCCACGCGACCCCTCCCTTTTCCCATTCAAAACCTGCCAAAAAGGGACAGGTTTATTTTGGTCGGTTAAACGTTCGCCCATCGTATGAGACAGCATTTCCGCAGATAAAACCTGCCAAAATAAACCTGTCCCTTTTTGGCAGGTTACAGCGAGCCCTTGGTGCTGGGGATGCCTTGCACGCGGGGATCGAGCTCGCAGGCGCGGCGCATCGTGCGGCCCACAGCCTTAAAGGCGGCCTCGATAATGTGGTGCGAATTGCCGCCCGCCAGCTCGCGCACGTGCAGTGTGAGCTTGGCATCGCGCGCAAAGGCGTAGAAGAACTCGACGGCCAGCTCGGTATCGAAGCTGCCCACGCGCTCAGTCGGCACGGGCAGCTCGCAGTAGGCCTGCCCGCGACCCGAGATGTCAACGGCGGCCGTCACGAGTGTCTCGTCCATGGCGATCGCCGCGTCGGCAAAGCGCGTAATGCCCGCCTTGTCGCCCAGCGCCTGGCAAAACGCCTCGCCCAGCACAATGCCCGTGTCCTCGACGGTATGATGCGCATCGACCTCGACGTCGCCCACCGCGTGCACCGTCAAATCGAACAGGCCATGGCGGCCAAAAGCGTTGAGCATGTGGTCGAAAAACGGTACGCCGGTCGAGATATCACACACGCCGCATCCGTCCAGGTCGAGCTTTACGACAATGTCGGTCTCCCCCGTCTTGCGGGTCACCTCGGCATAGCGGTCCATCTACATCTCCTCCTTCACCAGCGCGGCAAACGCGGCCAGCACCTCGTCGTTTTCCTGCGGGGTGCCTACGGTAATGCGCAGACAGTCCGCGAGCCCCGGCGCGTAACTAAAGTCGCGCACCAAAATTGAATACTCGTCGCGCAGACGCTCGCGCACGCGCGTGGCATGCGGCGTGCGCACAAGCACAAAGTTCGCCGCGCTCGGCCACGCCTCCACGGGCAGACCCTTGGCAGCCATTGCGCGCAGGGCACACAACTCGCGCTCGCGCTCGGATGCGACCTGTGCCACCACGGGCGCGTACGCATCGCGGGCACGCACGCAGGCAAGCGCCGCCGCCTGGCTCAACACGTTGACCGAATAGATCTGGCGAATCGCCGCGAACACGTCGATGACCTCGGGCGCCGCGATCACATAGCCCAGGCGCGTGCCGGCGGCGCCGAACGCCTTGGACAGTGTATGCAGAATCGCCAGGTTGGGATGCTCGGCGATAAGCCCCTGCGCCGTGGTGGCCGCGCCAAACGAATCGTCGGCAAACTCCACGTAGGCCTCGTCGACCATCACCATGCCGGGGCAGGCATCGCACAGAGCCGCAACAAAGTCGAGCGGCGCCACGTCACCCGTGGGATTATTGGGCGAGGTCACGATCGCCAGATTGCACTCGGGAGCCGCCGCAAGCACCGCCGCCTGGTCGAGCTCAAAGGTCGCCGGGTCGCGCCACACGTCGCGCACCTCGGTCTGGCACAGCGACGCAAAGAACGCATACTCGCTAAAGCACGGCGGGCAGTTGAGCAGGGTCCGCCCCGCGCCGCCAAACGCCAGCAAGTAGTTATAGAGCAGCTCGTCACCGCCGTTGCCCACGCAGATATTCTCGCGCGTCACGCCATGCCAAGCAGCAAGCTCATCGCGCAGGTCGTTGGACATGGGGTCGGGATAACGGTTGAGCGGCGTGGCAGCCAGGGCTGCATCAATCGCCTCGCGCACGCCGGCCGGCACGGGATAGGTGTTCTCGTTGGCCGAAAGGTTGATGCGCGTGGGCGTAAAGTTGGGATCATAGGGCTCAATGCCGGCCAGGTAGGGCTGGACGAGCTCCTTCATGCGCGGCGTGAGTTCGGCCATGTTAGGCCTCCTCGCCGGTCGCGCCAACGCCATCCGCGCCCGCAGCCGCCAGGTCAACGCCCTCGGCAACCGTCGCCACGGCGTCACCCGGCCAAGCGACCTTGGTCAGGTCGGCCGCGGCCAGAGACTCGGCACTCACGGCATCCTCGCCCTGCTCCAGCACACGGCGACGCAGGGCGGCGGATAGCGCGTGCGCCCACAGGCCCTCGGCCTCGGCCAGACGCTGTGTGGCGGGAGCGTCGGAGAGCAGGCCCTCGGGCGTATAGCAAATGACGCTCGAGCGCTTAACGAACTCTTCGACCGAAAGCGGGTTGGAGAACATGGCCGTGCCGCCGGTCGGCAGCGTGTGGTTGGGGCCGGCAACATAATCGCCGAGCGGCTCGGAGCTCCAGGCGCCCACAAAGATGGCGCCGGCGTTGCGAATGCCGCCGAGCAGGCCCATCGCGTCCTTGCAGTGCAGCTCAAGGTGCTCGGGCGCCACGGTGTTCACGGCCTCGACGGCGGCAGCCATGTCGGCGGCCACCACGATGGTGCCTTCGTTATCGAGCGAGGCGCGTGTGATCTCGGCACGCGGGGACTGTGCCACCAGGATGTCGATACCCGCCTCGACCTCACGCGCAAACTGCTCGTCGCAGGTCACCAGATAGCAGGCTGCCAGCGGATCGTGCTCGGCCTGGGCCATCAGGTCGGCCGCGACCACCATGGGCTTGGCCGTGGCATCGGCAAGTACGCAGACCTCGGAAGGGCCAGCGACCATGTCGATTCCCACGTCGCCCGAGACAATCTGCTTGGCCGCGGCGACAAAGGCGTTGCCCGGGCCGGTGATCTTGTCGACGCGCGGAATGGTCTCGGTGCCGTACGCCAGCGCGGCCACGGCCTGAGCGCCGCCCACCATATAGATCTCGTCCACGCCGCCGAGCTTGGCAGCCGCAAGCGTATAGGGGCTGATCAGGCCATCTTTTTGCGGAGGAGTCACCATGACCACGCGCTTGACGCCGGCAACCTTGGCGGGAATGGCATTCATGAGCACCGTGGAGGGATATTGCGCGCGACCGCCCGGCACGTAGATGCCGGCCGCCGCGAGCGGGGTCACCTTAACGCCGAGCATCGTGCCATCTGCGCGCGTGGTAAACCAGCTCTGCTCGACCTCGCGCTGGTGGAACTCGCGAATCTGGCGCGCGGCCTTCTCGAGCGCCGCGACAAACGCGGGGTCGAGGTCTTCGAGCGCGGCATCGATCTGCTCCTGCGGCAGGCGGAAGCTCTGCAGCTCAACACCGTCAAAGCGCTGACAGTAATCGCGCACTGCGGCATCGCCGTTGGCGCGCACGTTGGCCACGATATCGCGAGCGGCGTCGACGATGTTTTGCGGCAGCACGCCCTTGCGGTTGAGCTGGTTGGTAACGAGGCGCTCACCGGGAGCAAGCTTGATGGTCTTCATATCGGTATCCCCTATCGGTCGAGGTTGCGTTTGAAAAAACGAGAGGCCGGGCGGCGGCGCCAATCGGCCCGCAGCCCAGACGTTGGGACGCCCGTGCGTGCTCGCGCTATTGTGCCGAGCCCGCGACGGGCTCAAAATGCTTGTCCTTCACGGCCGCGGCCAGGCGATCTGCCAGGTTGCGCACGCGCGGATCCAGGCGAGCGGCACCCGGGTTGACAAAGAAGCGGGCCGTGCAGTCCATAATGCGACCAGTAATAACCAGGTCGTTGTCGCGTAGCGTGGCACCCGTGGCGGTAACGTCCACGATGCGATCGGTCATGCCGACGATGGGGCCCAGCTCGATGTTACCGTGCAGCGAGACGATATCGGCATTCACGCCGCGCTCGGCATACCAGGCACTCGCGATGCGCGGGTACTTGGTGGCCACACGAAGCGACCCGCGGCGGGCGTAGTTGCGCTCGGCCTGGCCGGCGCGCCATGCAGGCTCCGCCTCGATAAACGTGCACAGGCCGTAGCCCAGGTCGACCAGCTGCAGCAGGTTGAGGTCGGCCTCGATGAGCGAGTCCCAGCCGCAGATGCCGCAGTCGGCGCCGCCACAGCCCACAAAAGCGGGTGCGTCGCTGGGACGCACGATGACAAACTCGATATCGCCGACCGTGCCCTCACCAGCGTGTGTGTCGCGGCCGCGCACGATGAGGTGACGGCCGGGGTCGCGCAGCTCAGAGACATCCAAGCCCGCGGCCTCGAGCACGTCGAGCGTGTCGGCCTTGAGCGAGCCCTTGGGCACGGCGATGCGCAGTGGACCCTCGGCGCCGCGGCCCACGGCATGGTCACCATCGGAAGCAGCGTCCTCGGCCGAGGTATGCGCGGCCTCCAGACGCTCGAGCGAAAAGGCAAAGCCCGCCGCCGGCACCTCGATGCCGTCGCCAAATGCGCCAGTAAAGATGGAGTCGTAGCGTCCGCCTGAACCGACCGGATCGGGCAGGCCACCGGCATAGGCCTTAAAGACCAGGCCCGTGTAGTAATCAAACGAGTTCATGATCGAGAAGTCGAAGGACAGCACCCGGGCGTCCTCGGGAGCCAGGCCATCGACCAGGGCACGCAGCTCGCGCGTGAGCGGCGCAACAATGCCCGCCGCCGCCAGCAGCGCGTCGACGCGGTCGAGCACCTCGGCACCACCGTGCAGGCGCGGCAGCTCGCTAATGGCGACCTTAACGGCCTCGGACTCTGCGCTTTCCGCCACGCGGGCATCGAGGCCCACGAAGTCGTTGGCGTGCACGCAGCGCAGCGCCTCGGCAGCCAGCTCGCGATCTTCGCACGCCGCAAGCAGTTCCTTAAACGGACGCACACTGCCCGCGATAATGCGCGCACCGGGAAGTGCCAGCTTGCGCACGGCCTCGGCGACCAGTGAGACAATCTCGACATCGCCCGCGGTGTCGCCCGCGCCGATGAGCTCAAAACCTAGTTGCGTAAACTGACGCGAGCCGCCGGCATTGTGCTGACACTCGCGAACCACCGGCGCCTCATAGCGCAGGCGCAGCGGCAGATCGGCCGCACGCATGCGAGTCGAAACCAGGCGAACAATCGGCAGCGTGTTGTCGGGACGGACCACCAGCAGGCGACCGTCGTCATCAAAGAGCTTAAACGGCGTGTCCGCAATGCGGCCGCCCTCCTCGAGCGAGCCCTTGTCCTCGAGCAGCGGCGTCTCGACCGGAAGGTAATGATGCTCCCTAAAGCAGCCCTTCACCGTCAGCGCAATCTCCTCGCGCGCCTGAGCCTCCTCGGGCAATATGTCCCGGAATCCCCACGGTGTGGCCGTCATCTGGTGAGCCTCCTCATGCTGTGTTTCATATAGAACAGAAGACCGGCATAGCTCCGCCGGTCTTCTGGGTACTTTAGCATACTAGAGTGTTTGCGGGGAAAATCCGCCGCAACCGCTCATAGCGTATTCATTTGGAAACATAGGGCGAGCGGTTAGCAGCAGTCTCTTGTCACAACGCAAAAAGGGCGCCCGCGCAAATGCGGACGCCCTTGTGCAGGGTCGAGATATCAACCAGCCAAGATATCGGACCCGTGACCAGCTCTTAGTAGTCGAACTGGTGGTAGTAGCGGCGGTACTTGAGGTTGTGCTTGGTGACCAGCTCGTAGTTGCGCGCGAGGCGGTCGGTGGTCAGCACGGACAGGATCCACGGCGACACGATGA
>CABUUJ010000050.1 GCA_902494715.1 uncultured Collinsella sp.
GGCAGGCCCCGCCGACCGATTGCAAGCGGTCGGCGGGGCCATTGTGGCTCTTGACAGCGGATTGGGTCATATGAGCGAAAACGCCCCTAAGCGAGCAAGGTGACGTGAAAGAGGAGGGCATTGGCCTTTTGGTCATGCCCGACGATTGAACGTCAGATTGCCGCTTAGGGGCGTTTGCAGCGTCGCGCCGTTACGCGGTTTGGTAAAACCGCGTAACCCTACAGTTCAGTCACGACAACGCTGTTGTAGACCTCGTCCCAGCGGTCCATAACCAAATGCCCGGTCTTGGGATCCATGGCGTTGAGCTTGCCGCAGGTATTGGCGGTCTTGAGCACCGTGACGTCGTCGGCACCAGCAGCAATGGCATGCGCAAAGCCGGCGATGGTCGAGTCGCCGGAACCCGTCGCGTTCACAGCCGCAATCGCGGGCGTCTTGGCGCGGAATGCGCGACCCTCATGGAAGCCCACCGAACCGGCAGCGCCCATCGAAACGACAACCCAGGGAATGCCGGCAAAGCGGCCATCGGCGGCAAGTGCCTCGCGCAGGGCATCGACATCATCGGTCGTAAAGGACGTACCCAGTAGGCCGTTAATCTCGGTCAGGTTGGGCTTTACGAGCTCAGGCTTAGCGTCGGACTCCAGCGCGGCCTCCAGCGATGCACCCGAGGTGTCGAGCAGCACCTTGGCGCCCGCCTCCTCGGCAATCTTGACGAGCTCGGCATAGTAGCCGGCATCGACGCCACGCGGCAGCGAGCCCGAAAGCGTCACAACGTCCGCCTTCGATGCAAGCTCGGCGAACTTGGCCGTAAAGGCCTCGAGCTCGGCCGGGGCGATCTGCGGGCCGCTCTCCAGCAGCTCGGTCTGGTTGCCCTCATGCAGGATATTCAGGCAGATGCGCGTCTCGCCAGCGATGGGCACAAAGTCATTCTTGACGCCATCGGCATCCATGAGCTCGGCCATATAGGCACCCATGTGACCGCCAAGCAGGCCGGTCGCGAGCACGTCGTCGCCCAGCTGCAGCAGCACGCGACTCACGTTAAGACCCTTGCCGCCAGCGGTCTTTTCGGGCGTCACGCGGTTAACATCGTCGATGATCAGCTTATCGAGCTGATAGCGCGTATCAATCGATGGGTTCATGGTAACGGTCAGAATCATGTTGAACTCCTATTCCGGGGCGGCATAACCCGCCCCAAGCATACGATAACTCGTTAAAGGATCTCGATCTCAAAGCCGCGGGTGACGGTCTCCCCCGGCTTGGCCACCAGGCAGCCACGCTTGTGCTCCAGAATATCGTCCTCGTCGGAGCAGGTGGACAGGCCGCCCCACGGTTCCACGGCCACAAAGTCACCCTCGGGCTTGCTCCACACAATCAGGTATGGCATATCGGGGAACGTCAGGCGCACACCCTTGTCCTCGGTTTTCTTGGTCAGGGTAACCACGCGGCTCTCGAGCACGTCAAAGATGGTCTCCGCGAAGTCGAAGAGTTCGTGGGTAAGCGGCAGGTTCTGGCCGATCATGGGGTTCTTACTGCGATGCTCAACATCAATCAGGCCCGTCGAGGGAACGGCAGTACAGAGCTCGGCGGCCTCACGCTGCTCAAAACGGAGTTCGTAATCGTCATAGGACTCACCCTCGTCGAGCGGGCACTTAAAGCCGGGATGACCGCCCACAAAGAACGGCATGTCCTCGGTGCCCTCATTGGACACCTCGTACGACACGGCCACCTTTTCCGAATCGATCGTGTAACGAGCAACGATCTTAAACGGATACGGATACTGCTCGAGCAGCTCGGCGTGGTCGGCAGAGCTTAGGCTCAGCGCAACCATGCTGTCGCCCTGCTCCTCAAGCTTCCACTCCTGCTTGCGGGCAAAGCCGTGACGGGCAAGCTTAACCTCGCGGCCGCCCATGGTCATCGCGCGGCCGTCACGAAGGCCGCCGCAAATCGGAAAGCAAATGGGCGCCTGGCCCGACCAGACCGAAGGATCGCCCTGCCACAGGTACTCACGACCGTTAGCTATAATCGAGGTGAACGATCCGCCAGCCGTGCTCAGTGCCACGCGAACAGAACCGTTATCAAGAACAAACTCCATAGGAGCCTTCCCTTTCTTACGACAGCCCGCCAAGTCAATAGGGCTGATAGAGAACCGGCCCGCGCCCCCTCACAGAAACGCGAGCCGTCATTTAAGATACTGCAGAATGCCCGGGACCGCCAAAATCAAAGCACACAAGCTCAGCAAGCAAAAGTGTTATCGGAGCAGCTCGCCGTACCAGAACGCTTCGCAACAACAGCGGCACAACCCCACAGGCACCCTCAACGTCAGCGAGCGGCGTTCAGGTGCCCCAGGTCGCCGTGAAAGAGGAGCGACGCGTACTTTATGTACGCGAGCGACGGTTTGAGCGGCGAGATGGGGTGCCAAGCGCCGCGCAGCGTCGACAGGTCCGGCGTTCGGTAGAACGCCGGAACCTCCTTAGTCGTGGTATTCGCCGCGGTCCCACTTCTCCAGGAACTCGTCAAAGAAGTGCGGGTCAGCCTGAGCCTCGGCGTCGGCCTTATTGCAGGCGTCGATCTTGGCGATCAGGGCGTCGTGCTCGGGAGTCTTCTCGTAGGGCTCCTCAAGGAAGGCAAGCATGATATCGGCCATCAGGAACTCGCCGGTGATCTTGCCGCCAAAGCCCACGATGTTGGCGTTGAGCTCGCGACGGGCATACAGGGCAGAGGTCATGTCGCGAACCAGGGCGCAGCGGGCGCCGGGAACCTTGTTGACGGCGTTGGTGATGCCGATGCCGGTGCCGCACAGGGCCACGCCAAAGTCGGCCTTGCCGCTGGCAACAGCCTCGCCCACGGCCTTACCGTAGATGGGATAGTGCGTACGGGTGTGGCTGTAGGTGCCGCAGTCGAGCACCTTGTAGCCAGCCTGCTCCAGGCGGTCGGCCAGATAGATCTTCTCGTCCGTAACGATATGGTCGCAACCGATTGCGATGGTCTTCTTCATCAGAACGTCCTTTCGTCTGAATTCACAAGTTGAGGTAGAAGTTCGAGTTCTCGGTGGCTCTCGTTAGGCCATCTTGTTGAGCATGTCGACACGGATCTGGTGACGGCCGCCGGCGTACTGAGCGCGCAGGAACTCGCGGGCGATCTTCTTGGCGACCTCGGTGCCCACAACGCCCGGGCCCATGGTGACCATGCGCGAGCCGTTGTGCTCGCGGGTCATGTAAGCGGAACGCTCATCGGAAATGTTGGCGACAACCATGCCCTTGATCTTGACGGCGGCCATATAGGAGCCGACGCCGTACTTATCGAATGCAAAGCCCTGGGAATCCTTGTGCTCCAGCAGGTCCTTGGCAACGGCGGTGGCGGAATCGACAAAGTCCGCGGCAGGGGTCTCGGAATAGTCGACGACCTCGTGACCGTCAGCGATGAGCATCTCCTTGATGGACTCCTTCATCGACATACCGTCGGCATCGGAAGCGATTACAACCCTCATGACATCCTCCTTGAGAGATACGCAGGTGCGCAGTTTCTGTTTGGAAGTGTTGAATCGCGTTCAGGTCCGGGCATCTGAATGTGCGGTTCTTCACTGTTCATGTTTATTTGAACACATTCGAACAGTAACTGCAACAACTATTTGTTTATCTTTGTTCTTTTTTGATCAAATACCGTTCACGGATGATTGCTGACCATTTGGGCCCGGCGCGGACGTAGCGACCATGTGCCCAACAAACAAAAGGGCGGCCGAGAACGTGTCTCGGCCGCCCTTCGGCGGTATGCCCCGGTATATACAGCTGTTTTAGTTACTCGGACTGCCCGCCCTTCTTGGCATGCTTGGACGGAGCGCTCAGAAAGCGGCCCGTCAAATAGTTCGCCGGGCCGGAAATATCAATCCCCAGCAGCACATGCCCCAGCCACAAAAACGCCGCGAGCACCAGCAATGGAATCACGCACGAGGTCACGATCATCACGATGACGCCTTCGATCAGATCGGTCACCTGCTGCACGATCTCGTCGGTCATCTGCTTGGCGCCGCTGGTCACCGACGTAATAAGGCTCGAGGCCCCATCGGTCAGCTGCTCAAGCACATTCTTGTTTTCCGTAGTCTCGGACTTCTTCTCGCTCTTTGTGGAGCTCGTCTTGCTCGCTTCAGTCGCCTTTTGCTCTGCCTGCTCGATACTCACCTGATACGTTTCATCGACCTTCTGCGACACCCATACGCTTGCGGGCACCAACACCATGCCAATTATGGCGACCACCAGCACACGCGTTGCCACGCGGCGAATGACTGTGCTCGTGCTCCAGCGTCCGTGAATGCCAAGTGAGATCGCAAAGAGCACCAGCGCAAACGGGATCAGGATGCCCAGGCCAACCGACCACAAAATCGTAAGCAAATATTTCTCTAGGTATAGCACGGCAAGCACGATACCAAGGTTGCCTGAAAGCTGTGCGAGCTGCTCGGCAACCGGTGTCCCCGTATCGCCCGGCAGCGCAGTGATACCCGCAGATAGGGCGACGCACGAGGTCGTGAGCGCCAAAACATTGCCCTTCTTTTGATCGATGACTTCGATGGTGGAGTCCCAAGTTTTGGTATCGGCAAAATGCGGACGAGCTACAAAGCCCGACAGGAGTGCCAGTACCACGAGCGCAACGATAAAGCCAATCTGTAGCTTTTTGTTTGCGCACACAATATCGGACAGGCTGGGCTGTAGCTCGGCTACCGTCGTATGCTCAGTTATCTGGACAGGACGCCCATGGGCCATCTCGTGCGCGTCTCTTTTTTGTATTGACCCGTTATCCGGCATTTGGATACCTCCTCATTCCGGCCTGTATTGCGGGTGAAAGTATACCCATCCAGCGAAAAACCGAACGGGAGGGCGTGCAGAAGCTCCATAACGCTGCTAGTCGAACAGTGCCATTTCAAAACTATGCCGGTTTACTACGATAAAACCGATAGGACCGACCACATTTGCTATTAGTAGAAAATGACAAGCGTTCTACCTGCGGCTTTGATAACGCTGTTCTTTCCATAGTTGAAAGAATGCGATTCATCGTAGTAAACCGGCATAGTTTTGTAACCGACAGGCCGATTCGGCACCGCAGCAAACCCAATTACCCGTTTTCTTCCATCCTCAAAGGATCAAATGCATGGCAGGAGTGTCCCAAACTGCCGGCAGATAAGGAACGTCCCCAAGTGCCGGGTAAACAGAAAAAGCCCTGTCGCGAATGCGGCAGGACTTTTGGAAGGGAACTTGGTTGTGAGGGCTCGTTAGGCGAGCTTGGCCTCGAGCTCGGCGATGCGCTTGTAGGCATCGATGGTAAAGCGGGTCTGCTTCTCCAGGATCATAGTGGTCATGAGAGTGTCCTGAGCGTGAGCCATGATGAAGGTCATCTCCATCTCGCCACCGCCGGCCTCCTGCGAAAGCAGCTTGGTCTGCGTGTCGTGGGCACCGATGAGCGCATCGCTGGCATCCTTGTGCAGCTGCTCGGCCTTCTCAAAATCACCCTCGCGAGCAGCATCGAGCGCTGCAAGCAGATCGGTCTGGGCGTCACCTGCGTATGCGACGATCTCGAATCCAACCATCGAGATTTCTTCTTTGGTTGCCATATTGCGTTCCTTTCACATATGAACCAATGGAGAGCATCGCGTCCGGGCATACGCGCTGCGTTCTGTATGGCAGAAACATTAACATTCAAACAAAAAAGAACAACGCAAAACATAATTTCAAGCTATGAACGGTCAATTTTCGCCCGTGAACGGTTTCCAAACCATTTCGAACAATATCAAACATGATTAACGGAAACCCAAACAGGACCGCGCCCTAGCGCAAATCGCGCACCGTATCGCCCTCTACGAGCACGCCAGGGATCAGCATGTGCTCCACGCCAGACGCACCCCCCTCGGCACCGGCGATCTTATCGACTGCCCACATGCCGACACGCCTGTTGTCAAAGCGCACGGTGGTCAGGCGACGGTCGGGCACGATATCGCCCAGGCTGTCATCAACACCCACCACGCTCACGTCCTCGGGCACACGCCTTCCGCGCGACTCGAGCCCGCGAATGCAGCCGTAGGCCATGGCGTCGTTGGAGGCATAGATGGCAGTACAGGTCGGATCGTCCGCCAGAGCCTGGCCTGCGGCATATCCGCTCTGCGCCGTCCAATCGCCACGGATGAGTCGCGGCAGCTCAATACCATGTGCGCGCAATGTCTCGCGCCAGCCTTCCTCGCGCTGCATGCCCGAAAGCGAGCGCTCGGGACACGAGATAAAGTGCACGGTCTTGTGCCCCTGCTCCAGCAAATACTCGACCACCTGGCGCGAGCAATCGAACTGGTCGTTATCGACCGTTGAACAAAGCGGGTGCTCCAACATCGTAACGAGCACTGTCTGCATGCCGGGCAGTGGCTCGAAGGTGCCAAAGTCCGCCGGCATGCGATTCATGATCACGACCATGCCATCCACCGGCAGTGCGCTCATGCGCGACGATGCGCTCTCGAGGGTATACGGATGCCCATCTACTTTCGTGAGGGTAATGGCGTAGCCGTGCTTATCGGCGGCGGCAGCAAAGCCCTCCATACGGTCGAGGTTGCCGGTACCGGTAATGTTGAACATGGCGACGCCGACGGTCTTAAACTTGCCGCGCCGCAGCGATCGACCGGCAAAATTGGGGCGATACCCCAGCTCGCGCATGGCGGCACGCACGCGCTCCTTGGTCTCGGGGCGCACGCTGGGCGAATCGTGCACCGTACGCGAGACTGTCTGCTCCGAGACGCCCGCGAGACGCGCCACGTCCTTAACGGAAACCGATTTTTTAACAGCGGCCATAGGTCGATCTTTCTATGTCAACGATGCCATTAGTGGCGTCCTGCGCAGTCAAATGAAACGTCTTCAAGTATATCCAACGCCTCCCCCACCATACGCTCACCACCCAAAACCTACCGTTCACCGACATTTTTGCTTCCCCGAACGGCTTTTGTCGCCCAAATGTTAACGTTGCCATTGTGCAAACACAGAGCCACCGGGCGGCTCAAACGTTTACGCGCAAGGAATCGACGGTTCGCAGGCACAGGTACCATCGGTTCGCGTCTTATTTTGTGTCGCAAAATGGCAACGTCAACATTTTGGCAATCAAACGTCAAAAGCTACCATCGTTGCCAACCCACCGACTCTTAGGAGCTTTGCATGGAGCAACTCATCGCCACCATCGAAAAGGGCCAGCCCTTTTTCAACGCGATCGCCCGCAACAAGTGCCTCAAGGCGATCCGCGACGGTTTTATCTCCGTCATCCCCATCATCATCTTCTCGTCCATCTTCTGCCTGGTAGCCTCGGTCCCCAACATCTGGGGTTTCTACTGGCCCGATGACATCAACAATGCCCTGTGGAAGTGCTACAACTACTCCATGGGCATCCTGGCCATCGCCTGCGCCGCCACCACGGCCAAGCACTTCGCCAACGCCCAGAACCGCGATCTGCCCAAGAATAACCAGATCAACTTTATCTCGTGCATGTGCGCGGCCATCATCGGCTTCTTGCTCCTTTCGAGCGACACGATCGCCACGGACGCCGCCAGCGGCTTCAACACCACCTACCTTGGTTCCAAGGGTCTGCTGACCGCCTTCATCGCTGCGTTTGTGACCGGCATCATCTACAAGTTCTTTATCAAGCGCAACATCACCGTCAAGATGCCCGAGCAGGTTCCGCCCAACATCTCGCAGACCTTTAAGGACATCATCCCCTTCTCCGTCTGCATCACCGTCTTTTGGGTCTTTGACATCGTCTTCCGCGCTGCCTTTGGCTTCTGCTTTGCCCAGGGCGTCATCCAGGTGTTCCAGCCCCTGTTCACCGCTGCCGACGGCTACATCGGCCTTGCTGTGATCTACGGCGCCATGAGCCTCTTCTGGTTCGTGGGCGTCCACGGCCCCTCGATCGTCGAGCCCGCCATCGCCGCCGCCCTCGTTGCCAACATGACCGACAACCTGGCTGCGTTCCAGGCCGGCCAGCACGCTTCCGCTGTCCTGACCCAGGGTGCCCAGTACTTCGTCGTCTGCATGGGCGGCACCGGCGCCACGCTTGTCCTGGTCTTTATGTTCTGTTTCCTGGCCAAGTCCCAGGAGATGCGCGCCGTCGGTAAGGCCGCCATCGTTCCCGTGTGCTTTGCCGTTAACGAGCCGCTGCTGTTCGCCGCGCCCATCGTGCTCAACCCCGTCTTCTTTGTCCCGTTTGTCTTTGCCCCGATCGCCAACATCTGGATCCTCAAGATCTTTATCGACTTCTTGGGCATGAACGGCTTTATGTACACCCTGCCCTGGACCGTCCCCGGCCCCATCGGCACCATCATGGGCCTGGGCTTCCAGCCGCTCGCCTTTGTGATGCTCGCCCTTATCCTGGTCGTCGACTTTGCCCTGTACTACCCGTTCTTCCGTGCCTATGACGCCCAGAAGTGCACCGAGGAGGCCGAGATCTCCCAGGAGGAGCTCGCCGCCAAGAACGCTGAGAAGGCCGCCAAGCTCAACGACGCCTTCCAGGGCAAGGCTGACGCCAAGAGCGTTGCCGCCGGCGCTGCTGCCGAGGCCGTGAAGGCCGACGCCCCCGCCGCTTCCGCAGCGCCCGCCACCGAGGCTACGGCCACTAGCGACCTCAACGGCAAGCGCGTGCTCGTACTCTGCCAGGGCGGCGGTACCTCGGGCCTGCTCGCCAACGCGCTGGCTAAGGCTGCCAGGGAGCGCGGTATTAACCTCGAGACCGCTGCCGAGGCCTATGGCAACCACGTTGACATGCTCCCCGACTTTGACCTGGTCGTCCTGGCCCCGCAGGCCGCAAGCTACCTGGCCGACCTTCAGAAGGACTGCGAGCGCGTGGGCAACAAGTGCGTCGCCTGCCGTGGCAAGCAGTACATCGAGCTCTCCCAGAACGGCGATAAGTCTCTCGCCTTCGTAAGCGAGCAACTCTCGAAGTAAGTAACGCTCAGGGCCAGCCGACCATCCAAGACCGGCTGGCCCTTCGATTTAGACGATTGGATCATCATGTCCGTTAACCCTGCTAGCGTCACTAACCCGCCTGCGCAGTTTCCCGAGGACTTTGTCTTTGGCGGCGCCACTGCTGCCTACCAGGTAGAGGGCGAGACCCGCACTCACGGTAAGGGCAAGGTTGCCTGGGACGACTTCCTGGAGGCCCAGGGGCGCTTTTCCCCCGATCCCGCTTCGGACTTCTACAACCAGTACCCCGTCGACCTGGAACTGTGCGAGGAGTTTGGCATCAACGGCATCCGCCTCTCCATCGCCTGGAGCCGCATCTTCCCCAACGGCACCGGCGAGATCAACCCCGAGGGCGTCCAGTTCTACCACGACCTCTTCGCCGAATGCCATAAGCACCATGTTGAGCCGTTCGTCACGCTGCATCACTTTGACACGCCGCTGCCCCTCTTTGAGAAGGGCGACTTCCTCAACCGCGAGACCATCGACGCCTTTGTGGACTTTGCCACCTTCTGCTTTAAGGAGTACGCCGACCAGGTGACCTATTGGTTCACCTTTAACGAGATCTGGGCGGACGCCTCCAACACCTACATCGAGGGCACCTTCCCCGGCGGCGTCAAGGCGCATCTGGCCGAGGCCTTCCAGTGCGAGCACAACATGATGCTCGCCCACGCCAAGGCCGTACTGGCCTTCCACAACGGCGGTTTTAAGGGCAAAATCGGCGTCATCCAGTCGCTGGAGTTCAAGTATCCGCTCAACGAGAACGACCCCGCCGACATCAAGGCCGCCAACAACGAGCACGTGCTGCAGAACCAGTTCTTGCTCGACGCCACCTTCCGCGGCGACTACGCGCCCGACACCCTCGAGTGCGCCAACCGCCTGGCGGCCATCTCGGGCGGCACCATCGAGATCCCGGACGAGGATCTGAAAATCATGCGCGAGGCAGCGCTCTACAACGACTACCTGGGCGTTAACAACTACCAGTGCCGCTTTTTGAAGGCTTACGACGGCGAGAACGACCTGCACCACAACGGTACGGGTGAGAAGGGCACCGGCCGCTGGCGCGTCAAGGGTATTGGCGAGCACGTGAACAAGCCCGGCATCCCCACCACCGACTGGGACTGGATCATCTATCCCGAGGGCCTGTTCGACCTGCTCGTCTACATCAAGCAGCGCTACCCCAACTACAAGCAGATCTTCATTACCGAAAACGGCATGGGCTACAAGGACCCCTACAAGGACGGTTTTGTGGACGACCAGCCGCGCATCGACTACATCGAGCAGCACCTGCGTTGGCTGCTCAAGGCCATGGAGGTGGGCGTCAACGTGGGCGGCTACTTCCTGTGGAGCCTGCAGGATCAGTTCTCCTGGACCAATGGCTACAACAAGCGTTACGGCTTCTTTTACGTTGACTTTGAAACCCAGAAGCGCACGCCCAAGGCAAGCGCCTACTGGTACAAGCACGTGGCGCAGACCCGTCGTCTGGACTAGTGGCTGGCGGGGTTGCCCGCTCACACAACCTGTCCCCATTTCTCAGCCGGGGGCGGCACGTCACACGGCGCGCCGCCCCCGGTCTTTTTGTTTTTGGGCTGGTCGGGAGCCGTTTGTCTCGATCTGTAACATCTAGCCGAGTTTTTTGGTCCTAGCTGTTACAGATTGAGACGAACAGGATTGCTCTTTCCGAAGAATCTAAATCTGTAACATGTAGCCCGCTTTTGACCGTCTACCTGTTACAAATCGAGACAAACGGAGTAGGACCTAACCCCGTATGTCCCTAACAGTCGAGCGTTCGACCAGCGTACTCGGCACATGAATCGCCTCGATAGACGAGCTCTCTCCAATCGCCGCCTCAAACGCAAGCTTACCGACACCGCGCAAATCAAATCGCAGCGTCGTCAGTCGATTGTGAGGAACAAGTCCCTCGAGTGCGTCGTCGATACCAACCACGCTCACGTCGTCGGGCACGGACAGGCCCGCGTTCTCGAGCGCGGCGATAACGCCCAGCGCCATCTGGTCATTTGCCGCAAGCACGGCAGTCGGCGCCTGCGACCCGCCGGCAAGCACCTCGGCCGCAATCCGCTCGCCCATGGCGTACCCACTGTCCGCACTCCAATCGCCACGCAGCATCGGAGCGGCATCGACATGAGCACGACCCAGCGTATCGCGCCAACCGGCCTCACGAAAACGCGAGGAAATCGAGTTTTCCGGACCCGCCACAAACCGCATATTCGAGTGACCATGTTCCAGCAGATAATTGGTCAACAGCTCGCACGAACCATACTGGTCGGAGTCGATCGTCGTGCAGCGCGGATGCGCATACATGGACAGGATGACCGTTCGCACTCCCGGCTGGGGAACAAACTCCTCAAAATCGGGAGCCATGCGGTTCATGTTGAGAATCATGCCGTCGACGGGTCGCTCGACCATGCGGCGCGAGGCATCGGCAAGTGCATAGGGCTTGTCGCCGCCCATCTCGATCATAGTGACGGCAAAATCGTGCTCGCGCGCCGCTTGCATGATACCCTCGAGCGTCGCCAGGTTACCGACACGTGTGATGTTGTACATGCACAGGCCAATAGAACGATACGACCCGCCGCGCAACGCCGCTCCAGCAAAATTGGGACGAAAGCCCAGCTCTTCCATGGCGGCCAGCACACGCTTGCGCGTCTTTTCCGTCACGTTGGGCATACCGTTGACCACGCGAGACACAGTCTGGCGGCTCACGCCAGCGAGCGCCGCAACCTCTGCCGCGCTCGCCGAACGACCATTCCTTGTCTGCTGATCCATGCCTTCCACGCTAACCTGCTTCCCAACTATTCCCCGCGCCCATGGCGCATCGTACATACATTGATAACGTGCTCATGATACCCGAGCCATATACCACAACATGAAAACTTCTGTCAATCAAAACCGCTTACCGAACAAATACAACCGTTCGCGGCTGTTTGAAGTTGTTTTGTTTCTATACATCCCAGCCGGATGTTAACGTGCTCATTGTCAAATGTTTACGTGCTCATTTTGGTTCTAATCATTTTAAGATAGTGTTTATCGGGCTTTTTCACCGCTGAACGCTAACCAGGGAGCCTCCTGAGCGCAAACGCACAATATCGAACAGCGAGACGAGAGGGTGTATGCATATGTCTTTGTTAAACCGCGTACAGCAGCTGCCGAAGGGCTTTGTTTGGGGCGCCGCAACCGCCGCGTACCAAACGGAAGGTTCCACGAAGGTGGCAGGCAAGGGTAAGACCATGTGGGACGATTACCTTGTCGCCCAGGGTCGCTTTTTGCCCGACCCGGCCAGTGATTTCTACAACCGCTACGAGGAGGATATCCGCCTTTCTGCCGAGCATGGACTCAACGCCATTCGTGTGTCCATCGCCTGGACCCGCATCTTCCCCAACGGCGACGATGCCGAACCCCTCGCCGAGGGCGTTAAGCACTACCACGAGCTGTTCGCCTGCTGCAAAAAGTATGGCGTCGAGCCCTATGTGTCCCTGCATCACTTTGACTCCCCCGCCGCCCTGTTCAACCAGGGCGACTGGCTCAACCGCAAGACCGTCGACGCCTATGTGCGCTATGCCGAGTTCTGCTTCCGCGAGTTCCGCGAGGTCAAGAATTGGTTCACCATCAACGAGCTCATCAGCCTCTCGCACTCCCAATACATCCAAGGCAACTTCCCGCCCAACCATCACTTTGATGTGACGAGCGGCATCCAGAGCCAGCACAACGAGCTCGTTGCCCACGCCCGCGCCGTCAACCTGTATAAGGATCTTGACGAGACCGAGCACCTGGGCGGACGCATTGGCATGGTCAACGTCCTGACGCCGGCATATCCTGCCACCGACTCGCCCGCCGACCAGCACGCCGCCGACCTGTACAACGCCTTCTACACCGACTTCATCATGGACGGCGCCTTCCTGGGTCACTACTCCGCGCGCACCCTCTCACTCATCAACGAGATTCTGCGTGCCAACAACGCCACACTTACGGTTGAGGACAGCGACATGGAGGAGCTCGCCAAGGCGGCGCCCCGCAACGATATGTTCGGCCTCAACTACTATCAGTCGGCGTTTATCGCCGCCTACGATGGCGAGTCAACCAACAGCTTTAACGGCACCGGAGACAAGGGCACCTCGTGCTTTAAGTTTAAGGGCGTCGGGCAGCAGGTCGATATGCCGGGTATCCCCACCACCGACTGGGATTGGCTCATCTACCCGCAAGGCCTCTACGACACGCTCAAGCACATCAGCGCCACCTATCCCAACCTCCCCGTCATCTATATCACCGAAAACGGCCTGGGCCACAAGGACCCCGAGCCCGACGCAAACGGCATCGTCGCCGATCCCGAGCGCATCGACTTTGTCGACCAGCACATGGAGAAGGTGCTCCAGGCGCGCGCCGAGGGCGTCGACGTCCAGGGCTACTTTATCTGGAGCCTGCAGGACCAGTTCTCGTGGGCCAATGGCTATAACAAGCGCTACGGCCTGTTCTACATCGACTTCGACACGCAAAAACGCTACATCAAGCAGTCGGCACTCTGGTACAAGGAGCTCGCCGACACTATGGCGGACGCGCAGTAGCGCATCGCCTCGCTTTCCCCCGAGAAGGGAGCGGCCCTATGCGATACAAACCCAGCCGCTCCCCTCTCTCCCCCTGGGACCGGCCCCGCCTGCACCCGGGCTTTTAGCAAGCGGGAGACCATATAGGTTTTCAACGTCCATGCCATTAAGATTTCATGCAAAGAGGAGCGTGAACTATGGAATCGATCGTTAAGTTCTTGGAGAAAGGTCAGCCGTACTTCGACAAGGTCTCTAAGAACATCTACCTTCAGGCCATTAAAGACGGCTTTTTGGCAGCAATGCCCATTATCCTGTCTTCTTCTGTCTTCCTGCTTATTTCGACCCTGCCGGGCGTTGTCGCCACGGTCGGCGGCTTTACGCTGCCCGACTGGTGGAACGTCGACGTCGTGAACTTCTGCAACAAGGTTTACAACTTCACGATGGGCGTCGTGGGCATCATGGTCGCCGGCACCACCGCAAGCGCGCTGACCGGCTCCAAGAACCGCCGCATGCCTGCCGGCAAGGCCATCAACGCCACGAGCACCATGGTCGCCGCCATGTGCGCTATGCTCATCTTGGCCGTTACCCAGACGAGTGCCAAGATCGACGGCGCCGATGTCTCGGTGTTCTTTACCGACAACATGGGCACCAAGGGCCTGCTGAGCTCCTTTGTCGCCGCATTTGCCACGGTCAACATCTATGCCTTCTGCATTAAGCGAGACATCACCATCAAGCTGCCCAAAGAAGTCCCCGGCGCCATCGCCCAGAACTTCCGCGACATCTTCGCCTTCAGCTTCTCCATCCTGTTTGTCGCCGTCATCGACGTTATCTGCCGCACCTGCTTGGCCGTCCCGTTTGCCAACGTCATCTCCACGCTGGTGAGCCCGCTGTTCGCCGCTGCCGATTCCTACGCCGGCCTCGCCCTCATCTGGTTCATGATCCCGCTGTTCTGGTTCATGGGCATCCACGGCCCCTCGGTCGTTAAGCCTGCCCTCAACGCCGCGCTGTTTGGCAACATCACCACCAACCTCGCCACGCTGCAGGCCGGCGGTCACCCCGCCCTCGCCCTGACCGAAAACTTCGGTAACTACATCGGCGAACTCGGCGGCACCGGCGCCACGTTCATTGTCCCGATCATCTTCCTGCTCTTTATGCGCTCCAAGCAGCTCAAGGCCGTCGGCAAAGCCTCTGTCGTGCCCGTGATGTTCGCCGTCAACGAGCCGCTGCTGTTCGCCGCGCCCATCATCCTCAACCCGTACTTCCTGATCCCGTTCCTGTTTGCCCCCGTGGCCAACGTCCTCATTGGTAAGTTCTTCATCGACTTTTTGGGCATGAACGGCTTTATCTATGCCATGCCGTGGGCACTCCCCGGACCGATCGGCACCTTCATCGACACCAACTTCCAGCCGATCTCTCTGGTCCTGGTTGTCGTCCTGCTGGTCGTTGACTTCTTGATCTACTACCCGTTCTGCAAGGCCTACGACAACGTCCTGTGCAAGCAGGAGGCCGAGACCCTGGCCGAAGAAGAGGCCGAGGAGACCAAGGCCGTCAAGACCGCTGCCGCCCCCGCCGTTGAGGCTCCTGTTGTCGAGACCGCTTCTGCCACTGAGGCCTCCGCAGCTCCGTCCGCCCTTAAGGGCAAGGATCTGAGGGTTCTGGTTCTGTGCGCTGGCGCCGGCACCTCTGCACTGCTCGCCAACGCGCTTAAGGAAGGCGCCGACGAGCTGGGCATCGACATTACCGCCAACGCCGGTGCCTACGGCAGCCACTACGCCATCATGGACCAGTACAACGTCATCGTCCTGGCTCCGCAGGTTCGCACCTATTACAACGAGATGAAGGCCGACACCGACCGCCTGGGCATCACGCTGCTGTCGCCCAAGGGCAAACAGTACATCGACCTCACTAAGGATCCCAAGGGTGCCGTCGCCTGGATCGAGGAAAACCTCGAGGCATAAGACGCTGACACCACCTGCCGCTTGCAGACAATAAATGGCCCGTGCATCGATGTTGAACTGCCTCCCATTTCTTGGACATGAGAAATGGGAGGCTTTCTTTATGCGCGTTGATTTGAGAGTGAAGCATGATATCGAGGCCAGGAAGGCGGCCATAGGGCTCTTCGAGCTCGGGCACGGGTATAAATCTGCCGCGATTGCCCTTTCGCTTCCCGCGGAGGCCGTGAGAAGATGGCAGGAGATATACCGCGCA
>CABUUJ010000051.1 GCA_902494715.1 uncultured Collinsella sp.
CCCCCCCCCCGAAGAGTTTTCGTCTGAATGGCCACGAAAAATCTCCTGGGTTTTATTGATACCGGGGTGAACGATAAATCACCCTTGTTACAGCTTTATCTATTGTCTTTCAATCAGCTTGCCGTGTCATGGGGTTTTCTGCAAAAGGAATCGTTTTTACCTCGCGCGGTTTGTTGCTCAACAATGCTGCGAATAGCGTGAATGCCTTGTGATTTGCCTCCATGCCGTTCGCGCATGTGAACACGCTTGCCCGCATAAAGTAACGCCCATAAATAGAAACTGAGCCCCGTTGACTTGAATCATCGGACATCCCGGGCACATCGGAATATGGTCTATCCGCATACGGTTGATTTACCAAATGAATTATGACTACGAAAACCGATGTCGCCGCTCTACCTCCCCTCCGCCTTCAGCTTCAGAAGCAAGTCGCCCAGCTCGGGGCACTTCTTGGAAAGGCGCGTCTGAGCTCGCTCGCCCATCCCCCACCGTTGGCGGACTTCCTGGGCGCGCGGGCTCACGCGGTAGCCCCCGTCCATCACCTGCTTGAGCAACTTGGCGGTCACGCGCGCATCGGCTAGGGCGCTGTGGGCATGGCCCGTCGACTCGTCAAACTCGATGCCAAACCACGTCGCCGCGTCACTCAAAGAGACGCGCCCGTGGCTGCCCACGTCCATGATCGAGGTGTAAAACGCCTGCAGGTCAGGCCAGTCCGTAGGAAATGCGGAAAGGTCTATGTGCTTTGCCTGGCACTCGGTCAAAAGCTGTCGACGATCCGTCCCGCTCCAGCAAACTATCTGGGCGGAGTAGCGGCCGATCCAATCGCTGAGCCTTTTGATCACCACGTAGAGCGGATCGGCCATCGCGGTGTCCACAGCCGATATCCCCGTAAGCTCGCGGACGGGAAACGCAACGCCTTCGGTCAATTCCGTCTGCACAAACTGCGAGAACTCGCCCATAACGTTGCCGTGATAGTCGAGCTTGACGGCACCGACCTCGATAATCTCGTTGCGCAGTCCACGGCGCTGGCGCTGCTTTGGCACCGGCGCAAACTCAAAGTCCAGCACAATCTGGCGCGCAAAGTTCGTCGTATCGATAGCCGAGATACCCGGTGTCTTTTCAGCTGACACGGTTAGGGCCTTTCTCCGTTGCCTGCCGCTTACTACATAGGCGGCTACATTGCCGTAAGAATAGGCGCTCGTGCGGACACAAACACAGGACGGGCCCTCACATCTCGGCAAACGAGATCAGCTTGACGTCTCCCCTACTCTCCGCGGCATCCCGACATCCCTGCGTAAAGCCGCTTTTTGAGAAAAGTGCATAGCTTTTTCGTTGCCGTCTAAAGAGCTCGCTTCGGTGCACGAGCTTTTGCAGCACGTCTTCACCCGTCGGTTCATTGCGCCATTTGCACTCCGCAAACAGCGCGGCGCCCTCGCCATCGTCAACAATCAAGTCGATTTCTTCCTGCGTATGTGTGCGATTATCCGTCCCCCACCAGCGCCCAACGCTTGCCGGAACCACATCGAGCTGCCCCGCCCGCGCAAGTTCGTACACGTATTGTCTGCATATAAGCTCAAAGACCGTACCCATGTAATCCGATACGTGCGGCTCAATGCGCTTATACGCCATCTCGGCCATATCGTTTTGAATCAGCCCGATGTTCTGCGGAACAAACTTGTACCAGAACCTAAACATCTGGTCGCTCAGCAGATACACGGCTCGCTTATTGCTCGTCTCGTTTAGGGGCAGCTCGCGCTCGACAATTCCAAGTGACGCCAGCTTATCCACATAGCTCTTTACGTTGCTCGCAGGGATTCCCGTAGAGCTCGCAATCTCCGAGATCCTCGAGCGTCCCTGGGCAATTGCTTGCACGATCGCATCATATTGCTCGGGATTGCGGCACTCTTGCAATAGCAGGTTGCTCGGCTCCTCAAAGAGATAGCCCGTAGGAGTAAGAAAAAGACGTTTGATGTTGTCCTTGAGCGGTGCGACAGGATCAACTTTCTCGATATATGCAGGAATGCCACCCGTCATGCCATAGCAAACCGCAGCGTCTTCGCGACCCATGCTCTGCCACAGGCCGAGGGTCGTCGTAAAATCGAGCGGCATGATCTTAAACTGGGCCGTACGCCTACCGTATAGCGGACTCTCGTAGCCCAGCACCTGTTCCTCCATAAACGAAAGCGACGACCCGCACAGGATAAGCATGAGCTTGGTCTCTTTGTACAAGTGATCGATCTTGTCTTGCAGCAACGAGCTGATCTCGGGATTCGATTGGGCGAGATAGGGATACTCGTCAATCACGACAATCAAACGTTCCGTGCGAGCCATGGTGGCCAACGCATCGAATGCTTCGTCAAAACTGCGAAACGACACGCCTGCAGTACCAACCGAGCCTGCAAGTATCACCTGGCTAAAGCCGTGCAGGTTTGCCTCTGCATTGGTGCGACGAGCTTGAAAGTAAATAGCCTTCTTGCCTTGGATGAACTCTGTGATAAGGCGCGTTTTGCCCACACGACGGCGGCCGTAAATCACGGGCATCTCAAAGAAGCCCGTGCCATACAGTCGATTGAGCTCGGACATTTCCGCTGTTCTTCCGATAAACATGGGGCTATCCTTCCTTTACGTTATAGCTAGCTATATTATACCTTCCTATAATATAGCTATCTATAACGTAATTCGACAAGCGGCGCACGCAAAAGGGACGGTACACCACCGCACGTGGCCCGTTCCGGAAAATGTATCCCGTTCTGGAGCCAAAAACTGGGCCGTAGTTTCCGCAGGTACAAGACGACGATCCGCCGCCCTTATCACATGCCTTCAAATATGCGATCCAGAAACATAAAACAGCAGATAGAATGCTCTTTTTCAAAAAGTACACGTCCCGAAACTTACCAAGACTTCATATCCAGTTACCGTTCACGGTCGCCAATTACCGCCCACCGATTCAAACAAGAAATATGTCGCCAAAAGCAGGTCATCTACCTGCATGGTTAGATTTTGGTCAACTTTTGGTCAGCTGAGCGGCAAGTTCCAGCTGATACGTTTTTGCTACCCAAAAGGAGGCGGTAGCTCATGACCCATTGCAATGACCAGCTCATCGACCAACTGCTCACTCAAGCCGAACAAGAGGGGCGCTGCCTGATTCCCCCGAGCACGGCGATCCGAAAAGCGCTCCTTCGGCGCGCCGGCGACATGGTTGTCTCCCCCATGCCGGGACTGTTCGCGCACAAAATGCGCTGGGATGAGCTCAACCGGGCGCAGCGTCATTGCGAGACTATTCGCGCCCTTGCGATCATCCACCCCGATTGGACGTTCTGCTCGTTTTCGGCTGCCTGCCTGCTGGGGCTCGAGGTCTCGTGGCGACACCTGAATGTCGTGCATGTCTGCAGCGCCACCAAGCCGTCGGCTCGCCCGGGCGCGCATATTCAGCGGCACCAGATTGAGCCGGCCGGAGCAATACGCAGAGCCGGCATATCGGTAACGCCGCCCATCCAAACGGCCACAGATTGCCTGCTGCAAACTGGTTTTGCCGACGGCATGCCCATTGCCGATTCGGCGATCTCAAAGCTCGGCCTTGCGCCGGAACAGCTGACGGAGGCCGTTGAGCAACGAGCGACTGCCCGCAATGGTCGCGCGATTCGCACCGCCCTCACAACGCTTCGATATGCCGACGCCCGCGCCGAGAGCGGCGGGGAATCGGTCGCCCGAGCCATCATGATCGAGACGGGCTTTGCGCCCGACTGGCTTCAATACGAGCTGACAGACCCCTTCGATTCGACCGAAACCATGCGAACGGACTTTGCCTGGGAGCGCCAGGCACGAGAACTCACGCTGGGTGAGCTCGACGGGCTCATCAAATATACCGACCAGACCATGCTGGCCGGACGCACCACCGCCGAGGCGCTCGTTGCCGAACGCCAGCGCGAGGCACACCTATCGCTCTATGGCCACCCTCTGCTGCGCTTTACCATGAACGAGGTCCGCTCGGCAGGCATGCTCGCGAAAAAGCTGCAGACGGCAGGCATCCGGCAGACCGCGCTGCCGACATGGCTCAACGAGGTGGACCTGTAGGAGCTGTTGAGCTTATGCCCGCCTGCCCATCAAACTGGGGCACACTTTCCAGTTGGCGGCACCGCGGAAACCATATCTCAGATTGAGTGCTCAGAATGGGATGCGCCTTCCATATGGCATACCTAGCGGAAACCGTGTCCCGGAATCAAGGCCCAGAACGGGACACGCTTTCCGGCTGAAGCGCCCAGCGGAAACGGCATCCCGGAATAAACGCTCAAACTGGGACGCAATTTCCGCTGAGGTTCCATCCGGAAACTGTGTCCCACTCCGAGCGTCAATTCTGGGATGAACTTTCCGCCAGAGGGTTCAGCCGGAAACGGCATCCCACTCTGAAGCGAAATTCTGGGACGCAGTTTCCGGTTGAGGGCTGTTCCGGAAAGTGCGTCCCATTCCAGGCGCGGATTCCGGGATGCACTTTCCGTTTGAAGCTCCAACCGGAAAGTGCATCCCACTCTGGAGCCAAATTCCGGGATGCGCTTTCCGCTAGAGGCTCAAAAGGAAAGCGCGTCCCATTCTGAGGCTTGAATCCGGAACACAGTTTCCGCTCCAAACAAAAGGCCCCGGCTCGCGATGGAGCCGGGGCCAAAGGTGCAGCATATACAGTTGGTGTTGTGCGCGAACAGCCCATCAGCAATGCCGTCTGCGCCCTACCCTACCCACGGTGACGGGCGCGGCTGTACGGCGTATCCACCATGGGCAGATCCGGACGCAGCTTGCCGTCAAACGCGCGATAGGCGTTCTGTACGGCGGGCGCCGTGGGGATCGTTGCGATCTCGCCGATGCCCTTGCCGCCGTATGCCACGGGCAGCAGCTCGTCCTTCTCCACGTAGATGGCGTGGATATCCGGAATCTCGGGCGCACGGAACAGTCCGAGCGTGCCGTACCTTGCCTGGGGCACGCAGTCCTTGAGCGGCCAATCCTCGGTAAGCGCATAGCCCATACCCATGAGCACGCCGCCTTCGATCTGACCTTGGATGGAGATGGGGTTGACCACCTTGCCGGAATCGTGCGCAGCATAGACCTCGCTCACGCGGCCGTCATCATCCAGAATGACCACATGCGTGGCAAAGCCGTAGCAGATGTGGCTCTTGGGGTTGGGAACGTCGGCGCCCAGCTTGTCGGTCGGCTCCAAGTACACGTAGCCAAACTCGCAGCCCTCGAGCGCCTTGATGGCGGCAGCGGGATCTTGAGGATGCATACCCTGGCCGGCGACGAGTTCCTGTGTGTGCAGCTGATAGGCGCGACCGTCGTCGTACTCGATCTTGACGCCGTCGCCATGCGCGCTCACGGGAGCATCGGGCGCAGGCTTGCCAGCCTCGATGCCAACCATAGCATCGCGCAGCAGGAAGGCGGCACCGCGCACGGCCTCGCCGGTCACGACCGTCTGACGCGAGCCAGACGTGGTGCCGGAGTCGGGGGCGTTCTCGGTAGAGCACTCACCGTTGGCGATGCAGCGAAGCGGCAAGCCACATGCCTCGGCAACGTCCTGCAAAAAGACGGTATTGCAACCCTGGCCGATGTCGGACGTGGCGGCATAGACCGTAGCCACGCCATTCTCGACGCGAATCTTGCAGCGGCCGGCATCGGGCAGACCCACGCCCACGCCGGCGTTCTTCATGGCGCAGGCGATACCGGCGTGTCCGGGATGCGCGTAGTAGGCATCCTTGACCTCGAGCAGCGTCTCCTTAAGCGCCGTGGAGCAATCGGCAATCTGGCCGTTGGGCAAAACCTCGCCCGGCTCGATAGCGTTACGGTAGCGGATCTCCCACGGATCCAGGCCGACCTTCTCGGCCAGCAGGTCGATCAGGCTCTCGAGCGCAAACTCGGACTGGCACACGCCAAAGCCGCGGTACGCGCCGGCGGGCGGGTTGTTGGTGTAGTAGCCAAAACCGCGAATGTCGGTGTTCTGGTACTTGTAGGGGCCGACGGCATGCGTGCAGGCGCGCTCGAGCACCGGGCCGCACAGCGACGCGTAGGCACCGGTATCAAAGTTAATCTCGCAATCCAGGCCGGTAAAGTTGCCCTCGGCATCGCAGCCCAGCGTAAAGGTGCCGTCCATGGCGTGGCGCTTGGGATGGAACGCAAGCGACTCGGCACGCGTGAGCTTGCACTTCACGGGACGCTGGAACTTATATGCGGCGAGCGCGGCCAGGTGCTGGATGGACACGTCCTCCTTGCCGCCAAAGCCACCGCCCACGAGCATGGTCTCGACGACCACGCGCTCGGGCTCGTTGTCCCAGCCAAACATGTGGGCGCACTCTTTGCGCGTATCGTAGGCGCCCTGGTCGGTCGACTGCACCTTGACGCCGTTCTTGTACGGGAAGGCGACGGCGCACTCGGGCTCCAAGAAGGCATGCTCAGTAAAGGGCGTGGTAAAGCGCTGCGTCACGGTGAACGCGCTCTCCGCCAGTGCCTTGGCGGCGTCGCCACGCGTCACGTGACGGCTCTGGCATACATTGTCCTTGAGCTCCACCGTGTTGCCAAAGGCAAAGAAGCTGTCGTGCAGGCGCGGGGCGTCGGTGGCCTTGGCCTCGGCGATGTTGCGCACGGGCTCCAGCGGCTCGTAATCGATCTTTACGAGCTTCTTGGCCTTCTCGAGCGTCGCCTCGTCCTCGGCAACCACCAGCACGATGGCGTCACCCACGCAGCGGGTGATATCGCCCTGGGCGATCATGACGTCCCAGTCCTGGATAAGGTGGCCGACCTGGTTGACCGGCACGTCCTCGGCGCGCAGGATGCCCACCACGCCGGGCAGGACCTCAGCCTTGGAGGTATCGATGGAGAGCACGCGGGCGCGCGGATACTTGGAGCGCACGGCGCTAGCATAGGTCAGGCCCGGCTGATCGAGCTCGTCGATGTCGTCGGGATACTTGCCCTCGCCGAGCACCTTCTTGCGCACGTCGATACGGAAGGCGCGCTTGCCCACGCCGTAGTCGTCGCCGCGCTCCAGGTCCTCGTCGATCTGCTTTTCGCCGCGGAGCACCGCTGCGGCCAGCGAGATGCCCTCGATAATCTTTTTGTAGCCGGTGCAACGGCAGACGTTGCCGCGGATGGCGTACTTGATCTGCTCCTCGGTAGGCTCGGGATCTTCTGCGATCAGCGCTGCACCCGCCATGACCATGCCGGGGATGCAAAAGCCGCACTGCACGGCGCCCACGGCGCCAAAGGCGTACACAAAGGCCTCGCGCACGTCCTCGGGCAGGCCCTCGACGGTCACGATGTTGCGGCCGGCGGCAAGCGCGGTGGTCAGCACGCAGGCCTTGACGGCCGCACCGTCCACATGGATGGTGCAGGTACCGCAGGCGCCCTCGGAGCAGCCATCCTTGGCGGAGTGAATGTGCAGGTCGTCGCGCAGGTAGCGGAGCAGCGGCTTGTTCTGAGTCGTCGTGCGCTCGACGCCGTTAACGGTAAAAGTGAATTCCTGTGCCATGGTGATTCCCTTCTACACGCCGGCGGCGATGCCGGTGCGGTCGTGAATGGCGCCATGCGGGCACACGACGGCGCACATACCACACGACAGGCAGTCGGCGCCGTCGATGTGGGCGCAGTTGTCCTCGATGCGGATTGCGCCGGCAGGGCACTTTTTGGCGCACATGCCGCAACCGATGCAGCTCGTGTCGCAGATCTTGCGGGCGATGGCGCCCTTATCGGTGTTGTTGCAGCGCACCAGGATGTTCTGATAGCCGGGAACGAAGGCAATCACGCGCTGCGGGCATGCCATGCCGCACAGGCCACAGCCCGTGCACTTTGAGCGGTCCACGCGGGCGATGCCATCGACCAGCGCAATGGCGCCGTGGGGGCAGGCCGTGACGCAGGCGCCACAGCCAATGCAGCCTTCGCTGCAGCGGGCGTCGCCGCCTGCGGAGGCGCAACCGCTTCCGCAGGCAACGTAGGCCACGTTATGTTGAATGGATTTGGCCATAAGAGACTCGCCTATTTCTTAAGAAGGTACGAATAGTTGTCGCGCACGGCCCTGATGGTCAGGCGGACGGCCTCGGGAAGGCCGGTGTTGACAGCATCGACCGAGACGGTGCGGACCGTGCCGGCGACGCGAACCTTAAAGTGGCCCTCGTCCACGGCCAGGAAGCCCTCGTTCTCGGAGTTCTCCATGTCCTCCTCGCTCCAGAACAGGGTGAGCTTGTCCTTGTAGGGACGACCCTCCTGGTAAGGGCAGAACACGGCGCAGTTGCCGCACTCGTTGCACATGCCGTCGACATGGACGACCTGATGCTTGGCCAGGCCCGGCACCTTAATTGCCACGTTGGCGCGGTTGGGGCACACGTCGCAGCAGACCTCGCACACCGAGCCGCAGCCCAGGCAGCGGGTCTTGGTGCAGTTGCGCTTGTCGCGGCACAGCGACCCCTTGCGCTCGTAGCAGGTGTCCTCGCGGCCGGCCTTCTCGTTGCAGTCGGCGTACATGTTAAAGTCCACGCCGGCGATGGCGCGTGCGACTTCGGCGGCGTCGGCAATAGCCTCGACCACGGTGGCCGGACCGCGACGGCAATCGCCTGCAGCCCAGACGCCCTCGACGCCGGTGGAGGTGGCGGCAAGACGGCCGCGACGGTCGTGCTCGACGCCCGCGGCATCGTACAGGCTGGCATCGATGCCCTCGCCCACGGCGCAGATCACCGTGGTGGCGGAAAGCTCGACGGTCTCGCCCGTGGCGACGGGGCTGCGACGGCCGCTTGCATCCGGCTCGCCGAGCTCCATAACGTCGCAGGTCAGCACGGAGCCGTTGAGCGCCTTGGGCGCCAGCAGCTCGCAGAACTCAACGCCGTCGGCAAGAGCAAGATCGAGCTCTTCCTCGTCGGCGGGCATCTGCTTCTTGGTGCGGCGATACACCAGGCGCACGTTCTTCACGCCAGCAAGGCGCTTGGCCACGCGGGCCGCGTCCATGGCGGTGTTGCCGGCGCCAATGACCACGGCATCCTCACCCAGCTCGAGTTTCTCGCCCTTCTTGGCGGCCTCGAGGAACTCCAGCACATCGAGCTCGGCACCCTCGCCCAGGCCCGCAGAGCCGGGCATCCAGGCACCGGTGGCCACGACCACGTCGGTAAAGCCCTGGGCCTTGAGCTCGTCAATGGAATCAACGCGAGCGTTGAGCTGCACCTTGGCGCCAAAGGCCAGGCAAAGCTCGGCGTCGTGGGAGATATCGTCGCTCGCGATACGGAACTCGGGAATCACGTGACGGACCACGCCGCCGAGAGAGTCGCGGGCCTCGAAGATGGTGACGGGCACGCCGGCACGCGTCAGGAAGAATGCCGTCGCCAGGCCGGCCGGGCCGCCACCGATAACGGCAACGTTGCGCTCGCCGTCGTTGGCGATGGCCTGAGCACGCAGCTTGGGCAGCACGGCGGTCATGGCCTCGCGGGCGGCCTTGAGCTTGCTGGCGCGAATCTGGGCGCCCTCGGGCTCGTAGAACGCACGCTCGCAGGCACGGCCGCAGGGATGTGGGCAGATGGTGCCGGTAATGAACGGCAGGGCGTTGCGCTCGATGATAATGTTGAGCGCGTCCTCGTAGCGGCCCTCGTCAACAGCCGCCAGATAGGCGGGAATATCCTGCTGAATGGGGCAGCTCGTGCGGCACGGCGTGGTAAAGCAGTCGGAAAGCGGGCTCTTGCCGGCGACCTTGCGGTCGGGCAGCGGACGCAGCGGCTTCTTGTAGAGCGGGTTGGTGAGCGAATCGGTCTGGATCGCGGTCACTGCCTCGAGCGAAATGCCCTCAAACGGCTTGCCGTCCAGATCGCCAAACTCGCCGGCCATCTGGCTAAAACGCTCGTAGCCACCGGGCTTGAGCACGTCGGTCGCCAGGGTGACGGGCCAAATGCCGGCATCGTACAGGGCGCGGATGTTGTAGACCGTGGCACCGCCGGAGTAGCTGATGCGCAGCTTGCCATCGAACTGCTCGGTAATACGACGGGCAGCCTCGATGGTCAGCGAGAACAGCGAACGGCCCGACATGTACATCTCGGTGGAAGGCAGCTCGTTCCTCGTCACGTCGACGGGGAACGTGTTGGTCAGCTTGACGCCAAACTCCAGGCCGCGCTCGGCGCACAGGGCAATCAGGCGCTCGAACATGGGCACGGCGTCGACCCACTGTAAGTCCTCGCGGAAGTGCGTGTCATCGAAGACGATGTAGTCAAAGCCCAGCTCGTTCAGACGCTGGCGGGCAAACTCATAGCCCAGCAGCGTGGGGTTGCACTTGATGTAGGTGTTGAGGCCCTTCTCGGTGATCAGATAGGTCGCGATGCGCTCGATCTCGGCCGGCGGGCAGCCATGCAGCGTGGACTCGGTGATGGAGTTGGACACGCGCGCCGGAATGGACTCGACAAACGCGGCGTCGACATGCTCAAACTTGTCCAGGTTGGCGAGCGCCCATGCGCGGCACTCGTTCCAGACGTCGGAGCCGCTGGCGTCCTTCATGCCCTCGATGTAGGCGTCGACCTTGGGGCTCTTAATACCCTCGAGGTCATAGCCCACGGACATGTTAAAGACAAAACCGTCCGGGCTGCCCAGACCGTACTCGCGAGCGATCAGGTGGCAGGCAAACCATGCCTTCACGTACTCGGCAAAGGCCTGCGGAACCTCGAGCTCGGTCGACCACTCGCAGTTGTAGCACTCGTCCTGCGCCACGATGCAGGGTTTGTTCACACACTTGGAGAGCTCCTCGCCGTCCATAACCTGAACGGTCTTGAGCTCAAAGAAGCGGGAACCGGCCACATAAGAGGCCACGATGTTCTGGGCCAGCTGCGTGTTGGGGCCGGCGGCCGGGCCAAACGGAGTCTCGATGCGCTCGTCAAAAATGGGAAGCGCGCCCTCCTGGTTGGTCGTGACCATCTTGCGCACGCCAAAGATGGCGTCCTGGGTCTTGTGCTCCTCGATGATCCAGTTCATCAGCTGCGAAAACGGGATCGGCCTCATGATGTCGCTCATAATGAGCTCCTCTCTGTAACGCCCGGCGAGACCGCGCGACGGGCGCAAATACGGTGTAGCGCTAGCACAGCGCCGGCGACCCCGCGGAGGCCGCCTATGCGCGCGCCGGATGCGGCGAAACATCCGACGCGCGCGAATCTCCAGTTGGATTAGTACACGCGATCGTTGAGCGTGCTCCAGAGCTTCTTGGACTCGGCCATGGTCCACGCGTTGATCTTGTCCTCATCGATACCGACAAACTCGCGATCCTTGTACAGGACACGACCGTTGATGATGGTGGTGCGGCAGTTTTTGCCCATCATGCCAAAGAGCATGTGGCCGTCGATGTTCTCCTCGCTCAGCGGCGTAAAGGGCTTGTAGTCCATAACGATGACGTCGGCGGCGGCGCCGGCCTCGAGCACGCCGAGCTTGCGATCGAAGTACCTGCTCGCCATCTTGGCGTTGTTCTCAAACAGCATCGTCATGGCCTCGCACCAGCCCACGTTGGGCATGGCGGCGTTGTGGCGCTGAATGATCAGGAAGACCTTGAGGCTCTCGAGCATATCGTGGGTGTAGGCGTCGGTGCCCATGCACACGGGGATACCGCGGCGGAAGAACTCGAGCACGGGGGCGCAGCCCACGGCGTTGCCCATATTGGATTCGGGGTTGTTGACGAGCCAGGTGCCGGACTCCTTGACGATATCCATCTCGGCAGGCGTCACGTGGATGCAGTGGCCGAGCATGGTGTCGGGACCCAGCAGGTTGTGCTGCAGCAGGCGCTCGACGGGGCTGATGCCACCGCGATTGAGGCGGGAGTCCCACACGTCATTCATGCCCTCGCACACATGGATGTGGAAGCCGGTCAGGCCGTTGTTGGCCTCGGCCATCTTGTCCATGGTCTCGTCCGACAGCGTAAAGGTGGCGTGACCGCCAAACATGGCGGCGATCATGTGGTTATCGTTATCGCGACGCTCCTTGGCGGCCCACTGAGCAAACTCGGCGTTCTCGGCAATGGCCTGGTCGCATTTTTCCTGGCCGCGACGATCGGAGACCTCGTAGCACAGGCATGAACGCATGCCCAGCTCCTGCGCGGCATCCTTAATGGTAAAGAGGCTTCCCGGGATCTCGCAGAAGCTCGCATGGTGATCGAAGATCGTGGTGACGCCATCGCGGATGGAGTCAAGAATCGTGGCATAGGCGCTGGCCTTGGTGCCGTCGAGCGTCAGGTTGTCGTCGATCTTCCACCACTGCTGCTCAAGATTCTCCAGGAAGTTGGTGGGGTTGCAGCCCTTGATGGCAAGGCCGCGGGCCAGACCCGAGTAGATGTGGGTGTGGCAGTTGATGAGTCCGGGCATGATGAGGTTGCCCTGGGCGTCGACGTACTCGGCATCCGGGTACTTGGCCTTGAGCTCGCACTCGGGGCCCACTTCGACGATCGTATCTCCGTCAATGGCGACCGCACCGTTTGGAATGAACGGGGTCTGAGCGTTGCGGGTAAAGACGGAACCGTTAGCGACCAGAAGCATGGATGCTCCCTTCAACATCAGAGGCGGGGTTTGACACCTCTGACATGGCGGAGTGCGAAGCGCCGGCCTACACCGGAAACGGGCCCTCTCCCGTCAACGCTTCACCAAAGGGACAAACCCTTTGAAGTGCGGCTTGGCGCCGCATGACGTCGGCGGACGAGGCGATACGTCCGCCGACAAATAGCACCGAATTGGTTACTTCTTGCTCTCGGGCAAGACCAGATCCACGGCAGCGTCCTTGGCAGCATCGATGTGCTGAGCCACGACCGGCGTCTGCGGAAGAATCAGGTTAAGGACAATGGCCATGATGGCGGTGGGGGTTACAGCATTGGAGCCGATGACGGTGGGCACCCAGGTGGGCATACCCTCACCGGCAAGGCAACCGCTGGCCATCCAGATACCCAGGCCAAAGACGACGGAGGTACCGACGATGGTGGTAGTGCGCTGCGTGAGGCCCTCGCGGGTGAACATGCGCACGCCGTTCATGGTGATGGTGCCAAAGACGCCGACGGTCGCGCCGCCGATGACGGGCTGCGGGATAGCGGAAAGAACGGCAGAGAGCTGCGGGAACAGACCGGCGATGGCAAAGACGGCCGCGATGATCACAAAGACCCACTTGTTGACGACCTTGTTGGAGCAGATGATGCCCACGTTCTGGCCAAGGGCGCTGGTGGGAAGACCGCCCAGCAGGCCGCCGACCATAGAGGTGAGGCCCTGGGACACGATAGCGCCGGAGAGCTCGCGCTCGGTGGGCATACGGTCGATAGAGCCCAGGCAGGCGGCGGAGACGTCACCGATAACCTGGATGGCAACCATGGGGAACACGACGGCGAGGGTAATGCAGACCTCGGGATCAAACTCGAGCGCGTAGGGCATGAGCTTGGGAAGGGCGAAGACCTGAGCGGTAGCAACGCTGGAGAAGTCGATCATGCCAAAGGGGATCGAAACGATCATGCCAACGATCATGCCAAAGAACACGGATCCCAGCTTGAGCGTGCCCTTGCCAAAGTTGGCGAGCGCAAAGACCACGGCGAAGGTGATAAGAGCGACGCACCAGGCCTGCGGGGTGCCCCACAGCGGCGTGCCCATGCCGCCAGCCATATACTTGACGGCCGTGGGATACAGCGAAACGCCGATGGAGAAGATGACCGTACCGGTCACGACGGGCGGGAACAGCCACTTAATCTTGCTGTAGGCCAAACCAAAGAGGACCGCGACGGCACCGCCGACAATCTCGCCGCCCAGCAGCGCACCAAAGCTAAAGCCCGAGGCGCCCATGGCCTGCAGGGCCGGCAGGAACGCGAACGAAACGCCCATGACGATGGGCAGGCCGCCGCCGATGCGACGGAAGGGAGCGAAGGCCTGAAGGGCCGTGTCGATTGCCGAAAGAATAAGCGCAACCTGAATGATGTCGGTGCTCTGCTGGCTATTAAAGCCGTAGACGCCGGCCATGATGACCGCCGGGGTAATAATGCCGGCAAACGATGCCAGTACGTGCTGAAGGGCACACGGGATCATTTCCTTAACGGGCGGCATGCCTTCGCGAGTGAACAGGGCTTCAGTGCCGTTCGTAACCGTCTCCTGGGCCATTTGACCACCAATCCTCGAAGTAGTTGTTTTCGCATCTAACGCTCTATTGTGACGCAGTGCGGGGGTGAGGTTGTGCCTTCGTTGCATATCGTATTAAAGATGATTCTCATTCTCAATAATAATTTTTTGTTATCAGACTATTCTTGAGCTGAGGCAATGCATTTCCGCAGGTCAGGAAAGTGTCTGGTCAAAATAACATCTAACTTTTCTTTTGGTCGACCGTTTACCGCCAAATTCCTACCGCTCGTCCGTATTACGCAATGTACCTGCGAATATGCGAGTCAATAGACACCGTGTTACCATGAGAAAAAATTGTTATGAACATTTCCGATTTCACCCAAAGGAGTTGCCCGTGAACGAGACCGTACGTCGCTTTTTGCCGATGGTCGATTTCCTGGAGCAGATACTCGGCAAAAACAGCGAAATCGTGCTGCACGATTTCTCGGATCCCGACCACGCCATCGTCGATATTCGCAACGGCATCGTGAGCGGCCGCAAGGTCGGCGGTCCCGCCACCGATCTGGCACTCAAGATCATGCACGATGGTACATATCGCGATCTGCCGTTCATTACGGGCTACGAAGGCCGCGGTGCCGGCGGCAAGACACTGGAATCCGCAACGTACTTCATTCGCGAGGACGGCGAGATCGTCGGCATGCTCTGCGTCAACACTGATCTTTCGACCGTGCGCAACATCAGTGCCATGGCCCAGCAGCTTATGGCCTGCTTTGACGCCGCTCCCGCACGCACCGAGCCCTCCCCCATCGAAGTCGAAAGCCTTTCGGAGTCCACACAGGAGCTCATCGACCGCAGCATTTCCGAGCTGCTCGAAAGCCGCGGGCAGGATGTCGCCTCGCTCGGCCAGGCCGACCGCGTCGATGTTATCCGCCATCTCAACGGCAACGGCGTGTTTATGCTCAAGGGCGCCGTTGCCTGCGCTGCCGCCGCGCTTGGAATCTCTGAGCCCAGCGTCTACCGCTATCTGCAAAAGGTCCGCAAGGAGGGCTAACCCACTGATCCCTTGAGGACGGAGGAAAACGGATCATTTTTGTCGCATCGCTTAACAAAAGACCCTGCAGCTCGCACTGAACTGCCTCCCATTTCTTGGACATGAGAAATGGGAGGCTTTCTTTATGCGCGTTGATTTGAGGGTGAAGCATGATGTCGAGGCCAGGAAGGCGGCCATAGGGCTCTTCGAGCTCGGG
>CABUUJ010000052.1 GCA_902494715.1 uncultured Collinsella sp.
CTATGGCACTTCAACATCATTGTCGCAGCCCCGACCCGCGGTCACGAGCGGGGGCTCCTATCTTTTTAGTGCCCTCGGATTGGGTCATAGTGTCTGTCGTTGCCAAGACACCGGCGTTGCCTTGGTCGCAAGTAGTCATTGGGGACGCTCTTTAATGACTAGTCGTTTAAGAACGCCCCTTAAGAATGACCCCAATGACTACACTCAAAAACGGCGCCCGCCGGCGATGTTGCCGGCGGGCGCCGTTGTCGTGTAGACGCTATTTGTTGAGTGCGTGTGTTCGAGCTTGCATGCTATAACGAGTCGATAAAGCGCTGTTGGGCGGTGCGTCCTGCCTCGTCCCATTTAAAGACGCCGGCGTTGTCGAGCACGTGGCCAAACACCACGCCGACCTCCTCGTGCAGGATGTCGATGGCGTTTTCGGCCGTAAGCTCGTCGGCGCGGCGGGCAAAGACGTCCTCGGCCCATGCGGCGTGGCTACGGCATAGATCATCGCCCTCGAGCGCACCGGCAAGGTCGTAGCTGGCATCGGCCTTGGCCGCTAGCAAGTGCTCGCGGACAGCGCCGAGCTCGGGAACCAGGCGCGGCGGAAGAATGGCCAGGCCCATGACCTCGATCAGGCCGATGTTCTCCTTCTTAATATGGTGGTACTCGGCATGCGGGTGGAAAACGCCCAGCGGATGCTCGCCGGTCGTGATGTTGCAGCGAAGCGCCAGGTAGGCCTCGTAGATCTCGCCGCCGGCGTTGCCGCGGGAGTCGACGCGGCGGATGACGGGCGTCACGGTGTTGTGCGCTACGCCGTCGGCTGTGTGCGCGATGACGCCCACCGACTCATCGGTCCACTCGCGCCAAGCGAGGATGATCTTCTCGGCGGCGTCGAGCAGCTGGGCGCGGTCGTGCGAGCGCAGTCGCAGCACCGAAAGCGGCCACTGCAACACGGTACCGCTGACTTGGTCAAAGCCAGGCACGCTAAACTGCGAGACCTCGGTGGCATGCATCATTGGGAACTCGTGCGCGCCGCCCTGGAAGTGGTCGTGCGACAGAATCGAGCCGCCTACGATGGGCAGGTCGGCGTTGGAGCCAATAAAGTAGTGCGGGAACAGGTCGACAAAGTCGAGCAGGCAGGTCAGCCCCTTGCGGTCGACGTGCATCGGACGATGCTCAGAGCTCATGGCAATGCAGTGCTCGTTAAAGTACGCATACGGGCTGTACTGGAAGCCCCAGCGCTCGCCGTTGAGCTGAATGGGGATAACGCGCAGATTCTGGCGGGCGGGGTGAGCGCCGCCGTCGGCTGCGGCAGAGCGTCCGGGATAGCCCTCGTTTTCGATGCAGAGCTGGCAGGCGGGATACTTATCTCCCGTGTTCTTTGCAACGCCGGCCGCGGCAATGTCACGCGGGTCCTTCTCGGGCTTCGACAGGTTGATAGTGATCTCGAGGTCGCCCCAGTTGGTGGAGGTGCTCCATTTGATGTTGCGCGCGATGGCGGCGCGGCGCACGTAGCCGGCGTCGCAGCACAGGCCGTAGAACCAGTCGGTCGCGGCGCGGGGCTCGTCGACGCCCATGCGGCCGTTGAATTCCTCGTTTACAATCGAAGGCCTCGGCATCAGCACGCCCATGATGCGCATGGCGATGCGGTCGCGGCCCGATGCCGTGTCCTCGGCGGCACCGTTGGCGACGGCGGCCTCGGAAAGCGCGGCAAGCGTGCCCTCCAGGTCAAAATCGGGGAGCGTATCGGGGTGCAAGAGCGAAATCTTCTCGGTCTTGAGCGCCCAGGTCATGTCGAGTGCGGGGCCTGTGGCGCCGATGCACTCCAGAATGGTGTTGTATGCCCAGATGCGATCGTCCTGTCCGATCATCGATCGGTGGATAGCGTACTCGATCAGGTTCTGCGCGGCCTCGCGCACGTCAGTCATTACATCCATGCCGCGTAAGCCCCCTTGTCAGAAATTGCGTAGTGGCGGGCAGAGCCCTCGCCCAGCCAGCCGTTCATCTTGGTGATAAAGGTGTCGACCAGGTCGAGCGGCACGAAGGCCTGGATGGTGCCACCAAAGCCGCCACCGTGGATACGGACGGCGCCACGGCCATCGAGCACGTGCTCGGCCAGTGCCAGGGCATACATCGAGGGCTGCTCGGAGCCCAGCTTGGCAACGACATTCTGTAGGTACATGGCAGAGCTGGCGCCGGACTCGCGCGTCAGGACCAGGAACTGATCGATGTCGCCGGCGTTCAGGGCAGCCCAGCGCTTATCGACCAGGCCGTTTTCGTACCAGTAGTGAACGGCGCGCAGGCAGGCGCGGTCGCCCAGCTTGGCGCGCAGCTCGGGGAGCTTGGCGTCAAAGTCCGCCACGTTTACCTCGCACAGGCGTGCCTTGCCAAACTCGGCAGCGACGTCCTGCATCTCGCGCGGAACGGCGGCGTAGTCGTCGGTAGCTGCCACATGGTCGGCGCCAACCTTAACGAGCACGAGCGCATAACCGTGATCCTCAAAATTGAGCTCGAGCTTCTGGGTTTTAGGCTGAGCCTGGTCCTCAAAGTCCATGTAGGCAAGGCCGCCCAGGCACACAGCGGCCTGGTCCATCAGACCGCAGGGCTTGCCGTAATAGTTGTTCTCGGTGCGCTGGCTCATCTGGGCGAGCGCGACGGGCTCGATGGCGGGTGCTCCCCAGAGCGTCTCCATGGCGCGACCGTATGCCGCCTCGACAGCAGCGGAGCTGGAAAGGCCGCCGCCCGAGGGGACAGAGCAGGTGAAGGCGAAGTCGAAGCCCTGGGGCTCAACGCCCAGAGCAGCGATTTCGTGGGCCATGCCGCGGACGAGGCTCGCGGACGTGCCCTTCTCGGACTCCTGAACGTCTAGCGTGTCGAGCGCGATTTCAAACGTGGGATAGCCCTCGTCGGCTACGCGAACCTTGTTGGAATCGGTTGCCACGGCGATGCCGTCGACGGCGACATCGAGCGAGCCGGCGATAACGTGGCCGCCCTCGTGGTCGGTGTGGTTGCCACTGATCTCGGAACGGCCGGGCGCGTGCACATAGAGCACCTGGCGGTCGCCGATGGGGCCAAACTCCTCCTCAAACAGTTTGGTGAGCGTGGCGAATGTCTTTTCGTCGGGGGTGGTCATGGGAGTCCTTTCCTTGGCGCGCCCGGGTGGGTTTTGCGTCGTTATGAGTACGTTAACAACTTAAAGCGGCATGAACCAAGTGTTCACGATACCGCACGTTACGGGCTATGTTAACGTACTCATAACACATCGCTTGTCACTTTTTGAGAATCTGGTAATCGGTAGAAATTCAGCCGTGAACGGTACTGCCGTATGGACTTATAAAGCAGAAGAGATGCAGATAGAAAAAGTAGAGTACGTTAACATGCGTCCGACGATAGCGGGCCTCGGCGCGGGATGTATTTCTGCCCGGGCCGGCATTCACGCTATTCAGATCTCGCAAGGGTGAAGGTGATCCTGTGGCAAGGCGCCCGTCCAACGATACCAGTTCGCGTCCGGTCTCCATGGCCGACGTCGCCCGCGCTGCCGGCGTTTCGCAGCAGACGGTTTCGCGCGTCGCCAACGGCTTGCCTAACGTTAACGAGCAGACGCGCCAGCGCGTACAGGCCGCTATGCAAAAGCTCGGCTTTCGTCCGAGTTATGCCGGTCGCTCGCTGCGCGACGGCCGTTATCATTCGGTCGGCCTGTGCGTCAACGATGTCACCAAGTTCGGCAACCTCTCAATGATCGACGGCATCGCCAGCGCTGCTCGCGAGCATAATTGCGCCATCACGCTGGTCGAGATGTCCAAGACCGAGGAGTTTTCGCTTGCCGAGGCCACGCGTCGTATGGCCGCATTGCCGGTGGACGGCATCATCATCGGTATGAGTCGCATGGCGCCCGATTTTGAGACGTTTGATCCACTGCCGGGCATTGGCACGGTCATCGTTACCATGTACGCGCACCCGCGGGTGACCACGGTCGATTCCGACCATTACGGCTGCTCGCTATTGCTTATGGATCACCTGTTTGAGCTAGGGCACGAGCAGATTCGCTATATTGGCGGCCCGTCATTCTCGGTCGACGAGCAATTTCGTCGCGCCGGTTGGCAGGATGCACTCGAGCGTAAACACATCGAGCCGGCAGAGCCGCTCGAGGGCGACTGGTCTGCCAACAGCGGCTACGAGGCCGGCAGGTACCTGGCCGAGCACGATCGCACCATGACGGCGATTTACGCGGCAAACGACCAGATGGCAAATGGTGCGATTGCAGCGCTGCGCGATAGCGGTCTGCGCGTGCCCGAGGACGTGAGCGTGGTGGGCGTCGACGATTCGCTCGATGATTTTGTGGCACACAACGAGCTCACGACCGTTCGATTCGATTTGCATCAGCGTGGACGCGAGGTGTTCGAGCACGCGGTTCCCAAGGCGGGGGCAACGGACAAAACCGTTGCCATTCGTATTCCCGGCCAGCTCATTATTCGACATAGCACGGCGATACTGCGCGCATAGTTTGTGCAGGTCAACGGCAGTATATTCCGCCTCAATTACAATCGGTAAGGATGCTGACGGATAGCCGTGGCTATGAAGGCGAGTGTTATGATAGACGGGTTCTTTTGTCTATCTAGGAGGCTTTGCCTGATGGAGATCACCAAGGATATCCGCTACATTGGCGTTAACGATCACGACATTGACCTGTTCGAGGGCCAGTACGATGTGTCCGAGAACGGCATGGCATACAACAGCTACGTTATCTTGGGCGAAAAGATCGCTGTCGCCGATTCAGTCGACGGCGGTTTTGTTGACGAGTGGCTCGGCAACCTCGAGGCCGTGCTCGATGGCCGCACGCCCGACTACCTGATCGTCCATCACATGGAGCCCGATCACTCCGCCGGCATCGCCGCCTTTATGGAGCGCTATCCCCAGGCGCAGATTGTTGCCAGCATGGGCGCCTTCCGTATGATGGTCAACTACTTTGGCACCGACTTCCCCGAGCGCAAGATGGTCGTCAAAGATGGCGACGTGCTCGACCTGGGCGGCCACAGCCTAACCTTTGTCGGTGCCCCCAATGTTCACTGGCCCGAGGTGCTCTTCTCCTACGAGTCCACCGACAAGGTGCTCTTTAGTGCCGACGGTTTTGGCAAGTTTGGCGCCAACGACATCGAGGATCCCGAGGGCTGGGCTTGCGAAGCGCGCCGTTACTACTTTGGCATCGTCGGTAAGTTCGGCAAGTTCGTGCAGGCCGTCCTCAAGAAGGCCGCCGACCTGGACATCCAGATTATCTGCCCGCTCCACGGCCCCGTGCTGACTGAGAACCTGGGCTACTACCTCGACACCTATAACACCTGGTCGAGCTATCAGCCCGAGGACGAGGGTATCACGATTGCCTATGCGAGCGTGTACGGGCATCTGAAGGCTGCCGTCGAGGAGCTCGCATCTGCGCTTGAGGCTCGCGGCCAGAAGGTCTCCGTCTTTGACCTGGCTCGTGACGACATGGCCGAGGCCGTTGAGGATGCGTTCCGCTACGACCGTCTGGTGCTCGCCTCCATCACCTATCAGGGCGAGATCTTCCCGTGCATGAGCACCTTCATCCATACGCTCGCCGAGCACGCCTACCAGAACCGTACGGTGGCGCTCGTCGAGGCCGGCTCTTGGGCACCCGCGGCTGCCAAGGTTATGACCAAGGAGCTCGAGGGCATGAAGGACATCACCCTGACGCAGAACAAGGTGACTGTGCTGGGCTCGCTCAACGAAGCCTCGCGCGCCCAGATCGAGGCCCTCGCCGACGAGCTGTCCAAGTAGCGACACGCTCACTTTTGACGCTCAGCCATCACAACCACCACAAAGGGGACAGGCACTTTGTGGTGGTTTTTATTTAGTTGGCGGCGATGATGAGTGCTGGACGTGCGCCGTCGGCGGTCTTGGCGATTGAGGTGGCGACGGCGCCTTCGGAGTCTCGGTCCATCACGATGGCGTCGACATCGGTCAGCTCGGCAAAGCGGTACATGCCGCGTCCGTTAACCTTGCTGGCGTCCATGAGGGCGACGCTTTGATGGGCCGCGGCGATCATAGCCGTTTTAGTCTCGGCCATCTGGGGAAAGTCGGTCGTAAAGCCGCAGCTGGAGACAAAGGCGCCGGGGCACATGACGGCAAGATCGGCGTGGACCATTTGGAGCGCCTGCATGGTAAGTGGGCCGTACAGATAGCGATGACCTTTGCGCAGCGCCCCGCCCAGCATGACGACATCGACCGAGGGCATGCTTTCGTCGATGTAATCGGCGATGGTAATGTCGGCCGTGATAACGGTGATGCCGTCGCGCTGATCGAGGAGCCGGACGAACTCGAGCGCCGTGGTGCCCGAGTCAACGAGCAGCGTGTCGCCGTCATTGACGAGCTCGATGGCGCTTTGCGCGATGGCCTGCTTGGCGGCGACGTTGACATTGATGCGGCGATCCTGCGTGGAAACAGTCAGACGCTTGTGGAGCGATACGGCGCCACCATGCGTGCGACGCAGCTTGCCTGCTTCGGCGAGCGCGTCCAGGTCGGCGCGGGCGGTAACGGAGGACACGCCAAAGGTCTGGGCGATTTCTGCTACCTGCACCGAGGCGTTATGATCGAGCATTTCCATAATGGCGGTACGGCGTTCGTCGGCAAAAGCACGGTTGGTGGCTTGGGCCATGCTTGCTCCATTCTCGGCTAAATTTGCAGGAATTGTGTTGACTCTATTTTCGTTCATTTTCTTTTTGAGTAAGAAAACACCTTTCGATTACTTATCTTTTCTATAAAAGAAAGACGCTCAACGCCCAAAATTCAATATCGAACACGCCCACTCGGCTCCAATTCCTTCCGTTTACTTTTCAAAAACGACGGTATTGACCTGCATGGGCTCAATATCTCGCACGTGCAAAGACGCTGAATTTCATACAATGAGCGCAGTAAAACGCAAGGTAAAACGCCTTGTGAACAACTACGCCCGATGTCCAGATGCGGGCGAGGGAGAGGAGCAAACGCTCATGGCACTTGTTACCACCGAAAAGATGCTCAAGGACGCTCAGGCCGGCCACTACGCCGTCGGCGCGTTCAACGTTGAGAACCTCGAGTTTGTTATGGCCGTTCTGGCTGCTGCCGAGGAGACCAAGTCCCCCGTCATCATGCAGACCACCCCGGGCACCATCAAGACCGCTGGTCTGGACTACTTCTACGGCATGGTCAAGGCTGCCGCCGAGCGCGCTTCCGTGCCCGTCGCTCTGCACCTCGATCACGGCGATGGCTATGACCGCTGCATGCAGGCTTTCCGCACTGGCTACACCTCTGTCATGATTGACGGTTCGCACGAGTCTTTCGAGGACAACATCGCTCTGACCAAGTCCGTCGCCGACGCTGGCCGCGCCATGGGCGTGCCCGTCGAGGCTGAGCTCGGTAAGGTTGGCGGCAAGGAGGACGACGGTCCCGCGGTTGAGGGCGAGAGCCCCTACACCGATCCGGCCGAGGCCAAGGAGTTCGTCGAGCGTACCGGCTGCACCTCCCTCGCAATTGGCGTTGGCACCAGCCACGGTGTGTACACGAGCGATCCGCACATCGAGCAGTCCGTGGTCAAGGCCATCCGCGACGCCGTCGACGTGCCGCTGGTCCTGCACGGCACCTCCGGTGTGCCCGATGAGCAGGTTGCCGAGGCTGTGAAGAACGGCATCTGCAAGGTTAACTACGCCACCGAGCTGCGTCAGGCCTACACCAAGGGCTTCATGGCCTACATGGCCGAGAACCCCGCCTGCTTCGATCCCAAGAAGCCGGCCAAGGAGGGCATGCGTGAGATCACCGAGCTGGTTAAGATCCGCATGACCAACCTCAACTCTGTGGGCAAAGCAGAGTAACAGCAAGGGTACTCTGATCCCACCGGACGGTTTGGGCGGGTCCCGTACTTAGTTTCCAAAACGTCCTCGCGCATGAAGGCCCCCGTTGTCTCGCTTCTTCAAAGCGTTGACAACGGGGGCCTTCGCGCTGCGGAATGATTTTGGAAACTAAGTACGGGACCCGCCCAAACCGTCCTGCTCAATCGCCCTTGTGGCGTTAGTGTCGGAAAAATAAGACGTTGCTTTTTGCCCCCTGCGGAAAGATTGGGGAACTAAGCCCTCGTCCCTCCCAGGTTGACCTGCTCGAGGTCGTCGCCCTTGTGGTGTTGGGGCTGAAAGGGTGGGGCGCGGGGGTTACTTGGTTGTTAGGGTTAGCAGGTCGTTGGGGGTTTTGAGGTTGTAGGTGGCGTTTGGGATATCTTGGTGTGATCCCCATGCCGCTCTGGCAAAACTGACCCCTGCTGAAGTTGCGCATTGTTCATCGTAGACGGTGTCGCCAACGTAGACGACGTTGCCAGGATTCGCGCCCGTACGCCGGAGATATTCGAGCATGGGAGCGGGTGCGGGTTTATGTTCGGTTGTGTCTTCGACAAGGATGATGTGCTCAAAATACTTATCGAAGCCAAGGGGTGCAATTTCTTCTGCGTATTCGTCGCGCGCACGTGAGGAGACGATGCCAAGTTTGCAGCCGTTGTCGGAGAGTGTTGCGATAACTTCGTGCAAGCCGGGAAACACGCTGATGGTGCTTTTAAAGCTGGCGGCAACTTGGCACCAGCGATCCAGCGTTGCCTGTGAGTAGATCCCAAGTTTCTCAAGGGCGTTCTTGCCGGGTATGCCGAGGGCAAATTCAAGCTCGTGTCGGGGGAGCGTTTTGCCGGTTTCTTCTTGGACAATCTGGCCAAGCGATGACAGCACGCTTTCTTCTGTATCTGCCAATGTCCCATCAACGTCAAACACGATATAGTCAAAGTACTTCATATGATTGCTCCTCTCTGTTGTTTGCCTGCAAGTTTGATGCAGTGACAGAAGAAGGGCTAGCGGGATTTCTGCCTGGTACTATCGAGATTCTGCCTCGCTGCTCGATAGCTCGAAGGAGTGCATCCCATTTGTTCTTTAAATACCTGGCCAAGATGGCTTGCTGTCGCAAAGCCGCATTGGCGCGCGACTGTCTGGACCGTTCGCGTGGTGTGTGCCAAAAGTTCGCAAGCACGGTTTACGCGGTATGCGCGCAGATATGCCGCCGGGGTCGTTCCTGCGCAAGCTTCGATAATGCGGTAACACTCTCTTTCGCTTACGCCGGCTGCAGATGCCATCTGGGGCACATCTATAGCGGCTGCATAGTTTGCGCGGATAAAGTCCAGGATTGCCTTGAACTGTACGTCGCGGTTGGTCATCCAAGAGGCGTTGTCGGAGGAAAAGAGCGGTTCGGCCTTGGCGTAAATCTGAATCCAGAGCTCTGACAAGCTATTCCGAAGCGCCATATCGTTCTGCGGCCGTTGAAGGTCATGGTTAAAGGAACTCTTTAGCAAATCGATAAAGGGCATATCGTCGGGGTTGGTGGGCGACCATTTGAGCACATCGACGCCTCGACATTGCAGCAAAGGATTGATATAGCGCTTTTGGAGGCGTCCCGCGGGATCGCCGAGCATCGACGGCTGAAAGATATGCAGCATTTGAATGGCTGGCGCCGAATTGGGTGATTGCAGCGTGCTGTGCAAAACGCCGCCGTTGATAAAGCCGGCGGACCCTTCCTCAAAGCGCACGTGTTCATGAGCCGCGCGCGTTCGATAGTCAATCGCTCCCTGCTCCATGTAGAAAAGCTCAACTTCGGAATGCCAGTGCCAGGGGACGGAATTGCCCGGATAGCGAGCGAATTCTGCGCGTTCGGCAATATAGGGCCAGTCTTCGGCGGTCTCGGGAAACGCTTCCTCGCGTCCTCCGCGGTGCAATTCTATGTGATCCATGTTTCGCATGGCATCAGTATAAAGCGCGATGGGCTTAGATTGCTCTTGCCTGTTCGGGGAACGCCTTGTTTAGGGATGCTTGGAGCTTTTCGAAGGATGCTCGTAAGTTGAGGCTCTGATCAGTTGAGCGTTTGGCTTTTGTGGCGGGGGAGTCGAGGAGGCCGTCTCTCTGTGTCGGGGGGAAGGAGAAAAGGTCTGCATGTTTTGGGGATGGCTGCCGTGCTACGGCATTGGAAGAATGCATGCTTGTACGGCCTCCTCGATGTCCACCAAAAGATTGCGCTCGGGGTATGCTGCTAGGTCCCGTGCGTTGGCAGCATTATGCCGCGGCTGTTGCAAAGAATCGCTAAAGAAAAGCTTAATGAGGTTTGACGTTGCGATGAAACCGCAGGTCAAAGCTATCGAGTAACACTCTTGAAAGGTTTTGGACTTAAGGGCTTTCTAAGGTTTGTGACGTGGATGTGGCTCGCCTGTGTGGGGCGTGTGGACGGCTTGTTCCTAGCGCTGCGGCTCTGCGGCCCGCACCTGCTCGATGACCTTTTCCATGGTGGCATCGATGCGGTCTTTTTTGAGCTCGCATTCCCAGATGGTTATGGGCGTCCAGCCCATTTGAGTGAGTGCTGCCACGGCAGCGCGGTCGCGCTCGACGTTGCGACGGAACTTTGCCTCCCAAAATTCAACATTGCGCTTGGGCTGACTTGGGTTGCATTTGGGGCAGCGGTGCCAAAAGCAGCCGTTGACGAAAATGGCGATCTTGCGGCCGGGGAAGGCGATGTCGGGCTTGCCGGGAACCTTCCATTCCAAGCGATAACCCGTAAGGCCCGCTGCGCGCAGGCGCTGTCGTACGAGCAGCTCGGGCTTGGTGTTGGCGCGCTTGTTGCCCTTCATGGACTTTTTGATGGCGGCGCGACGGCGGACCAGTTCGCGCTCGTCAGCGGAGAGGTCCGAGGTATCGATGCCGTCGAGCAGACCGGGCTTGGGACGCTTTTTGCTGCGGCGCTTGGGTTTACGTTTGGGTTTGGTAGCAGATTCGTCTGCCGTGGTGGCCTCGGCGTCGTTGGCGGCGCCGTTAGCCTCAAGCCGGTCTTCCTTCAGCTCAATCAGGGCATCAATGAGCCCCTTGTCGGCGGGCATCCACTCAACCGTGGCAAGCGAGGTGCGCGGAATCCAGCGGATATCGAGCTGGCGGTCGTGCTTCTGGGGCTCACCGGATTCATCAGCGAGCGAGCAGTAGTAGCACTCCATGGAGAGATGAAAATTAGGGTAGTCATACTCAACGGTATAGAAATCGCGCAGGTTGGTGACTTTTACCTGCAACTCTTCCATAAGCTCGCGGCGTACGGCGTCTTCGGGCGTCTCGCCGCGCATGAGCTTGCCGCCCGGGAACTCCCAAAGTCCCTGCATGTCGCCATAGCCGCGCTGCACGGCCAGTAGCTCGTCGGATCCTTCCTTGCGAATGATCCCAGCAGCAACATGAACAGTCTTCAACAGGAGTCCTCTCTCAATATCAGGACGTGGCAGGCTAGCTACCCGTACCTTACACAACGGTAAGGCAAGCGTAAGCCATATCGATGGTAGCCGACTCGTCTTCTTGCGACTATAGATGCCGTAGACTAATCGCAAGAAAGGACTCGGTATGCAAACCACGCACATGGCGACCCCGGTACTGGAGGTCGCGCATCTCGAAAAGGTATATGGAGCGCTGGGCAACGTGACCCGCGCGCTCAACGACGTCAGTTTTACCGTCAACCGCGGCGAATTCGTTGGCATCATGGGCGCTTCGGGCTCGGGCAAGTCGACGTTGCTCAACTGCGTGTCGACCATCGATAGCGCTACAAGTGGCACGATCCGCATCAACGGGCAGGACGTAACACGCATGAAGCAGGCTAAGCTTTCGCAGTTCCGCCGCGAGGAGCTCGGCTTTATCTTCCAGGACTCCAACCTGCTCGATACGCTCACGGCACGCGAGAACATCGCCCTGCCGCTCACCATCGCCCGCACAAACTCGGCGGAGATCTCGACCCGCGTGCAGGATGTGGCAGCGCGCCTGTCCATCAGCCAGGTGCTCGACAAATATCCCTACCAGATGTCCGGCGGCCAGCAGCAGCGCGTTGCCGCGGCTCGCGCGCTCGTCACCGATCCCACCATGATCATGGCCGACGAGCCCACCGGCGCCCTCGATTCCAAGAGCGCCCGCCTGCTGCTCGAGAGCCTGGAGGCTCTTAACCGCCGTCTACGCGCTACGGTGCTCATGGTCACGCACGACAGCTTTGCCGCCAGCTACACGAGCCGTGTGCTGTTTATTCGCGACGGCAAGATCTTCACCGAGCTGCGCCGCGGCGACACCGACCGCCGAGAGTTCTTCGACCGCATTATGGAGGTCGTTGCCATGATGGGCGGTGAGGGCTCCGATGCTCTGTAAACTCGCTTGGGGCAACGTCCGCCGCGCCGGCCGCGACTACCTCGTCTACCTTTTGACGCTCACCCTGGGTGTCACGGTCTTCTATGCCTTCAATACCGTCTCGATGCAGGTCGACATTGCCGGCATCAAGGAGCAGGGACTGTCCGAGCTCATGGGCAGCATGCTCGGCTACCTCACGTACTTTTTGGCCGGCGTCATGGCCTTTTTGATGGTGTATGCCAACAACTTCATTATGAAACGCCGCAAGAAGGAGTTTGGCCTGTACCAGGTGCTCGGCATGGGGCGCGGTCGCGTTGCCACGATCATGGCGCTCGAGACCGTGATCGTTTCGGTCGGCGCCTTTGTCGCCGGCATTGTGCTGGGCGTGGGGCTCTCCCAGCTCATGACATTCTTTACGGCCTCGCTCTTTAAGACACAGATCGCTAATTTCCACTTCTTTTTCTCGGTGCATGCGTTCAACCTGACCCTTGCCTGCATGCTCGTAATGTTTGTGCTCACGTTACTGCTGAACCTGCGCGCCGTTCGTCGCACTAAGCTCATTGAGCTCATGGGTGCCGAGCGTCGCAACGAGAGCATCAAGACGCGCAATCCCTGGATCGCGATTGCCATCTTTGCTGTGGGCGTGGTGCTGGTGGGCGTGGCCTATTACCGTCTGCTACGTGATGGGTTCCCGCTAACCGAGACGGGCGACAAGCTGCACGGGGCCATGAGCCAGTTTGGCATTACGACCGCTATGGTTACCGTGGGCACCTTTGCGTTGTTCTGGGGACTCTCGGGCATGCTCATCAAGCTGCTGCAGAGCTTGCGCGGCGTGTATTGGCGCGGCCTCAACATGTTTACCGTGCGCCAGCTTTCGGCCAAGGTCAATACGGTGTGCTTTTCGATGGGCGTCATCGCGATGATTCTGTTCCTTGCAATCACTTCGGTGACGTGCGGTATGTCTATTGCCAATGTGATGAACGAAAACCTGGAGCGCTATAACCCTGTTGACGTGTCTCAGACGTATGTCTATTACACGCCCGAAACGCTCGACTACTACAAAGGGTACAAAGGGTATGTCAATCCGTCTGAGGCCAATCGCATGGTGCTGGCCGATACAACGGTCGATTTGTACCCTGCATGGCACGGCAAGAGCAAGTCGGCGGGCAACAACGACGAGACCGGCAAGAAGGTCAATATCGCCGATGTTGCCGGTGAGCATGTGCAGATCGATTCGTATCTGAGTTACCCGTTTGGCGGTTCGGATCCTTCGGTGACCCCAGGTGAGATGTGCAAGACCATGGGCGAAAAGCTTCCCAAGGCGTTCGGGGGTAGCAATGCCGATACGATGGGTCTGTTTGTGACGCCGGCGAGCCAGTACAACAAACTGCGTCAGATGATGGGCGAGGAGCCGGTGCACATTGGCCGCGACCAGTACTTGCTCACGTGTGATATGGGCGGCGAGCTGGTCGACCTGTACACCAAATACATGGCCGGCGGCCATACCCTCACCTTGGGTGGGCATGAGCTCAAGCCCGCAACCGATAAGTCGGACGAAGATACGGCGGCCATCGCCAACTCGGCGATGGGCAGTAATCCGGGTACCGTCGTCGTTGCCGACGAGCTGTTGTCCCAACTTAATCTGCAGCCGTATTCCAGTAGCCTGCTCGTTAACTACAAACAGGGGATGGATACGACCGAGGCAGACGAGAGCATTAAAAACACTGTGCTCGACAATCTGCTCGTTGACGGCAAGGAGCCGGGGTCGTGGGGAATCTTCATCACACGCTCCGAGATGTACACGCAAGCAGCGCAAATGAACGGTCTTATTAGCTACCTAGCCATCTACATCGGCTTTGTATTGGTCGTTGCATGCGCGGCGATTCTGTCGATCCAGCAACTCTCCAACGTGGCCGACGGTAGCCGCAGCTATCGTGTGCTGGCACAGATTGGCTGCGACGACCGCCAGATTCGCCATTCGGTGATGGCACAGCAGGCGGTATTCTTCCTGTTCCCGCTGGCAGTGGGCCTGGCGCACTCCTTTGTGGCACTTAAGGTGATCATCGAGCTGGTGAGTATTTTCGGAAATATGAGCATCGGCGGCACCGTGGGCCTCACCTGTGCGATTTTCCTGGCAGCATACGGTGGCTACTTCCTGGTGACCTATCTCATGAGCACCGGCATGGTGCGAGCCGCCATAGCCACCCGCTACAGCGAGTAACAAGCGGGCAAAATCGTCGCAAAATCAGAGGCGTATGACCGCCGCGAAGGGACCAGGGGCCCTTTCGCGGCGGTTTTTGCCTATCTGGGGGGTGTCTCGGATGCAAGTGAGTAGACTTTTTTGAACCTGCCGAGCACATCGCGACAAATGATCGATAAAACCGCAGGTCAGAACTGTGGCGTTTTGGCGCGTGCTTGGCCTCCTGCAAAAAGCCTACTCACTTGGTTTTTCTGCTAGAAGACCGCCACGAGGGAAGGCAACTCCCCCGGGTAGTCGTTGGGGACGTTCTTAAACGACTACCCACGGAGTGTCCCAAACTGCCGGCAGAAAAGGAGCGTCCCTAACTGCCGCATCCGGAGCAAGACAACGCCGCAGGTAGAGGACGGACAGCGAGCGGGTCGCATTTGAGACAAGGTGACGTGAAACGAAAGGGCGCTGACCTTCTGGTCGCGCCCTTGAAGTTGAACGTCAGATTGTCCAAATGCGGCCCGCGCAGCGTCGAGCCGTTACGCGGTTTGGTAAAAC
>CABUUJ010000053.1 GCA_902494715.1 uncultured Collinsella sp.
CCCGCTTTTTCATCGCGCTAGCGCTTCTTTGGGATCGACCTAAGGCGAGCGAACCATAGGGCTGCGGCACCCGAGGTCAGGAGCGCGGTGATGCAAGCGGCGATGGGAACTGATCCTGTTGCCGGTAGGTCCTGCGGTAGGGTACAGCGTTGAATGACGCTGTCCTCGTCATGCGACTCAAGTTTATCGCCGCCACCGTTGCGGCAAAGATCGACGCGTGCGCTGTTGGTGAGTGCGGTTTGGGGCGTATAAGCCGACGTTGCCTGCATGTGTACGACTGCGCCCCGAGCGTCTGTGCCAAGGATTGCTTTGGCATCGTCAAGGTCGTCGTGCTCATCTTTGAGATCATCGCGGGTCCAAGAATCCGCATCGCTTCGAGGCGTAAAGTCGGCGGCTACCGCACCGTATTCAATGCGAATGCCCGTTACGACGGTATTGGACGCAAGGTCGAGTTCTTTCGCCTCGAGTGTGGTGGATTCCGTGGTCGAGACATCCGCCTTCCACAGGTGCCAGCCGTCGTAATCGACGAGGCGGCAATCCTCACCCAGGCTCTCTTTTACTTCGTCGGACTCAAGCCAAGGATTTTCGTGCCCATCGTCAAGTGTCGCGTTTGTCGGCTCATCGACGTCTGTCGAGTCCAACGGCGTCGTGCGATACCACACATTGCACAGACCGTTGAGGTCGCCGATGGCGACGGGGGTTTCGATTGAGACGAATCTCGCTGTATCGTCCTCGGCACACTCAAGATCATCGGTAATTGTGAACTCATCAACCCAGGTAGTTGAATCGTTTCGAGCGTCGATGGTATAGGAGAAAAGTCCATCCGTATTGGTTTGCGTCGCGGCGCGATTTTTACCATCGCCGTTGGCCAACAGACCCTTCCCGATAGGTTGGACAAGCTCCTGACGCTTGTCGACCTGTCCTTTGATCTCGATGGGCGTATCCTTCATCGCGACGGATTGGACTTCTCCCGTATCCTTTATTTCAAACGTTATCTCCTCGGCAAGGTCATAGGTCCGCGGAGACATCATTTCGCGCAACGAGTAGGTGCCGGGTGCAAGATGTTCGACGCGGTGCGGCTTGTCGGATGAGGTCCAGGAGTCTATTTCGGTTTTATCGGGACCATATAAGGTGAGCTGTGCGCCTTCCACTTCCTGCTCACCGCTTGCATCGACCTTGGAGATATCAACCTTGGTGTAATCGTCGGATACGTTAAGCCGTGCTTCTACAACGGGTGTTTTCTGGTCGGCATAAGTAAGGTCGACAATATGGGTTGTCTGATCGAGCAAGAAGCCTGCCGGCGCTTGAGTCTCGACAACCTCGTAGCGTGCGGTGCCAGATCCCAGTGGGAGGTTGTCCGCGCGTGCTTCTCCAGTTTCATCCGTCGTGACGGTAGCGACAGTCTCACCGTCGAGCGCGGCAATGCTACCGTCGGGGCGCACGATATCACCCGAGGCACGGATCTCAAAGACGGCGCCCGCGAGGCTGCTGCCGTCTATGGCATCGGTTTTAACGATCCTGATGTTTCCGGTCGCGGCGTGGTCATAATACGAGGCGATTGCAACGGGCGTTAGGTTCATGTCGGCGGGTATGTTTACCTCGATCTCTTCGCCGACAAGATAGGGCTCTTTGGCCGAGGTTTCGCGTACATAATAGGTGCCCGGCACGAGCGATTCGGGCAGTGTGACGGTGCCGGTCGCGTCAGTCGTAAAGGTGTCCATTACGTTATGTGCTGGATACCAGCAAGTTTGTGAGACAGGTTCGTGATTGCTGTCGAGGAGTTGGAAGGTGAATCCGGCTAGTGGAACAGAAGCGCCTGTTTGGGCATCGCGTTTTACAATCTGGAGATGCGTCGACAGAGCGTGGTTGTCCACGATATATTGAAGCTCGGCGCCGTTGGAAATCTGATTGGCCCCGACGGTCCATTCCCCTGCACGTTTAAAACCCTCGGGGACGGTTTCCGGAACCTCGCGAATCGTGTAGCCGGCACGGTCGTATGGGACGGCTCCGTGGACACCGGCGGGTCGCTTGCCTGTGCCGAACCATGCTTCGGGCTGATCTTTGGTGGAGGCAAAGCCATAGATGTTTGTGGTCAATGTGCCAACAACCTGCTGAGAGCTGTTGCTGACAACTTCAAAGACAACACCACCCGCCGGCTGCTCCAGGCCGGATTGGTCGCTATTGCCGTAATCCTTGAATTTGGAAATCTCAAGGTCAAACGCAATGGGGATATCGGAAATGCGAGATTCGATCTCGACTACGCCTGAATCGCCGAGCTGGTCGGCTCCAACGGTATAGGTCCAGCTGTCGTTGGATGGCAGGTAGCCCTCGGGGGCTTTTGATTCGTAGATGGTAAAGGTTCCTAAGGGGACATCGACGAGGGTAGCCCGACCGCTTTCGTCAGTCGTGAGAATTTGCGCCCATCCAGGGGTTGATTGCGACACACACGTGAACTCTGCTCCTGCGAGTGAAGATCCCACCTGGGGGCCGGCATTCGTCGCGGCATCGAGTTTTACGATACGCAGGTTGATGGTGCCGGGCTGTTCATCAATGGCGACCCGCCCGCCGTCATTCCCCGTGGTAAAGGCAATACGATCGTGGCGGGGGACATAGCCGGCCGGCGCCTTCGTTTCAACTAGGTAGTATGCCGTGTCGGGCAGAAGTGTTGCTTGCGCTCGACCGTTGCTGTCCATCTTGATGGTGCCGACACGCGCGCCGCTGGCGCTCTCAAAAATATCGAATGTTGCCCCGGTAAACTGATAGGTATTGTTTCCGCTGGTAATAACGGTGTCAGCAGACTGCTTTTGGAAGGAAACAGAGACCGCCGGCAGTACATAGAGCATGTCTTGACGTTTGCTGCCGCCCGATACGGCCCCTAGATAGCGTCGCGCGCGGTGCGGAGCGGCTTTGATGCTTCCTGATTTTGCGCTGTCGTGGAGCCACCGCGCAGCCGCCACGACTTCATTGTCGGCGGTAAAGTGTCCGCTCTTGGTTTTACCCTGAGCGGTCGTGTAGGAGTAGGTGCCGTCGACATGGGTAGTGCCGTTGAGCATCCATACGGCAAGCTGGGTGGCGGCGCGGGCGCGATCGGGTGAAAGATGGTAACCGCCAAACGACGTGGTGGTGGGATATCCGTGACAAACGATTGCCGCGAACTCGTCGTCGAGCCACACCCAGCCTTGATCAAAGTTGAGCCATGGGCCGCCCGGTTTGGTGGGGCCGGGGCGCTCCTGGTTCATGCAGTAGGCAATCGAGGTGTCTTGAGCTTCATACTTGCCGATGAAGAAGGGCCCACAATCATCGCTAATAGTGCGGAAGCCGAGCTGGTCGTAGCCATCGACGGCAAATGCGGCTCCTGGTGCCAGGCAGCCGAAAAGCAGGAAGAGGAGCAGGAGCAGCGGACCTGTTGCGATTGCGCTGTGGACAGAGTGCGTGGGTGCGTTGGACATGGCTGCTCCTTATCCCTCGTGCGCCGCATGGGGAGGTTGCGACGCGTAGGATGAGGCTACCCCCGAGGTTCATGCGGGTAAGTACCGGAGCCTGACCAAAAGCTTGCCCGATTTCTGACAAATCGAGCTCAAATACAACAATCAGATAAAAGTGCAGGTAGAAGATGGTAAGAAAAGAAAGACAAAGGTCCTCATCTCCACAATTGGCGCGATTTTCAAACGATTCTCCACAGCTAAAACAAGCATCGACACCCTTGTATCGAACAAGACAACCGCGTTATACTATCCCCCACATATGCGGGCATCGCCAAGTGGTAAGGCATCAGCTTCCCAAGCTGACACTCGCGGGTTCGAGTCCCGTTGCCCGCTCCATTCGAATTTCAGGCACGGTAACGTTTCGTTACCGTGCCTTTTTCAATAAAGTGCCGGGACTCGAACCCGACAGGGTGCGAGCGTTAAATAAACGCGAAGCGTTTATAGCGAGCAGGCAAGGTCGCCGATAGGCGACCGCAGCCGGTGCGTATTTGCGAAGCAAATACGCAGACGTCCCGTTGCCCGCTCCATGGAGCAAGGAAGATTTCGGGAATGGTAGATTCAGCCTGCTTTGCTCCCACACTTCCCCGGATCTCGGTATGCCACTGAAGCCGGTGCGTATTTGCTTCGCAAATACGCGGACGTCCCCATGCCCGCTCCAATTCCAAAATGTTAGGTTAATGCCTGCTGCCCATACTTGCACCTGCGCACGGTACAATGGTTGGGTTACGACCAACGTGCCAATAACCAAAAAGGAGCCGCTATGATCGATCGCTATACCCGCCCGGAGATGGGACACATCTTCTCCCTCGAGAACAAGTACGCCATTTGGCAGGAGATCGAGGTTCTGGCCTGCGAGGCCCAGGCGGAGCTCGGCAAGATCGGTATTTCCAAAGACGAGGCCCAGTGGATCCGCGACCATGCCAACTTTGAGAAGGCGAAGGTCGATGAGATCGAGGAAGTCACGCGCCACGACGTCATTGCCTTCCTGACCAACATGAAGGAATACATCGATGCCGATGTTCCCGAGGGCGACCCCAAGCCCAGCCGCTGGGTTCACTATGGCATGACCAGCTCGGATCTGGGCGACACGGCCCTGTGCTACCAGCTCACCCAGGCCTGCGACCTGATCATCGAGGACGTCAAGAAGCTCGGCGAGATTTGCAAGCGTCGCGCCTTTGAGGAGCGCAACACGCTCTGTGCCGGCCGCACTCATGGCATCCACGCCGAGCCGATGACCTTCGGCATGAAGTTTGGCTCTTGGGCCTGGGAGCTCAAGCGCGATCTGGATCGTCTTGAGGACGCCCGCAAGAATGTTGCCTTCGGTGCCATCTCGGGCGCTGTCGGCACGTACAGCTCCATCGAGCCGTTCGTCGAGGAGTACGTCTGCGAGCACCTGGGCCTGGTCCACGATCCTCTGTCCACGCAGGTCATCAGCCGCGATCACCATGCCTACCTTGCCGGCGTGCTTGCCACTACAGCGGCCACCTGTGAGCGCATCGCTACCGAGGTCCGCAATCTGCAGAAGACTGATACGCTCGAGGCCGAGGAGCCGTTCCGTAAGGGCCAAAAGGGCAGCTCAGCCATGCCGCACAAGCGCAACCCCATCACCATGGAGAAAGTCTGCGGTCTGTCGCGCGTCGTGAAGTCCAACGCCCAGATTGCCTTCGATAACGTCGCCCTGTGGCACGAGCGTGACATTTCGCACTCCTCTGCCGAGCGCGTCGCCCAGGCCGATAGCTTCATCGCCCTCGACCACATGTTCCAGTGCCTCATCCGCGTTATCGACGGCCTGCAGCTGTATCCCGCCCGCATGATGGCCAACCTCAATAAGACCCGCGGCCTCATCTTCTCTTCCAAGGTACTGCTCGCCCTCGTCGACACGGGCATCACCCGCGAGGACGCGTACGCCATTGTGCAGGAGAACGCTATGGCAACCTGGCACGAGGTACAGGATTGTGTCTCCGGCCCCACCTTTAAGGAGCGTCTCGAGGCCGACCCGCGCTGCACCGTCAGTCAGGAGAAGCTCGACGAGATCTTTGATCCGTGGGACTTCCTCACCCGTATCGACACGGTCTTTGATCGTCTGGAGCAGCTGAGCTTCGAGTAGGTTCGGGCATAACGTTAGCTTTTTAGGGCGCTTTGCTGGTAATGTGTGTTGCCGGCAAAGCGCCTCGTTGCATTTAGGGAAAGACGGGGATAATAGTCGTCTCGAATAACATTCTGAGAGGGGATCGCATGATTTCGTTTGATTACAAGCCTCAGGGCGTGTGTGCTCGCAATATTCACCTTGATCTTTCCGATGACGGCAACAAGGTGATGGGCGTTGAGTTTACCGGCGGCTGCGACGGCAATCTCAAGGCTATCTCCAAGCTGGTCGAGGGCGCTCCTGCCGATCGCGTAATCGAGGTTCTCGCCGGTAATACCTGCGGTATGAAAAAGACCTCCTGCGCCGACCAGCTTACACGCGCTATCGAGGCCGCTCGCACCGAGATCGCCTAATGGGTATCGCCGATCACATCAAGAACGGAATATCGCGTCGCGGCTTTGTACTCGGTGGGGCTGCCGCGGGCGCTGCCACGGTGCTTGCCGGATGCTCGAAAAAAACGGGCACCAGCGATGATGCCGCCGGCGAGCCGCAGGTTATCAAGGATGATTCCAAAATCATCTCGATTACGGATGAGTACGAGGCAGTCGACATCGATCTTGAGCCGGCGGCGTCATGGACGCTGCCTCTGGGTACGCTGCTGTACTACTGCGACGGCGATTACGCCGCGGCGATGATGGCGCCCGCATCGGCACTGCACGCCAACACACTCGGTGTGCTCAACCTGGGCGATGGCTCGCTTACCACATTAATCGAGGATCCTATCGAGGGCACGGGATATGCATTCTACGATGTCCGTGCCGGCGACAGCGTATTCGCGTGGGTTGAGATGAACTTTGCCAATTCATCGTGGAAGCTCTACGGTCAAAATCTGTCGGGCGCTTCGCTCTCTGGCGACGTGGTTGAGCTCGATCGAGGTGGCAAGGACTATGATCCGCCGCTGTTTACGGCGTTCGGGTCATCAGTCATCTGGTATAAAATGCCCTCGGCAGGTGGCAATAAAACGAGTAGCGATTCGTTTTGCTATCGTCGCTCACTTGATGAATCCAAGGCCGAGACAATTTGGAAATCGACGGGCCGCTTTGCATCGGCCCCGCGCGCGAGCGACGGCATTTTGACCATCTCGCCGCGTGTCCGCAACGACGAGGGCGTCTACTACGGCATAACGGCAATCGATCTGACCGACGGCAACAACACCAAGCGTGCCCAGTTGGTCCTTCCTTCGTCAGTTTTGCCTTTCGAGGCCGTATATATGGGCGATACCTTCGTGTTTTCTATCGAGGCGGCCTATAGTGGCGTGGGCAGCCTGGGCAATATGGGCACGTATATCGGTAATGAAGGAGGGCCGTACCTCTTCCTGTCACGCGAGCCGCTCGCATGTGCGGCTGGCAAGAAGAATAAATACCTTGTTAAGGTACAGGCGTCGCATTTCCTGATCGACACCTCTGCCAAGACCTATGGCTCGCTGCTGTCGCCCGACCGCGCTTTGGAGTATGGCGATTATCCAGCTACGGCGGGAAAATCGGACTCATTCCTTACGTACGCCACGGTGCGCAACAGCCAGGGTATACCAGAGACGGTCACTGCACGCCTATTCTCTCTTTAAGCTTAGAGGGGTTAAAAAGGCGCCAACAGGGGAATAAACGCGTTGTAATTGTGAGTACCGCCCGCCGAGCTGCCGCGTCATAGCGGCATCTGGCGGGCTCAGGTGCGTTAAAATGGGCTTGTTCTTAGCTAATTGAGACAGGGGGGCCGTGTTATGGCTTCAGATGCAAAAAAGATTCTGCTGGTCGAGGATGAGAAGGCAATCCGTGACGCCGTCGCTGCCTATCTCGAGCGCGAAGGCTACTGGGTTGTGGGCGTCGGCGACGGCCAGTCCGCGATCGAGGAGTTCGAGAAGCATCAGTTCGACCTGGTCGTGCTCGACCTTATGCTCCCCAAGATCCCCGGCGAGCGCGTTTGCCGCACCATTCGCGATACCTCGGATGTCCCCATCATCATGCTGACGGCTAAGGGCGAGATCGAGGACCGTATTATCGGTCTTGAGCTCGGCGCCGACGACTATCTGATTAAGCCGTTCTCGCCGCGCGAGCTCGTCGCCCGCGTTCGCGCTCTGTTCCGCCGTGCCCATCAGGCCGACGAGCCCGCCGTCGAGGTACTCGACTTCGGCGATCTGGTCATCGATATCTCGGGCCACAAGATCTTGGTCGAGGGCAAGGAAGTCGATCTGACGGCTTCCGAGTTCAAGCTGCTCACCACACTTGCCCGTCATCCCGGCCGTGTGTATAACCGCATGGAGCTGGTCGAGAAAGTGCTCGGGTATGACTTTGAGGGCTATGAGCGCACCATCGATAGCCACGTGAAGAATCTTCGCGCCAAGCTGGGCGATGATCCCAAGAAGCCCAAGTGGCTCTACACCGTCCATGGTGTCGGCTATCGCTTCGAGGCTCCGGCCAAGACCGATAAGTCGGACGAGAAATAGGGAAATCACATATGACACCTGCGCGCTTTGAAATCGGACAAAAGCACAAGCAGGAGAGCGAGGCGGGTTCCAAGGCTAGTTGGAACACGCCTCGTTCCGATTCACGGCCAACGATGAGCTATCCCTCGCGCATGGCACTTGCTTTTGCTCTGACATCGCTCATGACGGTATTGGTGCTGGTGGGCGTTGTCTCTGTTGTGTGGGGCACGGTCTTTTCGGATTACACACGCTCCAATATCGTCGAAATCGCAAATTCCGCTGCCGAGAAGTTGGCGACCTCATATGAGGAAAACGGCTCTTGGACCGCGGGAGAACTGCGCACGGTCGCAACGTCGAGTTTGGTTTCCGACGATCTGGGCATGCAGGTCGTCAATAAAAAGGGTGTGATCGTTTATGACGATTCCTGGCCCTCGGCAAGCGCCACCGCCGATGTACGCGAAAACCAGGCTACGACCGACGACACGAGCGGCAAGAGGGCATCGCATAGCCCGGTCTCGTCTGCTCCAACCGACTCCGATAGCGTTGCTAACGTCGAGATTGTAACGTCTTCCGGCGAGCATGTCGGACAGGTAAAGCTGTGGGCCATCGGCTCCGACGCTCTGCTCACCAAGGCGGACTCTGCGTTTAGGGAGAAGACCTTTAACGCCATGGCCCTCGCCGCGGTTGTTGCAATCTGCATTTCGGTCGTTATCGGATCGCTCGTGTCGCGCATGCTCACTAAACCGATTCATCGCATCACCAGTACCGCAAAGCAAATCCGTGACGGCGACCTGTCGGCTCGCACGGGGCTGCGCGGTGATGACGAGATCGATCAGCTGGGTGAGACCTTCGATGAGATGGCCACCTCGCTCGAGAAGGATATGAAACACGAGAAGCGCCTGACCTCGGATGTCGCACACGAGCTGCGCACGCCGCTTATGGCGATGCTTGCGACGGTCGAGGCCATGCAGGACGGCGTGTATCCCACCGACGATGAGCATTTGGAGACCGTTGCTTCCGAGACGCGTCGCCTGGCTCGTCTGGTGCAGCAGATGCTCGACCTGTCGCGCATGGAAAACAGCACGGCTCCGCTCAACCTTGAGCCGGTGGACATGGTTCCTTTCGTGCGATCGATTGTGAACGGCCAGGAGCGTCTGTTTGCCGACCGCGATCTGCGCCTGCGTTTTGCGGACGAGACCCAGGGTCACGACGATGTCGTCGAAGCCGATCCCGACATGATCACGCAATGTGTTATCAACCTCATGAGCAACGCCATGCGCTACACCCCCGAGGGCGGTTGGGTCGTGGTGTCGGTGCTCAGTGACCGCAGGCACGTCAGCATTGCCGTTTCTGATACCGGCATCGGTATTGCCAAGGACGATCTGTCGCGCATTTTCGGGCGGTTTTGGCGCGCCGATGCCAGCCGCGCCCGCGAAGCTGGCGGCCTGGGCGTCGGCCTCGCCGTGACCAAGCAGATCGTCGAGCGTCACCATGGCTACATATCCGTGGAGTCGGAGCTTGGAAAGGGTACGACTTTTACAATTCATCTGCCCCGCGAGCACACGGCGGACGCGGCATCTACTACAATGGAGCACTAGCTTTTCGCTATTCGGTGAAGGAGGGGCCGCGTCCCTGCCGCTCCGAGTTTGCGAAAACATGCGGGAAAGAACCCGCATTTCTGTCGTATTTAGGTAAGGAGTGACTCACGTGACAACGATGGAGCGTCGTCCGGATTCCCGTGGCAAGGTTCGTGATATCTACGATGCCGGTGAAAACCTGCTGATGGTCGCCACCGACCGCATTTCTGCGTTCGACTTCATTCTTCCCGACGAGATTCCGTTTAAGGGAGAGGTGCTCAATCGCATCTCGGCATTCTGGTTCGATAAGTTTGCCGACATCGTCCCCAACCATCTCGTTTCCATCGACCCGGCGGATTTCCCCGAGGAGTTTGCTGAGTATCGTGACTACCTCGCTGGCCGCGCCATGCTGGTTAAGAAGGCCCAGACGATTCCTATCGAGTGCATCGTCCGCGGCTATCTGACCGGTTCGGGCAAGAAGACCTATGACGAGAACGGCACCGTCTGCGGCATTCAGCTGCCCGAGGGTCTGACCGAGGCCTCCAAGCTTCCCGAGCCGCTGTTCACGCCGTCCACGAAGGCCGAGATCGGCGACCACGACGAGAACATTTCGTTCGAGCGTTGCTGCGAGATCGTGGGTGAGGACATCGCCGCGCAGATTCGCGACCTTTCCCTCAAGATCTACAAGGCCGCTGCCGAGTACGCCGCGACCCGTGGCATCATCATTGCCGACACCAAGTTCGAGTTTGGTGTTATTGATGGCAAGGTCACGCTGATCGACGAGTGCCTCACGCCCGACTCCAGCCGTTTCTGGCCTGCTGCCAGCTACGAGGAGGGCAAGATCCAGCCTAGCTACGACAAGCAATTCGTCCGCAATTGGCTCAAGGCCAACTGGGATATGACGGGGGAGACCCCGCACCTGCCCGCCGAGGTCATCGATGGCACGTCCGAGCGCTATCGCGAGGCCTTCCAGATCATCACGGGCTCCCAGTTCACAAGCATGAAGGAGAACGCATAAGTGAGTACCCGTAGCGCCACGAACAAGCGCACGCAATCCCACGAAGTTACCGGGGTTGCGCGCAAGTCTGCCGCATCTGCTAAGCCCGCCCGCCAAGCAGCGAGCTCCGTTCGCGTCGTGCCGGCTTCGTCTAAGGCACGCCGCAAAGAGCTCGAGAAGGGCGAGAACCTCGAGGGCCTCTCTAAAGAGGAGAAGCGCGCCCGCAAGGCTAAGCAGCGCGCCAAGGAGGACCGCATCTATACGGTGTCGAATATCCTCCTCAAGCAGGACGAGGACTACACCAAGCGCCGTCGCATCTGGTGGATTGTGCTCGCCATTGGCATGGTACTCGTCGTGGCAATTTGGGCTTCGCTCTACTTCGCTCCCGGCGGCACGGTGTCCAGTCCCGTCCAGATGGTCGGCATTGTTTTGTCCTATGTCATCATCTTAGGTGACTTTATCTACGACTTCGCTCGTATTCGTCCCTTGCGCAACATGTACCGCGCGCAGGCCGAGGGCATGTCCGAGAACAAGCTCAACGCTCTTATCGAGCGCGCAGCTGCCGAGGAGGACAAGAAGGACTCCAAGAAGAAGTAGCGTTTGCATACATACTTATCGCTAAGATATAAGGCGCGTCGTTTTTGCGGCGCGCCTTTTTACTGTTCTATAGATAGATGGAGTGGCACATGATTCGAGCTGCCCTGACGGTCGAAGAAGCTCTGGAGGGCATGAAGGCCCTGGAGCCCAAGATTAAAAACTATGCGCGTCTGGTTGTCCGCAAGGGCGTAAACGTCAAGCCCGGCCAGGAGGTTGTCGTTCAGTCTCCGGTCGAGTGCGCGCCTTTTGCCCGCTTGGTGGTCGCGGAGGCTTATGTCGCCGGCGCTGGCCATGTGACGGTCATTTGGGCCGATGATGCCGTGACGAGGCTCACGTACGAGCATGTCGATAAAAGCTATTTTGAGCAGACGCCCGAGTGGAAGCGCCTGCAGCTTGATTCCTTGGCCCAGGACGGTGCCTGCTTTATCTTTATCGAGGGTGCGGATCCTGCGGCTCTCAAGGGTATCGATCCCGCCAAGCCGGCCGCGGCATCCAAGGCGAGGAACACGCAGTGCAAGGTCTTCCGCCGTGGACTGGACTACAACATCAACCCGTGGTGCATCGCCGGCGCGCCGGTCGTGGCTTGGGCGCGCGAGGTGTTCCCGGGAGACGCCGATGAGGTTGCAATCTATAAGCTGTGGAATGCGATTCTGCACACCGCTCGTGCCGATGGCCAGGACCCGGAGAGCGACTGGGAGCTTCATGACGCGGCGTTCGAAAAGAACTTGCGCTTCCTGAACGACAATCGTTTTGACCACCTGCATTACACCGCGGCAAATGGAACCGATCTGACGATTGGCATGACGAAGGGTCACGAGTGGGCCGGTGGCAAGGGCAGGACGCCCGATGGACATCCCTTCTTCCCCAACATCCCCACCGAGGAGGTCTTCACCTCGCCTGATCGTATGCGTGCCGACGGTATCGTGTATTCGGCTATGCCGCTCATTCACCACGGCAATAAAGTCGACGATTTTTGGATTAAGTTCGAGGGCGGCCGCGTGGTGGACTACGACGCCCGCGTGGGCAAGGCAACGCTCGCAAGTATCATCGATACTGACGAGGGCGCTGCTCACCTGGGAGAGGTCGCGCTCATTTCCAAGAACACGCCGATCCGCGAAAGAGGTGTTCTGTTCTACGATACGCTCTATGACGAGAACGCCAGCTGCCACCTTGCGCTGGGCGTCGGCTTCCCCGAGTGCATCGAGGGCGGATATGATATGTCCAAAGAAGAGCTCCTAGAGCATGGCGTCAACGTTTCGAGCACGCACGTCGACTTTATGATTGGCACGGACGATATCGATATTGCGGGCATTACGCCTGATGGACGTGAAGTTGTGATTTTCCAGAACGGCCAATGGAGTTGGGAATAGCCCCAGACCGTGGTACAATGCCACCCGCGGGCCGTTAGCTCAGCTGGCAGAGCAGGGGACTTTTAATCCCAAGGTCCAGGGTTCGAACCCCTGACGGCCCACCCAAAGATTGTTGAGACGGTCAACTTCGGTTGGCCGTCTTTTTTGTCGCCCTTTCATGGGTTCGAACCCGTCGGGGGGCGCGGAGCTGAGTAAACGCGCGAGCGTTTGCCAGCGCAGCGCGCAAGGCGCGAAAGCGCCGCAGCGGCCGCCTGCGAAGCAGGCTGAACCCCTGACGGCCCACCCAAAGAAAGGAAAAAGAAATGAAAACAGATAGATACGGAATTAGCGGCAGCACATTAAAGATAATAGCGGCCATCTCGATGGTTCTCGATCATGTAAGCAGGATCGTCCTGACCAATGGAATCATGACTCACGCATCGTACAATCAGATATCAGACGAACAGTGGGCGATTCTAAGCGAGGCTTCGGATGTGCTTCATGTTCTTGGCAGAATTGCATTTCCCTTATTTTGCTTTTTGATAGTTGAGGGATTTTTGCACACTCATGACATAAAGAAGTACCTGCGAAATATGCTTGTCTTCGCAATCATTGCGGAGCCCATATACGATTTCGTTCAAACCGGGCAGCTATTTGACCTTCGGCAACAGAATGTTATGTATGAGCTCCTGCTTTCCTTGGTCTTTTTGATTATTCTGGAAAAGATACAAAGTCTTTCAAAATGGAAGAGGCACATTGCAGAAATTGCTCTGATTGTTTTGACAGCACTGGCAGCTGAATACACTAAGCTGGATGGCGGTGCGTATGGCATTCTGCTTGTGGCTGCATTCTATTTATTCCACGACAGCAAAGCTAAGATGTTCTTTGCTGCAGTATGTGCAGTGCTCCTTTCGTCATGCCATATAATTGGCGGCGGATTTGAGTTCACTACAGCTAATATTTTTAATCCTGATGTTGCTGCCGCGATAATTTCGTTGTTGCTTATCAATCTTTATAATGGCAAGCGAGGGCTGAAGCTGAAATATTTCTTCTACATTTTCTATCCGGCACATCTTGCTCTGCTTTATGGTGTCTCGCTTATTGTTTTGAACTGTCTTTAAAAACTCTCAAACAAGTCTCTGAAAGCAGAAACAAATTGACCCTAAGACTGCTTGTGAATTTCCGGAAGACCTGAGAGATGCGAGGATAGACAACGAGGGCTGCAGAAAGATGCTTCTCAGTTCTCTGGCGGATCGCATGAATCTGTATGAGGATCACTTCCACACACTCATTGATAACAGTGATAAACACGGCAGATCCTCAAAACATGAGACTGCGAAGGTCGAAAGATGCTTCGAAAGCATGAATGGCAGCGAGAAAACGAGTTCGGAAGCACCCTCTGGATGCTCCAGCATAGAATAGAAAGCGGTCAACTTCGGTTGGCTGTCTTTTTTTGTCGTCCTTTCATGGGTTCGAACCCGTATCTATCTATATATAAGAACGCTTGGCGAACAAAACCCGCCTTTTACCGATGGGAAACAAATAGCTGATGCCTTTGGGGTAAAGTAGCGCTCCAGAGATGACCGATGTCTCAATACTCATAAAACAGCTGGTCATCGCCAATATCAGAAGCCAATGCTTCAGTTATAACCTCAGGGACGCGACTGAGGGACATATTCGTTTGTGAACAAATTATGGAGTGCGCGATTCCCGCCCGCGGGGGCCCTCCGGTCTGGCAATATATCTCCTTGCCGCGCGGCCCGGTCGGACCGGATCAGCCGCGGGGCGTGCACCTTGAGAACCGGATACTGCGAGGATGGACAC